>JADFJC010000005.1 GCA_022566315.1 Planctomycetota bacterium
GAACGAAATACAATCTACGAAATATTACGTACGAAATTATCAAAGAATTATGCAAAACAAACCCAATCTTGTCCGCCGTAGGCGGATTGCAAGCTCAGTATGTACAAGGAATTATGAAATTTTTCTCTCGCTGGCGGGGCAAAAAAACAAACCCAATACAAACCCAATCAAACCCAATCTCCGAAAGGCCAAAATGAACGTAAACTTATATGTTATAGAGGATTACAGAAAAAACGACACTTTCGCAGTCCGAAAAAACAAACCCAATTCAAACCCAATCTCCGCAACGCCCAAAATGAACGTAAACTTATATGTTATAGAGGATTATGAAAATGAAACCGCTTTCAGGCTCCAAAAAAACAAACCCAATTCAAACCCAATTGGAAGCGTAGCTCGATAATGATAAACTTTGTGCGTCATCGGCTGACGCCGATGAGAAAAGTAACACGCCTGAGAGGACTCGGACCTCTAACCTTCGGTTCCGTAGACCGATGCTCTATCCAATTGAGCTACAGGCGCAAAACTCGTTATGGCCACTACCGATACTAAGTGCGTAACAAACAGCTTTTTTAACTTACTACTTTGACTGTTCTTGAATTATAGACAAGATTTTGGGCTTATCAAGGATAAAGAAGCCTAAATAATAGGTATAGATACTGCCTCGCTTTGAGGAGAGATTTTTATAGCTGTTCGGAGGATTAACAACCTCGGTAAATGCCTAAAACGTCGGTTTTTTAGGCGAAATGTATACCGAATTTATTTGGGGGTTATTTGTCGCTCTGTATTATTGGGGGCACCGGCGGCTGGAACGGCATCTTCATCCAATAGTCGAAGAATGCATTTAAGGATATCTGACCTGCTGATAACGCCTACTACTTTGCCATTTGACGTAACCGGGACTCTTCTGATATTGTTG
Organism: Planctomycetota bacterium; assembly: GCA_022566315.1. Lineage (GTDB taxonomy): Bacteria > Planctomycetota > Phycisphaerae > Sedimentisphaerales > Anaerobacaceae > NIOZ-UU13. The sequence continues at coordinate 917 of JADFJC010000005.1, forward strand.
TCTCTCAAACAGTAGCAAACATCCAGCAAAAGTTCCTCCTCTTCGAAGTGAACAGCAGGTTGTGTCATAAAATCGTTTACTGTCCGGTCTTTTTCATCTTCATAAGTGTGGAATAATCTTAGCACATCTTGTTCTGAAATAATCCCCAATAGAGTCATATCATCTTCGACCACAGGGATGCCGGTGATGTTGTTTTTCGCCATAAGTCTTATGGCATCAACTACAGGGATGTCCTTTTTTATGCAAATTACGTTCTTGGTCATAATATCTTTTGCTTCAAGCATCGCACAGCCCTCTTTTCACCAATTTATTGTATTGATACAAAAACATTTTAAAGGAATTCTTCCACTGGGTAATATTTTAACTACAGCAATAAATTCATAATTGATTATCCGGCGATGGCCTTCCAACCCTGGTTTAATTCTTCCATTAGTTTGATTACGTCACGAATCATTTGAGGGTCACGTTTTACATTAGCCTGCGACAGGCGATTACTCATAAAACAATAGAGCTTGCGAAGGTTGGCAGCTATTTCGCCGCCGGCGTCCGTATCCAGAATCGCATTGAGCTCATTGATTATGTCCTGAGCTTTGTTTATATAGTGGCCCTTTTTCTCGTGGTTGTTCGTTTCCAGCTCCATGACTGCCAATCTCATAAATTTGATTGCACCGTCGTATAGCATAACAATGAGACGGCCTTTGCTTTGTGTTGTAACTGTATTGTCCTGGTATGTTGCGATTCCATTCATAATTTCACTCCGTTGATTCTCGTATTGCGTATATCGTATTGCGTTTTTGTTTTGCGCGATACGCATCACGCACGACGAATTAGCTGGTATCTTAACTTATGGGAAGATGGCTGAGGGTTTGCGCCCCAGTCATCTTCCCTTATAGTGTCATTCAACGCTCGAATGCTGCCGCTTTTTATCTGAGCAGTTGCAGTGCCATCTGAGGCATTGCGTTGGCCTGTGCCAGCATTGAGATACCGGCTTGTGCCAGCACCTGGTTTCTTGTCATCGCTGCCATTTCGGTAGCCACATCGACGTCCGAAACACGCGATTCGGCTGCCATCAGGTTCTCAGTCTGAATGTTAAGCACCGATATAGTACCTTCCAGACGGTTCATCTTGTAACCGAACTGGGCACGAGCGTTATCTTTGGTGTTGATTGCGCTGTCCAGTAATGTCAATGTCGCCTTGGCGCTGGTTACGTTGCCAATGGTCAGACCCGTGATATTAAGACCGCTCGATGCACTGGTCATATTGCTGCCGGTAAGGGTAATATAGTCGTTTGCAGCTTTACCAACCTGGATTGCCACGGAAGCGGAGTTGTCGAGCATCTTGATGCCGTTAAACTTGGTTGCTACGGCGACACGGTCGATTTCTTCGCGCATTTCTTTGAACTCGTTCTCCATAATTGTTCTCTGTGCAGAAGAGTACGAGCCTGTGGCCGCCTGCTCGGCCAACTGCTGCATACGCACTAATTTATCATCGATTGTTGCCATAGCACCTTCCATTGTCTGTAGCATACTGATGCCATCCAGAGCATTACGGGCAGCCTGCTGGAAAACAGCGATGTCGGCTCGCATCAATTCGCGAACAGCCAGGCCGGCTGCGTCGTCCTTTGCACTGTTGATGCGCAGGCCTGACGACAGCCTTTCGATCGATGTGGCCAGGGCGTCGTAGCTGTTTCCCAGGTGCCGCGCAGCGTTTACTGCCATAAGGTTGTTCTTAATTGCTAACATATTCTTGACTCCTTAATTTAATAAAGTACCGAACAAATTTTTCTTGGCCCTGTCAAAAGCCTCCAAATACTAATTAGCACGTGCAACAAGCACGCCGGAAGAATTTGCTTCCAAAGGCCATTATCGACCAAAATAGAACAGACTTGAGGGATTTTTTTGACGTAAGTACTCGCAAAATCGTTGGACCGGTAATTCGGATGAAATCGGGACTGATATAGCAGGCAGGCTGTTAAGAACGGCAAAAAAAGCGGAAAATTTTGTTAAATTATCGGACAATATGGTATAGTTCACTAATGTATGCAGAAACCAGAAGGAACAAGCTCAAAGAATCTTTTCTAAGGTCTATCGAGACCGTATATCGCAAATGGGAGACTCCCGTTGTTACCGAACAACGACAGAGAGAATGAAAACAATGCTCGGGCGTTCAGGAAAACCGACGGGGACAGCATGGAAACTCTCTCCGGCATTTCTTTATCCGGATTGACCGTTGAGCAAGCTCTGGACCTCGCATTTTCCTACTACGATGCCGGACGTTTGTTGGAGGTTGAACAACTCTGCCGGCTGGTTCTTCAGAAGGTTCCCCGCCAAGTCGATGCGATGCAGTTGTTCGCCGCTCTTCTTAGTCAAAGAGGCCAATACACCGAAGCGGTACAGCTTCTGCGGGAGGCCATCAGGCAAGCACCCGGGTATGCCCACATCCATAACAACCTGGGAATAGCTCTGCATCAACTCCAAAAATCTCACGAGGCTGTTTCGGAGTTCAACAAGGCGCTTCAACTTCGGCCGGATTTTGCAAAAGCGCACAATAACCTTGGTGTTGCGCTGATGACGCTGGGCCGTCTGGATAAGGCAGTAACCGCCTGCAGGCAGGCAATCCACCTGCAGGGTGATTTCAAGGAGGCATACAACAATCTCGGGCTGGCGCTGAAGAAAAAGGGAGATTTGGGAAACGCGATGACATCATACGCGAAAGCGGTAAACCTTGACCCCGAATATGCCGAGGCCCTGAGCAATCTCGGTATGGTGCTGATTGCTCAAGGTAGATTTGAAGAGGCGGTTGGGAATCTGCAAAAGGCGGTAAGCCTGGTCCCGGATTCAGCCGAATTCCGCGATAATCTGGGTATTCTTTTTAACCGGCAGGGGCGCTTTGAAGAGGCTGTTAGTGTAAGCGAAAAGGCTATAACTATGCGTCCGTCCTGCGTGGAAGCCCACAACAATCTTGGTACAGCGTTGATGGAACTGGGTCGATTCTCTGAAGCAAACACCGCCTTTGAAAAGGCGATTGCTATTGACCCTGAATGTGCAGAGGCCCATCACAACCGCTCACTTGTCCTGTTGCTGAGGGCTCAATTCGAGCAGGGATGGGATGAATACGAATGGCGCTGGAGACATGCCGGCTTTTCCACACCTCTGCGTGGCTTCTGGCAGCAGTGGTGGAATGGTTCTGTGGAAGGTGTGGCAAAGCTGCTCGTATGGGGCGAGCAGGGCATCGGCGACGAAGTGCAGTTTTCAGGGCTTATCCGGCATATACTGTCACAGGGTATTGAGGTGGTTGTCGAATGTGATAAGCGTTTAGTGCCGCTTCTTCAGAGGAGCTTTCCCGGGGTCATTGTTGTTAAACGGAGCGACCCTCCTGCGCCTTTGCTCAAAGAGGCGTCAATTACCCATCAGATTCCGATGGCCTCTATCCCCCGCGTGCTGGGATTGTCTCCGAATTCCATGGGCTTTCAGAATCCGTTTATGGTCCCCGACGAGAAGCAGCGCGAGCGGTTTCGCAGCGAATACAAAGCCGATATAGAAATAGCGGATAGCGGACAGCGGATAGCGGATAGTAAAAGCCTAAACGCTAAACGCTATACGCTAAACGCTGGAAATCCTGTGCTGGTTGGGATAAGCTTCAGAAGCGGGAACAGCCAGGAAGGACAGAAAAGGTCTATTGGATTAGAGCATTGGGGCCCTATATTGAAGGTCAAGGGAGCACGATTTGTGAATCTGCAATACGGCGAATGCTCGAGGCAGTTGCAGGCGGCCTATGAGCGTTTCGGTGTGGAGATTTTGAAAGATGAGAGGATTGACCCTCTCAGGGACTTAGAAAGTTTTGCCGCCCAGGTGGCAGCGATGGATGTGGTAATCTCTGTGGACAATTCAACAGTTCACTTCGCCGGAGCTTTGGGCGTTGAGGTGTGGACTATGTTGCCTACTGTGCCGGACTGGAGGTGGGGCCTTGAAGGCGACAGGACTCAGTGGTATCCCACTATGCGCTTGTTTCGGCAGGCCGAGAGGGGAGAGTGGAAACCGGTTATTTCAAGGGTCGCCAGAGAGCTTACTTCGTCGATAAATCCGGATGAAAGTCGGCAATTCGGCATCGCCATAAAGACCTGAGTCGGACATGTCGCAAGTGGGAGAGCAGAAAGGTCGAAGTGTAAACTCGATACTCCCCCTAAGGGGTCTCCGCAGAGCTCCGAGATTCTCGACGAGCATCCAGCATCAAGCAACTGTATATTTATGCCAGCATATTTATGCCATCAGTAACGAGCGCCTCCTGTAATTCGGAAATGTTCTCGTAGCTATTATTGTTTATTAACCATTCGTTAATCCCCCTGGCATCGGGATTATTTCCATCCATATATGAATTTGTTGAGTCTTGTTGCTGGCCCCAGCCGTTGTGCAGCGATTGGTCTCTAAGAGCTTCATGTTCCGGCTGTTCGGCCTCGGAGAGCACAACTTCAAGCCGCTTTATCTGAATACCTGAATCCTGAAGACTTCGGATTATCTGCGGCAGTGCCTGCTGTATCTCTATTCTGGTTTGTGTCTTGCTGACTTCCAACAAGCCTATTATTTGGTTGTCCTGCTCCTGGAATTTTATGAGAACCTTTCCCAGTTCCGGTGGATTGAGGCGAACTGTAATCTGCTGGTCTTGCCCTTTTTGAGATAAAGAGCTGTGAATAGATTCAAGAATCTGTTTGCCAATATCTGCAGAGACACTGCCGGGCGAAGTCTGTCCCGGCAGATTGAAGCTCTTTGCGCCCTCTGCAGAGTTGGGGGATTGTTCTGTAACGGGAGTTTGTGGGTTGTTGTGAGAGAGTATTTGTTCGAGGTCTGAATTAGAACTGTCATTGGAGGTCGAACTGCTGCGGTTTTTTGTTTGGCCGGTGGATACCTGGACGGCTGTTATGTTCAACTCCTGGGCAGTAGGATTATCTGGGAGTTTGTTCCCGGCACGTAGGGACTCTTTGCCGCTGCCTCCTGATGATTCTGAGAGTATTTCGGGGGCGGCTGCTTTACTTTCAGATGGTTTATTGGCGAGGCGTGTAGATTTTTCCGGAGTAATGCCGACAGGCTGAGACTGGGGTTCGGTGAATTTGGTCTGAGCCGGTGGGAAGTTGGTATTCAAGGCCGGCGTTTTTTCATTGCCGGGGATGGCTGACTTATCTGTTGTAGCTGCTCCTTTGTTGGTAGTAGTTGTTTTGCTGTCGTTATCAACAAGGGCATCGGACATCAGTTCTTTGGTGTTTTCCCCATTGGTTGGGCCTTTTGTGGGTACGACAGTGCTATTTGATATCGATATCTTATCAGTATTTTTGTCTTGTCCAGGCTGGGTATCGGCAGTACCCTCGGATGTGTTAGATAAAACGGTTTTGAGTCCATGTTGGCCCTTGGATGTCTCCGGTAAAACGGTTTTGAGTCCAAGCTGACCCTTATCAGTGGTTACGAGCAGTTTGATTTGGGCTGATTTGGCTGCTTGTCCCGTAACAGGAGGGGATTTGCCATCTTTCAGATCGGTGATCAATTGGGCAAATTGGCGCCCGGTTTTCGGCTCCATTTTTGTAGCGGCCTCTTTGACGAGCGCCCCAGGTGTAATTGGGGCTTCTGGAGCCGAAGGGGATTGGGTAGGATTCGTCTTGGAAGGTATCGCAGAAGCCGGGTCTTGTTTTTCTGATTTTGTTCTATCCTGTGCTTTCTGGGTCGTTTTACTCATTACTGTTTCGCGAAGCCTATGGCGAAAATCTTGCGCAGGCTTGTTTACAGGCTCATTTCGGGCGATAAAAGGCGTATTATCGGTCGTTGTTGGTTCGAGAGTGTTAGGAGGCGGTGGGGTATCATCTGCCGCCGGGGATAACCGCGTGGCATTTGTGAATGTATTAGGTTTGGGTGCAGGAGGGGCCGCGACGGCTGGTCCCGCGAACATCATATTATCGATTGTCAACAAGTTCGTATTCATACAACTAAAGTGCCTAAAGTGAGCTAAAGTGAGCTAAAGTTACAAAAAAGAATCCCGATATACATCGGGATCGAATAAGGAATGATGCTCGATGCTCGATGCTGGATGCTCGATACTCGTAAAAAGTTAGAATCGAGTATCGAGTATCGAGAATCGAGTTTCGATATTCCTTGCTGAATATTCATTATTCATCCCTTTTAACTTTAGGCACTCTAAATTTTATAGCAGCAACTGTTGTGCCAGTATTTGTGGGGCGACTCCTGTCAAATGATAACACTTTGCTGATACTGAACTTATGAATACTAAAAGGACGGCGATTGTTCGATAATGCCTTGCTGTTAGCGGTATTCACGGAGAAATATTCTGGATATAGGAAGGAATTTCCGGTTTGGTTTAAGGGTTCGTTGAATGGCCTTGCCGGAAGTATGGGCATGTAAAAAAAGTACGCCATTGTATAAAATCCTGACATCACTGCTGCCGCCCAAATCAGCGATTATTAGGGCTTAGGGCGGTTTTTCACACAGCATAAGGGTTAATATGCTGAAAATGACCGGCTTTAAACGTTTGGCACGATTCTTGCTGATATATTTTGTCAGGCAGGGCTTGTGTATAAATCTTGCTTTGCAGGAAGCCATAGATATTGGGAAATTTCAGATGTCCAAGACAAATAGCATAATAGCTCTTATCGAGGCAGGTATAAGAGCCGAAAGCCTTCGCCAGAAAGCGATCGCCAATAATATTGCCAATCTTGAAACTCCGGGATACCGCAGGATTGATGTCAAGTTTGAAGAGTTACTTGCCAAATCCCTGGATTCATCCGGGTCAGTTGACCTTAGTAAACTTGAGCCGCAGATTTATAGGCCCAAACAGACACCGGTAAAGTCAAACGGCAACGACGTTAGCTTGGAAAACGAAGTGGGTGCTATGATTAAAAATAGTCTTCGCTTCACGACATATATTCGGCTGCTCAACAAGAAGTACAGGGGGATTGAATTGGCAATAAATGTAGGCGCAAGGTAGTAATCCATTGTTGGTTACTGTGTTTTGTAATGAGTCGGGACAAGGCCCGGCAGCGAAAGAGAAAGGAACAGCAAATGAAAGTTGACAATTTCTTCAGCCCTATAGATATAGCAATTTCGGGTTTGCGAGCACAGGGCAAACAGATGGAAGTGATTTCGTCGAATGTTGCCAATGCCCGCACAAGCGATGCCGGTAATGGTGAGCCTTATCGCAGGCTCGAAGCGATGTTCAAATCAGATGGCGATTTGGGCGGTGTTGAGCTGGGCGAAATTCTTCCGGATATGGGCGATTTTCTTAGGGTTTACGACCCCGGCAGCCCTCGGGCGGATGAGCAGGGATACGTTTCAATGCCCAATATAAATTTGCCGCTTGAGATGATGAATCTGAATATTGCAACACGGATGTATCAAGCCAATGTAGCGGTCTTGAAGCGTTACCAGCGAATGGTGGAAACCTCGCTCGAATTACTTCGATAAGTTAGGGAATAGGCTATGGTTAATTTGAATGCAAATGTAAGTGGTGTCCCAAACTCGATGAAGGGAATTTGGGAACGCCATTCGGTACAGCCCAGGACCAATCCCAATTCCACCGGGATGCCGAAAGTGGATAGTTCCGAGGACAAGAAGCCGGACTTTGCTAATGCCGTGAAGAGCTACATATCCAAGGTTAGTGACCTTCAACAGTCCTCAAATGTATCCATAAAGGATTTGTTATCGGGTAAGAACGCTGATATCACCTCAGTGATATCAGCGGTGGCTAAAGCTGATATAAGTTTCAAGCTTCTTGTGGGCGTTAGGAATAAGCTGATTGAAGCGTATAAGCAAACCATGAATATGCCAATGTAACTGGTGAGTAGTGAGTAGCCAATTAACCACTCACCAATTACCACTCACCAAATTAACAAAAGGGCTTAATGAACTTTTTCCAAAAGATAATGCTGGTTTGGCAAAAGATAGGCCTCGTTCAGCGGGCCTTGCTTATTGCGCTTTTTCTTACATTTGTTGCTGCCGCCGCTCTTCTTACTTATTGGGCCCGCAGGCCTGATATGAGAATGCTATACCAGGAAGTTGCGCTCGAAGAGGCAGCTAAGATTACGGAGAAAATCAGTGATAAAGGCATTGCTTACGAATTGCGAAACGGCGGGACAAGTATCTACGTGCCGAAAGAACAGGTATATCAGCTTCGTTTGGATATGGCAAAAGAGGGCCTTCCGGTAGGTGAACAGGGCGGTTACAAGATATTTGATAATGAAAAAATCGGCATCAGCCCGTTCGTCCAAAGCGTCAACCTCAAGCGAGCACTCCAGGAAGAGCTTGCCAAGAGCATCCAAATGATAGACGGTGTCGTTCACGTCCGTATCCATTTAGCAAGCCCTGAACAAACGCTTTTTACATCTAATGCCGGCAAAAGCACCGCTTCTGTGATTCTTCGACTAAGACCGGGTTATAAATTGAGCGCTTTGAATATCGCGGCAATTACTCATCTGGTCTCCGGCAGTGTTGAAGGGCTTACATCCGAAAATGTTACCGTGATAGACAGCCAGGGCAATCTTCTTTCTCGTGAGTCTGACCCAACTATGGCCAGCGGGGCAAGTACTGTTCAGGATTATAGGGAAAGGGTAGAGGAGAGTTTAGCCCGCAAGGTTGAGGACATGCTTGATGTTGTTTTAGGCCCCGGCCGGGCAACGGTAAAGGTCAGTGCCGTTATTGATATGAACAGCGTTAGCACCGTTACAGAAAAGCTTGACCCAAAGGGAGTGACTACAAAAGAAGAGATTGTAAGCGGTTCTGAAACTGGAGCCAGCACACCATCGGCCGATGGCGGGCCAGCCATACCGGGAATCGTAAAGAAAGATGAAACAATTATTACCGAATACGAGGTTGGCAAGACTGTAAAGCAGGAGATTATTTTGCCGGGCCAAATAAAATCTCTGAAAGTAGCGGCTTTTGTTGACTTGTCGATATCAGACGCTAATGAGGCAGGTTCCGGTAGCAGCACTGCAAAGATAATGCAAGAATCTGATGTGGTGGCAATTATTCAAAATGCTCTTGGTCTTGAGGATGCAACTGCGATCAAAGTAGTTGATGTTAAGTTCAATCGTCCGTTTGCATCACTGGTTGAGGAAGAGCCTTCCAGTTGGCCTCGCTATATAGCAATTGCCCGCCAGGCTTCCTTAGGCATTATGGCAGTTTGCGCGCTGCTCGTTCTTCGTATGTTTCGTGGCGCAAAGAGTAAGGTGGCATCGACGGCCGCAGCAGGGCAATTGCCCGAAGCTGAAGGGGCCGCCGGGCTTCTTCCAGGTGGAGGCGGGAGCTCCGAGCCATTAGTCTTGCGCAAACAGATAGCCGGTGCTTTGGAACAAGACCCTGAGCGTGTCAGGCAATTGTTTGCCAGTTGGCTCGAAGAAAAGGCGGAATAAAAATCGCAATGCATGAATCATAATGCGTATAGCGAAATAATAAGCAACACGATATACAAGACGTGAATATCGAATGCCGAACAAGGAACATCAAATTTCGAGCAGAAAATTTCTTCGAACGAGATACAAGGCAGGTATCCGTCCGTTGCGGACTTCTGGCAGGCGGCTCCGAGATACGAAAATGGTATTGACGGGTAAACAAAAGGCTGCAATGTTGTTGATGAGCTTGGATTCAGCAACCGCTGCTGAGCTGCTTAAAGGTGTTGACGCCAAGGTGGTTCAGGAATTGGCAGTGGAATTGGCACATCTGGATGCCGATGGTTTCAGCAGGAGCAGGCAGAGCTTGAAACTTGCCCGGCAGTTCTGTAATTCGCTGCAGACCAATCGTGGTTTTCACCTTAATGGCTTTCTGAAAGAAGTATTGAAGATTACCGTAGGTGATAAGAAGACAGAGCATATCCAGGCCGGAATACAGGAACTGCTGTACAAAGACGACCCTTTCATATCTATTCGTTCCGCCGAGTCCCAAAGGATAGCATCGGTTCTGGAGAGTGAGCACCCTCAGACTGCTGCGGTAGTTTTATCAGGACTGCCGACGGAGAAAAACTCGGAGGTGCTCAGCTTTTTGGACTGGAGTATCCGAGTTAGTGTTGTCAACAGGATGAGCGGTTGTGGGGCTATGAGCGGCGAAGCAAAGAGGCGAATAGCAGAAGTGGTTTGCAGACGTCTTGAGGCTATTGCTACCCCCGTGCGTTCTTGCGAAAGCAATCCGCAGGACACCTTGCGGTGGAACGGGGGTGCAGGTGGACTTTCACCAACACTCGTCGCGGCGAAGGCCAAGGCCGCAGCAGGACAGTCTGAACCGTCTTTAAGAAAATTAGCTGTGATTTTGCGAAACATGGGTAAAGAGATTCGAGATGGTCTGCTCGGCTTCATACAGCGCAAAGACAGACGGGCCGGTGAAATGGCAGCTGACTTAATGATAGTATGGAAGGATATTCCACAACTTGCTGACAGGTCGCTGCAGAGGGCCTTGAGAAGAATTGACGTAAAGAAATTAGCGTTGGCATTGGTCAAGGCCGACAATAAGCTCGTTCAGAAAATAAAATACAATATCTCTGAGCCGATGGCTGTTGTTCTGAATGAGCAGGCGTTACTTGTGTCAGCTTACGGAAAGGAAGATATTGAGCAAGCCAGAGCGGAAATTGTCCAGGTCTTGCGGGAAATGAATGAGAAAGGTGAGCTTGCATTTATAGAAGAATGATGCGATGTTGACGGGTAAACAAAAAGCTGCGATGTTGTTAATGAGTCTGGATGCTGCAACTGCTACTGAACTGCTCAAGGGACTTGACGTTGAGGAGATTCAGGAGATTGCTATGGAGCTTGCGCGAATCGACGCATCGGAGCAGCGCGATGCCAGGGAACAAGCGAAGGTTGCCCAGGAGTTCTTTAGCTCACTTCAACAAAAGCAAACACGTAAATTTAGCATGAAAACTTTTCTTAACGAAATACTTGTAAGCGTACTCGGCAAAGACGGTGCCGAGAAAATCCAATCCCAGGTTAAAAAGGTTACGGGGGATAAAGACCTGTTTGTGGATATTCGTCTGGCCAGTACGGACGAATTGGTTCTTGCGCTGGATGGTGAACACCCACAGACGATTGCTGTGGTACTTTCTGAGCTGGCTCCGAAGAAAAGTCAGGATGTTCTGTCGCGTTTGGGTGAAGAAGCTCGGCTCAAAGCTGTGTGCAGGATGACGAATCCTGAACTGGTGGGCAGCGGAGTAAAACAGCGGATGGCATTTACGGTTAGCGAACGGCTAAAGAGTCTCAAAGGAGAGACTCTTGCAGAAAAACCGGAGCAAACTCTACGAAAGCTGGCTATTGTGCTGAGTGGTCTGGAAAAAGACCTGCGAGACCAGCTACTTGATGAACTCAACAAGCATGATGAGGAAACCTCCACAATGGTAAAGCGTTTGATGATAACGTGGGAAGATATTCCGTCAATAGCGGACAGGTCTATGCAGGAAGCGCTGCGAGCCGTGGAGCCGGGCAAATTAGCGGTGGCGCTTTATGGAGCAGATGAAGATATCATGCAAAAAATACGCTCAAATATATCTGAGCGGGCTGCAGCTATGCTTGATGAAGAAATCTCATTGATGCAGGAGCCGCTGGAAAAGGAAGTTCTTGATGCCAGAGAAGAAGTTGTCGGTCCGCTGCGGGATGCCAATGAGCAAGGGACACTTAGGGTGACAGGGCGATAGCAGAATGACACAGACACTTACAATCCATCTTGAGAAGCCGATTACCTCGGCTAAAATCCTGGATGATTCCGCCGGTCGCGGCAGAGCGGATTCAGCAGCAAATTCCGAGCAAATTCTGACACGGGATTCAGAGGCTCAGAAAACTGCATTTTCGCAGGCTTATCAGGCAATTAATAGTGTGGTTACCAAGCTCAATCAGTTTTACGACAAAATATTTGTCGAGCATAAAGAAGAAATTGCCAAACTTTCGGTGGAAATCGCCAGAAAGATTTTGATGCAAAAAGTAGAAGATGGTGCATATGAAATAGAATCTATTGTTAAGGAAGCACTCAACAATGCTCCAACTCGCCAGAATATAGTGGTGCATTTGAACCCTGAAGACCTTGCGCAATGCCAGAAGGCACAGCAGGATGAAGCAGACGGCGCCTTAGCCGGCGTTAAGTTTGTTTCTGACCCGAATATCGGGCGGGCAGAGTGCCTGCTTGAGAGCCCCAAAGGAATAATCGAATCGTTGATTAACGAACATCTGGAAAGAATAGGTAAAGCACTTAAAAAGGCGGAATGAGTTATGGCTACGAGCCCCGTTAGAAATTCTGCAACAAGTGGTATAAGCCCATTAGAAGTCCTTGCTGTTAGCAGGACAGACGAGAGGTGTCTTAGTCCTGATGGGGCGATACAAAAAGGAAAGATTTCTAACGGGGCGAGCGAGGTTAGTAACAGTTTGATTGATTTTGAGAAGTTTCACTCGGCGCTGCGCGATGTAAATTTGTTGGATTGTCAGGGTTTTGTGGTCCGGGTCTCCGGTCTGACGGTCGAATCTGCCGGTCCGGCAATAGGTTTAGGAGAACTTTGCGGCATCCAGATTCGTGATGGTCGGCGTGTGTTAGCTGAAGTGGTAGGTTTCCAGAATGACCATCTTATCCTGTTGCCGTTGGAGCATATAGATGGTATATCGCCGGGCGATACGGTAACCGCACGCACTACTGTCCGGCATATTACCTTAAGCGAAAGTATCTTGGGTAGGGTAGTGAACGGGTTGGGAGAGCCTATAGATAATAAAGGCCCGTTAACAGGGACGGATAAGAGGGCATTGGATGCAAATAGTCCGCCACCTTTGAGCCGGGAGAAAATTACCAGTCCTTTGGCTTTGGGCATCAGGTCGATGGACGGTGTATTAACTTTTGGCAAGGGGCAGCGCGTAGGTATTTTCTCGGGCAGCGGAGTGGGCAAGAGTGTTTTGCTTGGCGATATTGCCAATTCGAGTGAGGCAAATGTCAATGTGGTGGCGCTGATAGGTGAGCGTGGCAGAGAGGTTCGGGAATTTATCGAGGAAGACCTCGGTGCAGAGGGTTTGGCACGCAGCGTGGTTGTCGTTGCCACCTCGGATTCGCCCCCCATTCAGCGAGTAAAGGCGGCATTCGTAGCGGTTACAATTGCCGAATACTTCAGAGACAAGGGCAAAAATGTTTTGTTTATGATGGACTCGCTAACTCGCTTTGCCCAGGCCCAGCGTCAAATAGGTCTTGCCGCGGGTGAGCCGCCGACGACAAAAGGTTACTGTCCGAGCGTTTTTTCACTAATGCCGAGACTTATCGAACGTTTGGGCTGCGCCGAAACCGGCAGTATTACAGGCATTTTGACCGTACTGGTGGAGAACGATGATTTGGCGGACCCCGTGGCTGATAGTGCCAGGAGTCTGCTGGATGGGCATATAGTTCTGTCAAGGAAATTGGCTGAGAGGAACCATTATCCCGCTGTGGATATTTTACAGAGTGTCAGCCGATTGATGCCTGCGGTGGTCAGCAAAGAGCACCAGCTTGCCGCACAGAAGCTCAAAGAAATATACGCTATTTATATTGATGCTGAAGACTTAATAAACATTGGAGCGTTTTCGTCGGGCAGCAATCGACGTATTGACGGAGCGGTAGCCTTGATTGACAGGATAAACAACTTTCTTATTCAGCCTATTCGAGAGAGGACCGATTTCAAAGAGACTGTCAAGCAGTTGACTGCTATTACCCGGTCGTGGGATAAGCTGCTGGGTTCCTAAAATGCAGAGGACAGAAGACAGAAGACAGAAGACAGAAGACAGATGACAGAAGACAGATGACAGAAGACAGAAGACAGATGACAGACTCTGGCTTCAGCCTTTATTGAGAGTGGAAAAATTGGAAATTAAATGAAACGGTTTGTATGGCGGTTGCAGCGTGTTCTTGACATAAGGAAAAAGGAAGAACAAAAAGCCAGAGCAGAATTGCTTGAGCTGACGGAAAGGTTAGTTGAGACACGAGGCGAGCTGCTGGCACGGCGGAAGATGTTAGAGGATATAATTGATGGTTTAACCGGCGAAAATCCCAAGAAGCGATTAGGCAAGCAGGAATTTTTTCTAAAGTTTTCGGCGGCAAGTGATGAGCAGATTAAGAAACTCGAAGATAAAGTGAAAGAGCTGGAGTTACAACAAAGAGACAAAATTGCAGAAGTTATAAAACTCAGAAGGTTTAAAGAATGCCTGGAAAAATTTCGGACCGAAGCAAAGATGCGATTTATAAAGGAACAAGAGAAACTTGAGCAAAAACAATTGGATGAGGGATCTATAGTTTCATTTGTTCGAAAAACACAAAGTAAAGTTAGGATCTGAAGTTTTGCAAAAGTTTTGTTAGGAGAAAAACCAGTGAGTAAGAAACTGATAATAATCACGGCGGCAGCGGGACTGGTAAGTTTTGCCGGAGCGTTTGTCTTGGGGTGGCTTACTAAACCACCTTTGGCAAGCCGTCCCGATGAATCGGGTCAGCCGGCGCTTGCCGACGTGGAGACTGTTCCGGAATTTCCCCAGCCTGGAGTCGGTGTGATAAGTGCTGTTGGTACGGCTTCCGACAGAGAGAAAAAAGCTATGACGGAAAAGCAGCTCAAGAATCTTGTCTTTGAGGTCAGGGAAAAAGTGCAGGAGTATAACGATAAGCTGCAAGAACTTGGAGTGCGGGAACAAAGATTGCAGAGGGCCCAGGATACGTTAAAAGAAGACATTAAGAACCTCGATAATCTGCGAATCGAGCTTATTTCAATCGTCACCAGTCTCAAGGATGAGCGCGATAAGTTGCTCAAAAGCAAGCTTGAGATTGCCCAGACCGAGAAGGACAACCTTGTATTGATAGCAGCTACCTATGACAAGATGGATGCAGGCAGTGCCGGCAAGATATTGATTAGTATGTGTACGAGCCAAACGCAACCTGGTAAGGTTGATAGCCAGAGCAGTGGCTTTGATGAGGCGGTGAAGATTCTGTACTATATGACCGAGAGGACCAAAGCCAAACTGTTGGCTGAGTTAACCAATACTGAGTCCAATCTGGCAGCGTTTTTAACCCGGAGATTAAAACTGGTATTTGAAGGAAAGTAATCCCGTGGATATTGCAACGATAATAGGGATAATTTTTGGTTTTTTGGTCATTATAACCGCCATTGTTGCGGGTGGTGGTTGGCAGATGTTCATCCATATTCCCTCAATGGCCATCACCATAGGGGGCATGCTGTGTGCTACGCTCATACATTTTTCACTGCCGCAGTTTTTGGGAATATTTTCGGTAATCAAGAAAACGGTCATTGCCAAGATACCGTCACAGTCGGAGCTGATTCAAAAAATGGTTAACTTCGCAGCCATCAACAGACGTGACGGGGCGTTGGCTTTGGAGCAGGAGATTCCTAACTTAGACAATATATTTTTCATCAAGGGCTTGCAGATGCTTGTGGATGGACGGGATGCCGAACAAATTCGGGACTTTATGTCTATAGAGATTCAGTACCTTCAGGAGCGCCATTTGACCGGCAAAAAGATTTTGGAGTTTATGGGGTCGTCCGCACCTGCTTTTGGGATGATAGGCACACTTATCGGTCTGGTGCAAATGCTTAGAAACCTGAGTTCACCTGAAGCGATTGGTGGAGGAATGGCGGTAGCTTTGCTTACTACTTTTTATGGTGCGTTATCAGCAAATTTGCTTTTTATCCCATTGGCAGGCAAATTGGGGATTTATTCTAAAGCAGAAACAACCGTAATAGAGATGATTGTAGAAGGTGTCTGTGCTATTGCGCAAGGTGATAATCCAACCATTGTTCGAGAAAAACTCCAGGCATTTATCTCACAGGGCAGACGGGAAGAAGTAAAGGCTACTGTATAATGGGACATAGGAGCAAACAGGCAGAACCCGATGAAACTCCAGGCGCACCGATATGGATGGTAACTTTCAGTGATTGTATGACGCTGCTGTTGACGTTCTTTGTGCTTCTTTTGAGTTTTTCGTCTTTCGATGACAAAGTTTTTCGGAAATTAAGAATGGGTTTCATGGAGGCTCTGCCCGGGATCAGCCAGCCGGACGAAAAAAATAGAGATGCAGTCCTGCCTATAGAGCAAATTGAAACGATACCGGAGCTGGTCGAAGGCAGCGAAAAACCTACTTTGATTAAAGGGTTGGACGACAACTTAAAAGAAGATACGCCCACGGATTTTCGCCGCTGGAAGGTTTTCACAATCTCATCGGAAAAAATCTTTTGGGGTAGAGGTACGCTTATTTCGGCTGAAGGTCGTCGCATTATGACTAAAATGGCGTCATTCTTAAAAGAGGTACCCAGCCGTGTAGTTGTTAGCGAAAATGGGCCGGCGAGCGAAGAGGGCGCTGAACAGCTTGGTTTGCCGCGGGCTTGGGCGGTCATGGAGTATCTTACAACCGAGCAGAATCTTAATAAAAAGTGGTTCAGCATCTCGGCGGCAAGTACTCTGGCTCAAGAGGGCCTCAGAAGGGGTGAGCCTGCCCGCGCGAGCCTGGAGCCTGAACGTACTGTTAAGATAGTTTTGTTAGAACGGAGCGTTTACAATTGAAGCGTCGGCATCAGTCAACCGAAGAAGGAGGTCCTAAAGTCCCGGCATATATCGTTACGTTTTCAGATATGGTAACGCTGCTGCTGACATTCTTTGTGATGCTGTTGAGCCTTGCGACTGTACAGGACGAGGAAATATTTCACAAGGGCCGAGATTCCTTCTCCTTTGCAATTAGAAACCTTGGAATTGGTATGTTGTTGGGTAGGAAGCCAAGACCCGATTTCGGTAATGTTAAAATCAGGCATTTCATAAGCAGCCCCGATAAGTTATTTAAAGGCAGGAGCATACATATAAAAGAGGAGAAAATTCGTCAGGTCTTCAATGAACTACGCCAGTCTATGAAGACGATGCCGTCAGAAATAGCCGCAAAGAAAACCGATTTTTCGCTAACTAACATTCGCTTCGCGCGGGGTGATGCACGTCTGAATGCCTCGGCAAAGCAGTTCTTAGGCGGCTTTTGCTCGCATTTGCAGCAGGATTCCGGTTCCAGGCCGGTTAAACTTTATGTGCTTGGTTTAGCCGATGACCGAGCAACCGAGAAAGAACAGTGGATACTTTCAGCTAAGCGGGCCAAGGCGGCGGCGGATTATCTGCGGGGTATTTTATCTTCCGGAACCAGTTTCCAAACGCAACGCAGTGCATTTGGGGGCTGGTCTAAGTGGTCTGTTTATTGGTGGGGAGCTGGGCCGGGAGGTGATTGGGTGCGGCGGGATAGCCCGATTTCCAGACAGTCGCAGATCCTAATCGCAGTCCTCAGGGCGGACGATTAATTCGTGCTCGTGTCAAGTTTTTCGACAGTTTGTCCGATTATGTGCCAATTCTCGCATCGAAAGTCCTGCTGACGGCTTCTAATGCCCCTTTTGGTATTTCGGCACGCTATTTGCATATGAACTAAAGTGTCTAAAGTGAAATAAAGTGCCTAAAGTGAGTTAAAGTAAAAAAATAATCCATAACTTTAGGCACTCTAAACTTTAGACACTTTATGCACTTTCTAATTTGGTATTTTGTAGCGTGATGCGATACAGGAAAAAGATTGTTGTTTTTTTGATAACAGTTGTGTTGGGCAGCGGTGTGCTATTGGTCTGCTCGGTTCGATCGGCTACCGATGGAACAGAATTGGAAAATTCAAAACCGAAAGGTTCGCTTCTAACAGGCGGATCCAAATCTAATTCTTTATTTGAAAATGACCCCAATTTTTCGACGAGGACGGGTGATAAACCAGGCATCCGAGAGTTGTTCTTTAAAATGATGTTTTCGGTTTTGTTCCTTGTTGTTCTGGGTGTAGCGGTGATTTATGTTTCAAAAAGGTTTCTGCCAAAAATTACTAAGCTGTCGGGCAAAGAGATTCGTATTGCTGAAACAGTTCATCTCGGGCCGCGCAAGGCAGTACATCTGCTCGAGATAGGCAATCGACGGTTCCTTATAGGCAGTACAAATGAGAGCATCACAAGATTGGCCGACTTAACCAGTCCCGCTGCGGCCTCGGCCTTCGCTGAGACGAGTGCCTTAACGGAGTTGTCAGTACAGGAAATGGATAATAATTGAGGATATAAATGACCTGCAAGTTTATTAGAATGTTTTTTCTGGCGTTTTTTGTTTTGATACCAGCCGGATCCTCTTTTGGCCAGGATGTCAATGTGATCCCAGTGCTGCCTGGACAGCTTGGCGATACTTCCACGACAAGTGCCCCTGCAAACGGTATGCCAAGCATCACGGATTTGATGACGGTTATAGATAAGGCAACGGCCAGCGAGACCCAAGGCAAAGATTGGTCAACACCTGTCAAACTTGTAATCATCTTTAGCGGCCTGGCGATTCTGCCGAGTCTTATGATGATGATGACTTCCTTTACAAGGATAGTTATCGTTTTGTCTTTTATTCGACGTGCTTTGACCACGCAGAACATACCTCCTACTATTGCAATGATGGGTTTGGCTTTATTTCTGACGCTGTACACAATGGCTCCTACATTCGCCAAGGCCAACACAAGCGCCATACAGCCTTATCTTGCGAACGAGATTGATTTTCAAACGGCGGGTACCAGGGCCGGGGATTGTATCAAGGAATTTATGCTTCGGCAGTGCCGCCAAGCGGATTTAGCTCTTTTTGTGCGGATGGCCAAGATAAAACCTCCAACAAGTCTGATGGGCATAGATTTGCATATAGTTATTCCGGCATTTATTATCAGTGAATTCCGCACTGCATTTGAAATAGGCTGTCTTTTGTTTATTCCTTTTCTACTGATGGATATTGTTATTGCAAGTGTTTTGCTTAGTGCGGGTATGATGATGCTGCCACCAATGATGATTTCACTGCCTTTGAAGCTGATATTATTCATTCTTGTTGATGGCTGGGGATTACTTGCCGAGAGTCTTAGTATGAGTTTTAGATAACGTTGAGTGTGAAGTGCCTGTGATAAGTGGTTGACAATTGAATATTGACTATTGAGAGAAAAAACAGGATTTTAAATTCCAAACCAATAGTCAATAGAGAAGAGGTACAAGTTATGGATAGTAGTTTCGTTCTTTACCTGGGCCGGCATACTCTCGAGACGGCTTTGCTTTTAGCTGCTCCGATTCTGCTGACATGTATAGTTGTAGGAGTGGTGATGACATTGTTTCAGGCAGTTACTTCCATACGTGATATGACCTTAACGATAGTTCCTAAGCTTTTGGCTGTCGGCATCGTTACGTTGATTTGTGGCGGTTGGACACTGGAGGTGATACTTAGATTTACCAACGAAATGTTTGGCCATATCAGGAATATTGGACACTGAAGGGGCAGATGTCAGAAGTCAGAAGTCAGAAATTCTGTCCTCTGTCCTCTGGCATCTGTTTTCTGTAGTTCACTTTAGGCATTTTTATGGAACTGATGACCGAAAAACTTCTTGGTTTTGTAATAGTGCTGACAAGGATTTCAGCATTTTTTTTGGTACTTCCTATTTTTGGCTGGAAAAGCATTCCTGTCAGGATAAAGGTTGCGTTGACTATTCTGTTAACGATTTTTTTTTCGATGATAACACCTGTCCCTATCGAGGCCAAGCAAATCTCTATCGTCAAGGCAGTATTGCTTCTGGCCAACGAAGCTACCTATGGGCTGGCTCTGGGCCTAAGCATTACTTTTGTATTTGCTGCGGTTAAATTCAGCGGGCGTATTATCGAACAGCAGATGGGTTTGAATATAGCCCAGATTTTGGACCCATTGACCGGTGATAGCACTCAACCACTTGGCAGCTTGTTAGAGATGATATTTATACTCCTGTTTCTGAGCGCTAACGGGCATCATTTGTTTTTGTTGGTTATCTCGCGAAGTTACGAGACGTTTCCTGCCGGCAGTATCCCAACAATCCACGTTTTGACCGTTGGGATAATTAAGGCTGGTTCGACACTGTTAATGGCCGGCCTGAAATTGGCCGCACCGATATTGGCGACATTCTTGGTGTTGATGGTTGTATTAGCTGTCTTTGCACGTATGATTCCGGAAATGAACATTCTATTTATCAGTTTGCCAATACGTGTAGGTCTGGGATTGTTAATGGTGGCAATTTTTTTGCCATTTATAAATACGTTTGTGGCCGAATTCGCTGATTGGATGGGTAAACTTCTGCCCTTATGAACTAAAATCGGGGACAGATTATGCCAGAGCAAGCTGCCGAAAGGACGGAACAGCCAACAACCAGGAGATTGTCGAAAGCCAGAGGGAAAGGGCGGGTACCACAGAGTCAAGAACTGACATCGATTGTAACACTTCTGGTGTTGGTGGCAATGATTACTCTGTTGGCACCGAACTTGCTGCAATTGTTCGTGATACAAATTAGGCAGGGGATGTCGTGCGAAAATAGCATTTTTGCTGACAGCAGTGGATTTTTGGATTTCATCAATAGAAAAAGTATCGATTTGATACTTGTTATCTGCCCCATTCTCGCGGCACTTTGTGCGGGTTCTTTTATAGCCAGCGTCGCTGTCAGCGGACTGAATTATACGCCTGGGGCTTTAGAGCTTAGACTCGACCAGTTCAATCCCGTCACAGGATTACAGAAACTGGTAAACGCTCGTTCTCTGGTGAAGCTCTTATTGTCCGTGCTGAAACTGCTTTTAATCTCACTCATCGTTTGGTTCTATCTTCGGAGCAGGCTCGATATGCTTGCTGGGCTTCGATGGGCCTGGTCCACGCAAATACTTGCAGTTATCGCAAAGATAATACTTGGCCTGATGATACGCATCGGCATTGTACTGTTGGCTATGGGTATTGCTGATGCCTTCTATCAGAAATGGAAATACATCCAGGAACTGAAGATGACGAAGCAGGAAGTAAAACTGGAACTCAGGGATACAATAGGTTCGCCTGAGGTCAAAAGTCGAATCCGGAAAATCCAGTTCCAAGCGGTCTTGAGGCGCATGTTGCAGGAAGTGCCCAAGGCCAGTGTGGTTCTTGTCAACCCAACACATGTAGCTGTTGCGCTGCGTTATGATGCCAAGACGATGGAATCGCCCGTGATGGTGGCCAAAGGGGCAGACCATTTGGCGGAAAAAATCAGGGAAATTGCACGGGCTTACGGTGTGCCCATTGTAAGAAGGCCGGAGTTGGCCAGAACAATATATTCAACGGTCAAACCCGGCAATCCTATACCCGAGGCTTTGTATGTGGTGGTAGCAGAAGTGTTAGCTATGATTTATCGTTTACGTCATAGAAAAGCAAACTCCCAGGTGTAAAAGACACAAGACTCAAGAGACAAGACTCAGAAGTCAGAAGTCAGAAGATAATTAAGAATGAGTTCATTGTTCATAGTTCGTAGTTCATAGACTAAAAACTACGAACGCATAACTACTAACTAAAAAAGTCAGAAGTCAAAGTCTGTCCTCTGTTTTCTGGAGTCTTGAGTCTGAAGTCTGTGTTGTTCCCTCCAATAATTTACCAGATGAAAACTCACACTACATTCTTGCCTTTATGTCATAGAGCGAAACCTAAGGCACCCATCTGTTGTTGTATCAAAGCTATATTTCTCTCAAGACGAGCAAATCGAGCTATCAGTCTTTCTTCTCTTTTAGTAAGGCGGTTTTCTTCGTATTCAATCTTATCCTGTAGGTATTCTATTTGTTTGTCCACATGTTTCTGGTCGATTTGGATGGTGCCCGTTGTTACCTTGAGCATATTATCCAGTGCGTCTTCTATTGTGCCGGTAAAACCCTGCTTTACTCTGACAGTGGCGGTGAAAGTGCCGTCCTGACTTAAGTCAACGCTGAGTTGAAGGGCGTTCTCGGGATACACAGGGTTACCGTTATCGTCAAAGGTGCTGTCGCCGGTAATTATATTGCCGCTGTATGTTGCATCGCGGTAGGTTGATTCGGTTGAGAGTTTGATTTTGGCGCTGGTGATTGCTCCGCCACTTACCACCACCTCAACGTCGTAGCTGCCTGCTGTGGTGTACTTGCTGTGGGCGCCGTAAAATTCGATAGTATTACTGTCGCTGCTGCCGGTCTTGTCTGCTCCGATTATGGCCAGTACGCCCATATAATCTTCAGCTATTGCTTCATCAAAGACATTCATGTCAAGACTCAATACCCCTTCTCTGTCAAGCTTAAAGCCGAGATGTCCCGGCGTCAGGAACGTGTCGATATCCTCTATAAATCCATTGGTCCGGACGATAAGGGGTGTGCGAATCTGCTGCCTTATGGTCGAAACGACATAATCTCCCATCAAGAGACCGGCGGTTTTTAGAACGTCATTGAAGCCGGTCTTTTCCTTAATATACTCGACGGCAAAGTTATAGGCATCAACCATTTTGGTTAGTTTGTCTTTTACCGATTGGATATCTCTGGTCAGAGTTAGCTGCTCCCCGTTGGCATCAGTCGTATCGTGCAGATGCAGAGTAACGCCGTAGATAACATCGTCCACGGTGTTAGAGCTTCTTTTGATCCACCAGTCTGTGTTGTCGCCTTTTGTCGTTTCCGAAAAAGTCCAACCGGAAGAGGGGGTTAGGTTACTCGTATCAATCGAAATCATGCTAACATCACCAACAGTACTTCGGAATGTGAATATCGTATCACCATCGTCCCTCA
Source organism: Planctomycetota bacterium (assembly GCA_022566315.1). Taxonomy (GTDB): domain Bacteria; phylum Planctomycetota; class Phycisphaerae; order Sedimentisphaerales; family Anaerobacaceae; genus NIOZ-UU13. Next base: position 23,507 of record JADFJC010000005.1, read on the forward strand.
ACCTCGCACCACTCACCGTTATATCGCCAGCTTCGACGTTTGACAATGCCTCAAGTGCAGCTTGAATTTGGGCAGTTGAAGCACCACGGTCAATCGCGGCAGTCGTTTGTCCGTCATAAGTTAGGGTAAAGGTACCTCCCGTCGCCTTGTTGGTCTTAGACAGCGCCTGCACCTCGGCAATTCCTGGTCCTGTGGGGTAGCCATCGATCCTTATCTCACTATCCTGAGCTGATTGAGTTTCAATAAAGTCCGAGGCTGTGAAATTCGCCAGGTCCGCCGTTATTGAGCCACCTTCTGTCAAAACGGCCATCGTAGGCAATGTTAATGTGGCCGCGGAACCGTTGGCGTTGTACGTTAGGGTAATCGAAAGATTGCTTGCCCCGTATGTATCATCCGTCAAAACAATTTTGCCATTTTCAAGGACTGCTTTGGCAATGCCGTCAAAAGCATCGTTAATCTCAGCGATGAGATGACTAAGTTTGGTGTTGCTGGTGATGCTAAGGTCCACCTGGGTTATCGGATTACCATTGTGGTCTGTACCGGTTATTTCGATAACTTCTCCGCCTTCGAGTGTCCCGCTGAATTGTTCAAGGTCTGTAACCTTCGTACTCAGCGTTGCGTTATTACTATTCTGTGTAAGTTCACTATCGGCCTGCCACACTTCCGTGCTGCTTGCATTGACCGAGATGGTATAATCGGAGCCGGCGTCATTGCCGTTCAACACCAGATGATATGCATCGTTGTAGTACAGCAGGTTGGCTGTAACACCGGGGTTGTTCGCGTCGTTGTTGATTAAGCCGACCAGGTCCTCCAGTGTTGTAGTCGCTGTGGTCGTTAAGGTTGTTTCCTTATGATTGTATGAGTAGATAAAAGTGCCGGCTCCTACGTAATCCTCGGCGTATTCTTTGCCGGTCGTGTGAACCCATCGCTCGGCATTGGCCAACTGGTTGACTACGATCGTATAATTGCCTTCAAAAGCGTTATAAGATGCCTCGGCGGTCAATTTGTCGGTATCGCTGGAGGTAACTGAAAAAGCGCGAAGTTCGTTGGCGTCGGAAAGAGCTCGAACGGAGTTTCTTAAGTTGCTGAGTTTGGTTTCCAGAGTGCTCAGAGCATCTTGTCTTTCCTCCCAAATACTTATGCGTTCTTTATACACATTAAGTGAACGGCGCTCGATAGCCATCAGTTGGGCGATGAGTTTGGTTGTATCTATCCCTGTTAAAAGCCCTGGGAGCTGTAAAGTTGGCATCTTTGTCTGCCTTTTTGGTTTAAGTTTTCATACCTTCACGAAAATCTACAAGCACGGCTAACGCCCGCACCTACGTGATTTATTATCGTTCAAAAACACTTTTAGCTTAATTATTTATCTTATATTTGCCCACCGTATCTGTTTTCATTTAGAAACAACTTGCTGTGGCGCCTCGGTATATCTGGCTCGTATGAGTTTAGACTTTTGCAATAACTGCCGCAGACCCTGGTTTTCCGGGTCTATTTTTACACAGTCATTTAGCTCTGAACAGGCCCGGTCGAAAGCTGTTCTTGAACACTCAGGGGCGTTTGTCTTTACATATTCCTGCCCTATTGCAAGGTATGTCCCGGCAGTTAGGCATTTAGCGTGCAATTGCCTCATCTCAGGAGCTATCTTATCCCACTCAACGTCCGGAAACAGCTCGTCGTATGTGAACGTATCGGTAAATCGCTTGACAACATCAAAATGACTTTTTGCCTTTTGGGCGGAGCAATTTCTTGAAAGACTGTCGCTGGTCATTCGGCGCAGATACATAGCACCCTTGAGATGATGTATTTTCAGACCGGCCTTTACGAACCGCCGCATCATATCGTAGTCTTCACCAACCAGTAACTCCTCGTCAAAAAAGCCGATTTTATCGAAGACGCTTCTTCTGATACAGGTTCTGAACGGCACTACCGGAAAGCCACAGTGGAAAAGGTCTCTAATGAGCAATCTTCGGTCCGTGTATTCTGGTCTTTCAATCACTCGAATCGGTTTGGAGTTCTCATCAATAAGACAATCGTCACAATAAACCAGGTCAACATCGGGATGTTTTTCAAATTCAGCCAGGTGCGCGGCAATAAAGTCCGCTGTCATCATATCATCGTGGTCAAGCTTTATTAGAAAAGAGCCTTCGGATTTTTCGATCCCGGTATTGTGCGTGGCAGCAAGCCCGGAATTTTCATGGTAGAAGTATTTTATTCTTTCATCTTTAAAACTGAATACTATGTCTTTGGTATCGTCTGTGGAGCCATCGTTAACAACAATCAGTTCGAGGTTTCGGTAGTTTTGAATTAGAACACTTTCAATTGCCTCTGCGATATGTTCAGCGGCATTGTAAGCCGGCATTATCACCGAAACCAGTGGCTCAGATTGTTTACAGCAAGAGCTTTGCCGGATACCTTTCTGCTCACTTTGCTGTTCAGAAACGTAAGGCTCGGAAATATTATTGTTTTGCCGTTGTTGGCAACTTTCGTTCTCCAGATCAATCAACCGAAGGTCATAAAGCTTGCTGTTTTCCAGATACCAGTTCCGAACATCAGCCTCTATCTGATTTTCGAAATAATCAGATATGAACTGTCTTGCAGCGGCGTTGTTGTAGTTTTGTATTTCCCTGTTTAGATACCCTCGGCTCTCAGCCTTCATGCTGACCGCAAAGTAGGCAAGTCCCCTAAGAAGGTCATAATTCCTGAAAATTCTCTCTACACCTTTAACTCTCTTACCTACGGTATTGAGAGTGATAATACACGATATGTATTTTGAATTGACAAATTGTGCGAGGGCTCTGTCTGCAAATCTATAGAGCATCGTACGGTTAACAGGCCTGGTGTCAAACTCACGCTCCACAGATTCCTGCAACGCAAGCTCGGCATATTCATTTTGCTGTTCAGCCCGTGTGGCAGAAACAGCTCCCGGCCAGGACCTCAAGTTATATAGATATTCTCCCAGATTTCGTATCTCTCCGACTTCGGATAATCGTAACAACAGGTCATAGTCCTGGGCATATGTGTACTTTTCATTATATCCTCCGATTTCCACCAGAGAGGATCTTCGCAACATCATTGACCCATGGCCAACACAGTTTCCAATTGGCAAGTTCTTTTTAATATCTTCATATCCTATTGGTGTCTCCTTGCTACCCCAAACCTCGCCATTGGAATCAATTCTGCCATACCAAGAGCCCAGAGCTACACATTCCGGATTTTCGTTCAAAAATCCTACCTGTTTTTCAAACCGCTGAGGATGAGAAATATCATCCGCATCCATCCGGGCAACATATTCACCTCTACATAACTTTAGCCCAATGTTTAAGGATTTTGTTAAGCCCTTATTTACAGAATTTCTACAAATGAACGTCCTTGGGTCTTTCATATTAACGAGTATCTCAGAGGTCCTATCGGTGCTTCCATCATCAACTATGATTACCTCAAAATCCTGATATGTCTGGTTGTATATGCTCTCCAGCGCTTGCTCGATATATTTTTCGGAATTATAAGCAGAAATTAACACGCTAACTTTAGGCCTATTAGTCATGTCCTTGTTCTTTTCCTGGTAAGGTATGAATGCGTTAAAGCCGCCATTATAGTAATGCTGAACTCTATCATTGTGCCCCTGCAAGTAAACCAGGCCTCTGTCATCAATGTATTCATACAGTTTTTTATCCAATGTAAGGCGATATAATTTGCTGTCGGGTATGCCGACAAATACATTGAACCAGGTCACTGTGGGTTTGATTTCCTTTAATAACTGGTTTGTTTGAAGGATATCCAATTCTGTCTCATCGGGAACTCCAACGATGACACTTGCCGCTGTCTTTACATCAAACTCATGACACCACTTAAAAACATATCTAATTTGCTCGACAGTAATATCTTTTTGCGTCAAATCCAGCATTCTCTGGGAGCCGCTTTCTACGCCGAAATAAAATCCCCTTAAACCAGCACGTGACATTAGTTCAACAATATCTCTGGTGAGGTTAGAGACTCTCGATTCGCAAACCCAGGATATCTTTATTCTTTTTTCTATCATCAGGTTGCAAAACTTTTTCAGCCTTTCTTTGTTAAGAGTAAAGTTATCTTCCCGGAAGTAGATTCCCTTTGTCCCATAATTCTTAATAAGATATTCGATGTCAGAGACAATCCGCTCAGCGCTAAAATATGTATACTTCTTTCCCCAGATGGAACCGACCGAGCAAAATTGGCATCTGAAGGGGCAGCCACGACTGGTGTTCATTGTGAATACAGGCTGGTCTTCAAAAAACCTTACATTCCAATTGTAGGGTAACTTGACAAAATAATCCCAGGCGGGCATTGGGAGCGCATCTAAATTCTCTATTCGAGGATAACTTACGAGCCTCTGAGTTACCTTGCCTTCTACAATATCGAGAATTGCCTGTTCACCCTCTCCCTGCACGACATAATCAACAAAGTCAGGGATGGTATTTACAGCTACTGTAGTATGTGGGCCTCCTACGATTATCTTTCCGTTCCATTTATTCGTTTGCCTTAAATGCTCGAGTTTGTGCATCATTCGTAGAGTATCGCGGAGGCAAATTGTATTAGCATAAATGCCCACGTAGTCTATTTCATTTTTCCAAAGATAGTCTGTATCGAGAAAGTCGTTCGGCTGTAAGTAGTTATCTATGAAAAATACCTCATGACCGGCGTTACGCAGCACCGAAATAAGGAAACCAACTCCAATAGGCGGTCTTTTCTCCGAGGTCGAGAATGGAGACTGGGTCGGAGCAGCAGAGGTTGTCAGCAAAATTCTCATGGATTTCTTAAAATCACTTCCAGGAGTATGCCGGGGGAAGTACGTCGTTTCTTTGTCGTGCAGTTCTTCCGATTTGCTGCAATTATGGTTATTATCAACACCTTGAGCTAAAAAAACTCTGCCGTATTTATTTCTAATTTCATCGATCTCTTTTAGTCTCTCTTTTTGTTTTCCGGGGCCGATTTCGAGGCCTTGCGGGTTTTTGTAATATAATCCGAGTAATTCAGGTATATGAGTAATCGTATAATCTGTGTCAAAAACTATTCGAAGCCAGAAGTCCCAATCTCCTGCAACTTCGTAGTGGGGCTTAAAATAACCAATAAGCTCGTGAAGTTTTTTCCTCCACATGACTTGAGGGCCACAAGGATTACGCTGTGCTATAACCTCTTTGGAGAAATCAGGCCGTTCTATGAAACCGTTTGTATGGTGTTTTTCGAAAGTCTCGTTTGGATAATTCGTGACTATCTGGTCAATATATATCGCACCTATATGTTCGTTGGCTTCAAGGGTATCGGCTATTATTTCCAGAGCATCCTGCCTTAGCCTGTCATCGGTGTTTGTGTTTACGAGGTATTTGCCTGAAGCAGCCTGTGCCCCCCTGTTCCAGGACTTGTAAATTGTCTCACGTTTTTCAATTTTGATATACTTTATGTTATCGTATTGCTGCTGGAATTGACGGACTACGGCATCTTCGTTTTGCTCAGAGCCGCTATTTACAACAACTATTTCCAATTTCCCCATTTTAAAAATTGTTTGGTTAATCAAACCTTCAAGACAGCCACGAATGAAGCGTTGAGAGTTGTACATCGAGACGATAGCTGAGACAAGATACTTTCTGCTTTCAACGTCTCCTTGGTTTTGCTGCATAACAACGTGTTCAGCCCCTGCTATTAAGTCTTTTTTATACTCGGGTATAACATCGTCCCAACCTTCGATTCTTTTTTCACAGTTAAGGTTCTCCAATGCCTGTATGACTTTATTATCGTTCGGATTTTCCTGCAAATAGGACATATACAGACTTCTTGCCTCTTGAACCAGGCCATGACTGGTTAGAACCTGACCACAATTCAGAACAGTCGCAAGATCGTAGGGGTTAATTTTGAGAGCATTTGTGAAATGTTTTAAGGCATTGGCCAGTTCTCCTTTCTGCAAATATGCTTTGCCGATATTATTATGAGCGGCAATAAAGTGCGGAGCAACCTCAATGGCTTTCTTAAAGGCATTGAGGGCACCATCTATATCTTTCCTACCCAATAATTTCTCCCCTGACAGGTTGTACTTTTCCGCAGAGTTAATAACCGGATGTTCTACTTTTCCAGCAAGAAAATCTTTTGTGCCAAGCGCTAAACTATTTTCGGAAGAAACCGTTATTGCCTGTTTGTCGGATAATCTCTGTATAATTTTCAATAAAGGAACAATCGTGTGGTTCAGATCTAATCTTTTTTCAAAAAACTCCAAGCAATTTAGCCTAAATTTCAACAACTGGCCATTTGTTAAAGGTGTGCTGAAATATCCATTATCATCTACAACCAATCCGAGACCATATTTTCTGACATAATCGCTCATCTGGCCGATTTCATTTATTATTATCGGCAGTCCATGCTGAAGATACGTCGCAATTTTGCCGGAAGCCATGCCAAGATATTTTATATTATTACCGGTATACTTAGATTGATATGTAGGCTCATAGAAAGCAATACCGACATCAGCGGAATGTATTACGCAGTCCAACTGATTAGGGTCAGCGATCGGTTCTAATGAGAAATAAATGTTATCAAAACATTTGTATTTTGCATAATAAGGACGCACACCCTGGTCAAGCCCATGTCGGTTATGCACTACCAGCACCCAATCATCCGACCACTGCTTTGCACTTTCAAGTATATAGCCTGCCATAGACCATTGGGCGACAGTGCCCATAAACAGTGCGATCTTCTTATCTTTATTAATTCCCAGGGAATCATACAAATAAGAGTTCTTTTCCCCTTTTTTAATACCTCTTCCAGCTACGGGGATGTTAATTATTTTTTCTAAAGCGATTTTATTCTCAATTGATAAATACTTGGCACGAAGTGCATCCTGACAAACAATAAAATCCAGACACTTGCAAGCTTCTATTTCCTCTTGCTTAAATTCCTTGCTTGTTTCTTCTTCAAAGAATATTTCATAAGATATCAGCCCACAAGGAATTTCGCGGTTTTGCGCAATTAAAGCCGCCTCAATTATTCCCCTGTCCACACCGATAACCAAATCATAGCTTTTAAAGTTTTCGTTTATATAGGAGATTATCTTTTCTTGAGAGTTGAGTTTCGGGTCTTCTAAAATAAAGGTACCATTTTCAACTGACTTCTCTGGCTTGTCTAACAAAAACAGTGAAGCTCCAGCACACCGATAATGTTGTGGAGTGTAAAACCTTTTGAGGGAATAAATATCGACCTTATAGCCGTTTTCACACAATATCTCAACAATGCCGGTGAGATTTATATTACTATTAATATTGCCTTCCGGATGAACTATCAGGATCTTCCCGGAATTGGAAGAATTACGTTGTGAACTCGCCACAGTAACTGATTTTATCTCTGTTTTTTCTCCGGACCATTTCTTCTTGAAGTGATTTATCTCATCTCCCGTATAAAAATGGCGACAGTAACGAGATTTATATATCCTTTCCAAATCACTATCTGGTATTGAAATAGAATCAAGCACGCGTCTATAAAGTCCCTGATACCACTTCTTCTCACTTACATTGTCTTTCACTATGGAAAAATCCGGTACCCCAAGAAATTCCCGGAATGCATCGTGACAACACCGTGACAGATCCTCAAGTCTTATCAGCAAAATATCTGCATCCTGGACTTTGTATATCTGATAACCAGTCGATTTATTAAAATCATTTGCATATATATCAAAATTGAAGACATCTTTAATTTCCTTGTCAAACCAGGTACATGCATAATCAGTTGATTCATTAAAATCAGCAAATGTCTTAAGTATGTGAGAGTTTATATCATTAAAGGCGCTCTCTGGGTCAACATTAGTTACATGCGACAGGTCACGTTTTATATTATGAAAAACATCAGAAATGTCACGTGCGACGGGGTCGCGAACCAGAGTGATTATTTTCCACCGTATATTTCCTGCCGTACTGTCAATCAGGCTTCTTATGTCCTTACAGTGGTCAAGACGTACATTCGTGCCGGGGATGCTTGAATAGTGATCTTCTATCTGTTTGATATTACTCCAGGACAAAAAGTGAGTGTGGTAAATTTTGTTCGGCAGGTTGAGTTTCTCAAGAGAGGCCTGAATCGTCTTGGAACCAACCTTACCCATTTGATAAATAACTATTGGATCAAATCGCTGCATCTATCAGTCTTTCTTCGTTTACATTCTCAAAGCATTCATATTCTGTCTTGACAGATTATTCCCATAGACAAATTTTTCTATCAGAGTGTAAATTCCATACCTTTAACGGCTAATCCCTCTAACAGGCAAAATTTGTAAGCGCTTGCGAATATAAGAGTTACGTGCTTTTAAATAAAAAACAGTAAGTCCTATTACAATAAAGACTTACGCATTTTAAACCCCGATATTCAACTAAAATGCCGGCTTAGCTGCCGGTATTGTGAAATTCTTCCGGAAAAATACCCACAGGCGTATAAATAATGCACAAATCCCCCTTCTCAGAGATGCTCAGGTATTTGTAACAACAGCCCCGCAACAACCGCTCCAAGTGTCAGTTCCAGGCTTTTTTTCAGTCATCCATCCATATGAAAATACCAATTTCATCCCCGCCTGGCGCAAAAACTCTTCTATCTCCGGCATAAATAAGTATCTGACTCGATGGCATTCATTAAACTCCTCGATGTTACCGGTGGTTTTGTCATGAATTGTCATATCATAATTCACTTCCACACAATTGCTGTTCTCAAGCATTTTTGGCCTTGCAACTCTCTTAATTTCCATTGCCTGCTCGATTATTTTTTTCTCTCGCACCTCGGGTTTTTCAGCCAGTACAGCCGGTCCATACCAGAAATCAAAAATAAATATCCCTTCGGGCTCTAAGTGTTCGGCAACCACTTCAAACATAGCCTGCAAATCTTCATCAGTTGTCTGATAACTAAGAACATGAAAAAGCGAGACTATTACATCAAAATTTTTCCCGACGTTTAACTTGCGAATATCGGCTACTTCAAAATTCACCTTTTGGCTGACTTGACTACTGAGTTGTGTCTTACGTTCCCCGGCCTTCGCTATCATCTTCTCACTCAAGTCAACCCCAAAAACATCAAATCCCTTCTCAGCAAGACTCACCGCATGTCTGCCCGTGCCACATCCCAGATCCAGAATGGATTTTGCACCGGGAGCAAATTTCTCCAAAAGGCCGCAGATATAATCCGTCTCACCTCTGTAATCTTTATCATGGTAAAGCAAATCATAATAATGGGCGTAATTGTCAAAGACCTTCATTTAAGAATTTCCTTCAGACACTCCACCACATATTCAATCTGCAATTCGGTCAACGCCAATCCGCTGGGGACATAAAATCCCCGCCTTGCAAGCTTCTCAGCAACAGGATAGTTTTCCTTCTCGAACATACCTGTCTTTTTAAACACAGGTTGCTCGTGTATCGGCCAGAAAAAGGGCCTTGTCCCTACCTGTTTGTCAGCCATATATTTTCTTACATAGTCTGCATCATATCCAAAATCATCAGCCAGCAAAACTCCATAGACCCAGTAGATATTATCTGCGTATGTGATTCGGTCCTTCGGCAACTGCAACTGTTCAATACCCGAAAGTAACTCAGTATACTTCTTGCCAACCTGATGTTTTTTTTCAATGAATCTATCAAGTTGCTCTAACTGCGCAACCCCCAACGCCGCCTGCAGATTAGTCATTCTGAAATTGTAGCCGAGTTCATCATGAATAAATCTTCTGTTCTTTTTGAAACATAAGTTCCGCAATTCTTTAGACTTACGAGCAATCTGCTCATTGTCTGTAACTACCATTCCACCTTCACCTGTTGTCACCAGTTTATTCGGATAAAAACTGAAAATACTGATATCACCGAAACTACCACAGGGTTTACCTTTATAAGTTAAGCCATGTGCTTGTGCAGCGTCTTCTATGATTTTCAAATCATATTTTTTCGCGATAGCGATAACTTGGTCCATATCCACCGGCAATCCATAAATATGAACTACCATAATCGCTTTTGTCTTTGGTGTGATTTTATCTTCAAGTTGTGAGACATCCATATTCCAGGTCACAGGGTCGCTATCAATCAGTACCGGGGATGCGCATGTCCGCACAATAGCTGCGGCACATGAGATAATAGTAAATGTCGGCATTATAACTTCATCACCCGGCCCAATCCCTAATGCCGATACAGCCACCTGGAGTGCTGCGGTACCGCTGCTTACAGCAACACCAAACCTTCTACCTACCCGGGCAGCAAATTCCCTTTCGAATCTTTTGACAAATGGACCCTCCGAAGAAATCCAGCCACTTTCAATACACTCAAGCAGATACTTTTTTTCGTTGCCGCAAAGCAGCAGCTCATTAACCGGAACAAAAATGCTTTCAGCTGTTTTCATTAGAGACTCTTGTTTTTCGCTGTTCCTGTCTGGATTTTGAATTCGCTACCTTTATTGCGTAAGTAACCTTAAAAGGCAGTGTTTTAGCTCATCAGTTTCTTCAAATCTTTCTTTATCAACTTCAAAAGAGATATAAGGCCCTTGCTTGACCTCTATTAACTCTGATTCCTCAAGAAAAACAAAGCCGTGTCCTCCGCTGGCTAAAAGAATAACGTCACCTGCCACAAGTTCTTCACTTCTTATATATTTTTTTTCGTCCGAATAAAGATCCACTCGAATCCTGCCTGACTTTACAAGTAGAGTCTCCTGTGTGTACTGGATTTGGCGAACAACTAATTTATGAGTATGGGGAAGAATTTTATGCCCTGCAGGATGTCTCATGTAACCTAACTGCTGGGAGAATTCTTTGGGCGTAAAAAACTCAACACTATTCGTATGAAAATCGTGAGGAATAATAATAGCTATTAGTTTGTCCCCCGAAGTAATTTCTTTAATCATAGCTAATCTGGAATTTCCCATTTATCTCTGCTCAGCTACGCTGCTGTGTCACTACTTACCGCAATACCAAACTTCCTGCCTATATGCGCAGAAAATTGCTCCTCAAACTTTTTAACAAACGGTCCCGCTGAAGGAATCTAACCGCTTTCAATACATTCGATTAGGTACTTCTTTGACCCCACCATTTATGGTTAATTCTTTTTTCTCACTATCGATTAAAGCTTTTAACTTTACCTTAACCTGCTGAAACTTCTCATATGCGGTAAGCGCCTTAAGCTTCTCAAGGGTAATCATATAATGATTCATTAGTGCCTCTGTGCCTGCATATTTGATTATTTCGTCTGCGTGTTTTTCTACAATCTGGTAATAGCCTTCCGCATCCTTGTACTTATCATTCGATATGGTGTCTTCAGAATGGCAACGATGATAAATAAACAGAGGCTCGGACACAAACCCGAATTCATAATGCCTGGCAAGCCTAATCGATGTATCCCATTCTTGAAACGAAGTAATAGCTTCATCAAGATAGCCGATACGCTCAAGGCATTCACGTTTCACTAATAGCCCCTGGAACATTGGAAATGGACGCTTGAGAAGTTCCTTGTAGATATTACCTGATAGCGACAGAACGCCCATGTTTCGAGGAGTGATATCTTTTCCTTCTGTTATATAACATTCAGAATGAATCACCTTAAAGCCTTCTCTTTCTTGCAAATCGAAACCTGCTTGTAGTCGATTTGGCAACCATTCATCATCAGAATCGAGAAAAGCGATCCACTCGCCGGTTGCATTTCTGATACCTGTGTTCCTTGCTGCCTGGTCACCTTTATTTGTATTGTGGCAAATAAGCTTTACTCTGCTGTCCCGGCAAGCAAGCTTCTCAACAATCTGGACGGTATTATCAGTCGAACAGTCATCGACAACAATTATTTCATAGACAGGACAGATTTGCTTCAGTGTGCTGACTATAGCTCTTTCGATAGTTTTCTCACGGTTGTACACCGGAATTAATTGTGGCTACCCGCTCGATATGCCTGCTATCAGAGCGGTCTGCTCCCATGCGAGAAGGTACCGGCACGTTCTTGTATCCAAGATTATTTTGTCTAAAAGCGCACAATTCTTCAGACGCCTCTTTCTCTGTGGCAGAACGGTCGCTGACGCCATTTTTTCGACCAACAAAAATAAAATAACAATAAACTCTTTGGTCGGGATATGCTTGCTGTATTTCACCAATATTATTGACAAAATACAACTGACCTTTCAAGGTATTCAGCTTCGAGTATATCCTCTTGACAAATACCTCAGGAGAATAATGTCTGCTAAATGGTGCTTTGTATTTATCATCCCTCCATACTTTTTTGGCACCTGGGTCAATTATCACTTCGCCCTGGTCACAATAAGGACTTGTGAGTATTAAGTAAATTGGGTCAAAATATAAAGGAACAATTGCGAATCTACCATTATTCTTCAATATTCTTTCAGCTTCCTTTATAAATAATCTGTCAGCGTCGCCCATAAAGCATTCATAAGCACAATGTAACGTTAGGACGCTTGCAAAATTATCAGGAAGTTTAGTGTCTGAAGCATCAGCTCCGATGTCCCTACCGTTTATTCCTCGTTCATAACTCAAATCCAGTCTATATGATTCTATTCCTCTTTCAGATAATATATCCGCCCACGGACTGCCTGACGCAGCCACGTCGATGAAAACATCCCCTACTTTAATTTCCAAAAGAGTGTAAGTTAAATAATGTTCCAGCAACTTTTCTATGAAAGCATCACCAAGCCGTTTATAACTGTTCTCCATTGTGGGGTTCATCTTCCTCCACATTTCAAAATCATTAATGTCAATTTCTATGTCCTTAACAGGAACGCCTAATTCAATAAGACGCTCTTTAAACTCATAATAATTTCTATTTTCATCATAAAACGACTGTCTCTCCTCAGCAGAACAGTTCTCAAATTGCTTTAATTGAGCCTTTATCGAAGAATTCTCACTTTTAAAATATTCCTTTTTCAGAATCCACTTCAGTAACTCAGGGTCGGAGAGAACCTGCTCATGATGGTACGCCATACCCTTGTTGTAAGCATCTCTTATCTTCAACGTAATGGGGTTTTGGATGTTGCCGTCTTTGCGTATCTGGGCGAAAGAGTCAGATATCCCCTGACAAAACATTCGCTTGCAAAAATATTCAACCGTCAATCTCTCTTTGGGGATGTAATGGTAGACGCAGGCTTTTGGATTATAATAGGCCTTGTAACCCTTTTCTTTTATAGACGCTGACAGTGCTATCTCACCGTTGCCTCTATATCTAATTAAATCAGACGGCATAGAATCAGGATGAAACCCTCCACATTCAAAGAGAACATCCTTTCTGATAGAATAATTACAGCCCCAAACGAAACATGGGTCGATTTGTTTAAGCTCATTACCAAAATCTATCAGGCTAAGCTGTCCCAGGGATTTTCCTTCCGGCCTAACTGCTATAAACTGATTTATCCACTCTGGTGGTTCTGTCTCGTACTTGGGCAAAATCTTACCTCCAACAAGAACAGCATCAGTATTGGTAAATGTCTCTATTACGCCTTGAAGCCAAAGTTTATCAACCACGACGTCATCATCCAAATAACATAAAATTTGACCTGTTGACTCTATCGCGCCGCGATGTCTACCGCAGTGCAGCCCCGGCTCCGGCTCATAGATATAGCGAATGTTATGTCCATTATGATTTAAAACAGCCGATTCAACAACTCCACGAGTCGAATCGGTCGAACCATTATCAACAACAAGGATTTCATATTGATTCGCTTCAAAATCCTGATTGACCAAAGATCCAATAGCTCTCCCCAAAGAGGCACATCTGTTGTACGTTGGAATAATTACCGAACATTCAATTTTTGTCAACGGGGTAGAAATCTGAGCCTTTTGGTTTGTCTCTCCGCACGGCTCAGATCGATCTTGACTTATCTGAACTAATGTGGAATTTTGTTTTCGGTTGTCTTTAGTTAGTTTTTCTATCAGGCTAAATTGCTTTTTTAGGATACCCTCGCTTACAACGGTCAGACGTTTAGCCTCTGGAAGTTCCTGATACTTGGAATAAAGGTTTTTCGCTTTTGGATTTCTTTCAAGATAATCGTGAGAAACAAACGTAGTGATATTCTGGCGATACCACCAACACACCCTGCCATCTGACCATAAAAGTGGTCTTAGAAAATCTATCTCAACATAGCCATAATGGTGAAATTTCTCCTGCCAATACCAATGTGGCTGCTCATTAATGTGATGAGTGCTAGTTTGCCACGGAAAAGCTGCAGAGAAAATGACGACGGGTGCTATATTGACCAGGTTTTTGACCAATCCCGGCGCCGCCGCCTCTGGTAGATGCTCTGCCACCTCTAAACAAATAACGATGTCTACTTTGCTGGTGCAGACAAATTCTTGTGATGAAAAATCACAGGAAGTTTCTATATATTTTTTTTCAACACGATAATCATAAGGAGCAAGATCGCTAACATCAAAACCCCGGATTGTCCTGGCTCCGCAATCGACGAAAACCGAAAGCCACGTTCCATCACCGCACCCAAGGTCAACTACAGACCCAGCAGGAAAAATATCCAGTATGAGTGGCACTATTACTTTCGCTGAGTACAGTGTCTCGTCCTTGTGCTCCTTGTAAAAATCACTGTTATAAATATCCTGATGTGCTGTAACAGATGGACGAACAGGAGTGTGTGGGCCAGGCAAAGAATCAATTGTACTTTTTGTTTGTAATTGTGAACCTATCTGTTTTTTGATTTTTGGGTCGTTAAGTAAGTCAATCTTAAGTTTCTTCAATTCCACACAATCAGGGTATTTCTCGGCCAAAGCCAATAAGTTGCAGGCTTGTGAAAATTGACCCTTTTCTATCGAGCCACGAATTATCGCCTCAATAATTACCGCTCCCACTCTCTCACTCATTTTCCCATCGAGCTTGCCGAAGAAATAACGGTAATTTTCTATCAGTTTCTCTGTACATACCCTTACATATCCATCTGAAAATGCCTTCTTCATAGACTCTTTTAGCTCGGAGACATCAGAAATTGTCAGTACCCCAACAATATCTTTCATCATGGCACCATTAGAAAGTTTGAGCACAGTTACATAAGGGTCATTTTCAAGGCGGATAAGAATTGTGGGAATCCCCAAAATAATAGATTCAAGCAATACCGTTGAATCTTTGCCCATGACTAAATCATATTTTTGAATAGCCTTGTAAGATTCTACGGAATTATCGTCAAAGTCAAACTTACAATCATTAAGTTCCTTTAGTATCTGGCTGTCAAGAAATGATTTGAGTACTTCACCGGGTTTCAATCTCAAAAATACGTCGTAATCATTCTGCAGCACCTTAATAGTATCTATCATAAATCTATAGCCGATTTTCGCACTGGTTATATGGTCGCCATGGAATTTTCCACGGCCGTCACTAATAATTAATACTTTTTTTCTACCATTCGTTTTCGTTTTCACGTACTTACCCTTTTGCTCAAAAACCTTATCATAATAAGGAAATCCTGTGTCACGGATAATGGCTGGGTCAACACCATAATTAATTTGAAATTGTTTTAGCAAATCGGAAAATGAACATATCAGGTATTTACCGTTGCATCCGATAGGATTAACACATGGTAGGTGATAGTCCCTATTAACCCAGTCCTGAGCTTTTCTTTCTTTGATTTGAAATTTTTCCTTTGACAGGCAACCGAATGCTGGACCATGCTCCACAAATACAATTGGTATTTTCCTGGATTCTAAATACTGCATAATAAAAACTTCTATTATACCCATGTCATCGGCGATAAGAAAAACGTCAGGTTCGAAGTCATAAAGCAACCTATCCATAAAATCTCTGATTGAAGACAAAGAATCCTCAAATTCCCTGGTGAGATCAGGCGTATACCATACTGATGTTCTAAAGCCGGAAATCCTGGGCAGATAATAGCAGTCATAACCGAAGGATTCATAATTACTGACCCCAATATGGTTCTCAGGAGAACACCACAAGTCTGTAGATATTCCAATATGCCTGACCCTGATGCCCTTTGATTCAAAAGAGCGGACCACTTCGTCATATGCCACGATCACATAAAAGACCTCCCCCAAAGACATAATTGTAAAATCGTTGCTTCCTTTGCTCTCCGACATTGTTAGTCCTTTTTTGGTACTATCTTAATATAAAACACATATCGAAATTGGCCATTGGTACATATTGTATCTTTGAACAAGACGAAGAAACGTTTACAGCCCCATTGCACCAGTCAATTAATTTGAAGTGCTTTTGCTGTGGGTTTTTGGTAAGTTGTGGTCTTAAAAACAGATTCCAGTTCCAGGCCCTGCTTGTGAGCCAATTCACGCAAGCCTTCTTCCGCAGTCCCGACAAGCTCTTCATCACTTATCTTCGTCAGGTTAATCTGTAAATCCTGCCTGTCTCCGATCTTTTCAAGATAAGCAACCTCATCTTCTATATACTTGTTTGCTCTCGCCCATTCGTATATAGGTGTGCCGGGAAGCGGGAGTAAAAAGCCAACACTGGGATAAATATTACATTCCTCACAAACCTTTAAAGTCATTTTTATAGTCTCAGGTGTCTCCTGGGGATATCCGAAGATAACACTGGTAAGCGGTACGACACCGCCTGCCCACAATGCTTTGGCCTGTACTATGAACTGTTCAACACTCATTCGTTTATTTATTGCTCGGAGAATCTCAGGACTGGCGTTCTCCAGAGAAAATGAAATACTTTCACATCCAATATCTCGCAACTCTCGAATCAATCCAATGTGCTCTTTCCTGAAGATTCCTCCGCGAGAAATAGCCCGCCACCCTATCTTGAAGTCTAATGCTCCAATTCTTGCCGCTAAAGATTTAACCACTTTTATATTCGGCAAGGTTAATTCATCCCAAAAGCAAATAAAATCACAGTTATATCTGTAGTGTAATCTCTCTATTTCTTTTATAATCAAGTTTTCGCTATACCTTCTATATTTTTCCCCCTTGAAGACGTGATAGCAAAAAGTACAGCTATATGGGCACCCCCTGGCAGAATTGAGAGGAAAAGACAAAACGTTATCTCGTGAAAAACAGTTCGCATTCACCTTGCCATATTCATTATATTTGTCTAAATCAAAAATGTCCCAGTTAGGAAAATCGAACGCATTGATATCGGTAACGACGGCTCGCTTATCTGTAAAAATAATTTCATCTCCCGATTTAAACGCGATACCTTTTACATCAGCCAGCCTTCCTTTTCGCTCCAACACACCCAAGAGCTTAACCATTGTAATATCTGCCTCTCCCAATACTGCAATGTCAACCTTCGTGTTATGGAGCAAGCTTTCAGGAATAGATGTGGCAACCGAATTGCCCGCGATTACCGTACACCTTGGATTTACGTTCTTTGCAATATCCGCAATCTGCTTTACAAATCTATACCCTGTTACAATACATCCTAAAGCACAAATATCAAATTTGCTATGACCCAATATCTCCTCAAGGTCTTTCATGGACATATCGTTTATATCCATGTCAATCAATTCAAACCCAAAGCCAGCCTTTCCTACCGCTGTCATCACATATGCGACTCCAACAGGTAACAGTCGGCGTTTCGCATTTGGACGTAACGAAGGATTGATAAAGATAATTTTCACTTTACAGTCAACCTCATGACTTTATTATTTCCAGCAATGTATCCCGGCAGCAAATAAATCGTGTCTTGTTTTTATCTAACGTTATTGGCAGGGTCCAAAGTCAAAACGTTCCAAAGGGTTTCCTTTGACTGCCGGTTTCATAATAAACCTTTCTTTCGGCAAGCTTCATACATCAGTTCTGCAAATTCCCAATCCTCAGGCGTATCAATATCCTGAACAAGATAACGAGGGAGAATGACAGGCTTAGCATCTTTAGCATACAACTGCTTATTTCGAAGGAATTTTGCAGAATCAAACCAGTAAAACTGACCGGCGTCATGATATGCTCTCGGAAGATCCTGTGACCTGGTCAATTCATGTTCCGGCCAAAACATTTCCACAAAACCTTCGTCATTAATTTTCAATCCCCTAAAAATCGTAAATTCAAATTCGGTAATACTAAAAACGCTTGAGATGTTTTTTTCGGTCAATAATTTATAGCCTTTTAACAAATCTTCAGAACGAACAAAAGGAGCTGTCGGATAAATACAACATGAATACTTTACTGTTTCCCCTGTCGATTCAAACCATCTTATAGCATGTTCAAGTACTGGTGCAGTTGGTGTATGGTCATCAGAAAGCTCAGAGGGACGAATAAAAGGAACTTCCGCGCCGGCGGATTTTGCAACTTCGGCTATTCGCTTGCAATCAGTAGATACAATTATGCGATCAAAAACCTTACACTCCTGTGCAGCTTTAATTGAATAGGCAATGATTGGTTTGCCGGAAAATTTCCTGATGTTCTTGCCTGGAATTCGTTTGCTTCCGCCACGAGCTGGTATAATTGCCACATTCAACTCAAACATTCTCCGTCAAAAACTGGCTGTTACGTTCATAGCAATGCCAAACCAGCTCCCAGCTAAACGGTGTCCCTTTGTCGATATCACAACTGGCCGTTTTACCGATTACTTCATCAATAAACTTTGGCGCCAGCCCATAGCCCGGCCGAATAGACCTGACATTATCCTCTGAAAACTTTTGCCCGGCCTTGATGTCCTCAACCACAAACAAAGACCGCCTGAAAACCATGTTTCTTTCTTCCTCGGCCGTGATTCCATAGTGAACGCTGCCAATAGCTTTTTCAGCCACCCTGATATTTTCCACCAGACTTTTCAATTCCGCTGGCTCTATCGAAAAAAAGCTGTCCGGCGTGTTGTCTTGTCGTGATAAAGTGAAGTGCTTTTCAATCACATCGGCTCCCAGAGCCACCGCGCAAACCGACGCTCCAATTCCCAGACTATGGTCAGAAAGACCCACAGGACAATTGAATTGCTCCTTCATGTCCTGAATCGTTCGCAAATTCATCTCTTCGGTCTTTGCCGGATAGCTTGAGACGCATTTTAATAAGATAATATCCTCCGCGCCTGACCGGTGTGCTGTGTCAACAGCATCCTGAATCTCACTGATATCACCCATCCCCGTAGATATTATCAAGCCCTTCCCGGTCTTTGCGGCATAGGCTATCAGAGGCAAATCAACCAGCTCAAACGAAGATATCTTATGAGCACAAATATCAAGCCCTTCGAGCATGTCAACGGCGGTCTTATCAAACGCTGTGCAAAGAAATATTATCCCCAAATCATCAGCTATCCTTTTCAGTTCACCAAACCATTCCCACGGCGTATAAGCCTTTTTATAAAGTTCGTACAATCTCTGACCACCCCACTGGGGATGCTCAACCTGAAAATATTTCCTGTTACAATCAATAGTCATAATATCCGGCGTATACGCCTGAAACTTAACAGCATCAGCGCCGCATTCCTTGGCCGCCTTTATCAAGGCAATTGCTTTTTCAAGACACTGACCGTGGTTCGCCGAAATCTCAGCGATTATGAATACAGAGCCATTTTCTACAACCACTTTATCGCCGAATGCTACCTGCATTTTTCCTCTTTAGATATCTTCAGAATATGCTTGAAACCTTTATGATAGAAAAAGGCTGGAAATTCTTCATTACTCACTATTCTTAAAAGATTAAATTGTTCACTTATGCTTTTATTCACATCCAGTTCACTGTCTTTCGCCCTTCTCCTGGCGTAAAACGTTTCTTTTCCCGTTTGTCTGACAGGCCTCAAATTCTTGTAGTTGTCCAAAAACTCCAGGCACAACTCGACAGACTTCTGCGCCTGCAAGTCCCTGATTTCGTCATGGAGTTCGTGGCCCTGCAAAACTATATAATCACTTATGTATATGTCACCGGCATCAACGTCTTCTGCCGCTTCAAACAAAACAATTGGAATCCTGTTTTCACCTTCCAATATCTGCCAAAACAACGGAGCCCATCCCTTACCCTGAGGCAACTGGCTTTCATGGACAACCAAGTTATGTTTATGCTTTTTTAAAAATTGCTTTTTTATTAGGTTGAAATAGCTGAGTATGAAGATCACCTGAAATGCTTCTTCGATATCTTGATGGTCATGAAACAGTTCTGACTGATAACCTTCTTCTCTAAGGATTTCGACTAATTTTTGAGCATAGGAGACAAACCAGCTTTCTTCAGATGTTAAAACAGCTACATTTTGAAATCTCATCTTATCCATCGTACGCATTCAAACGCTTCGGCATATTTTAATCCCGCTTTCATGCCCCACACTTTAGCATTCGATTTCGCTCCCTCCAGCGACCGTGGGTGCGGAAACTCTCTAAGCTCTGACTTGTATTGGCTCATAGCTTTCATTTTTGCCTCTATCACTCCGCTTATGTCAAAAAATACATTTGGTGAAAAACTCAGTGGATAATTCCATTCCGTCGACGACAAAACTTCAAATGAATATATCTGTCTGACTGTTTCCTCCGACAAAGGCCTCGTTGCCGTCAACACCGCTTTGTATGTGATTTGATGGTCGATATTCAAATCACCGGCATAATGGGTAAACACAATGTCAGGCTTGATATCCTCTTTTGCCTGCTCTATTACCTTTACCAAATCAAGCAAAGCAACCGTATCAAACCTGTTGTCCGCGAAATTGTGGAAGAAAACCTCTTTTACGCCTATAATCTCGTTGGCTGCATGTGCCCGCTTTTTCAGTTTTTCAATTTCGCTCTTCACATTCTGGCTGTCAGCTTGGCCATATCTGGCGCCTATTCCTGTCCCCAGAATCAAAGTATATACTTCACAACCGTCATTTGTCAGCCGTGCTACCGTTCCGCCACAACCAAGGACCTCATCGTCAGGATGGGCCGCAACCACTAAAACCTTATCCTTCATCTTTTATCTTTATCTTAGCCTGCGCTAAAATATACTCACCCTCCTGCCTCGCATTACAAAATTCAATACTAAGTGTTCCTGTATCCACAAAAGCGGGAGGATAGCCCTCCGCATCAAGCATTCGTATATAATCATAAATCTTTGTGCTGCTTGCCAAATCCGCTATATTACTCTGCTCGCTTTTACGCCTCGTAAATGTTACCACCGTTCCCTCCTGTTCAATCGGCACCGGCTTATCGCGTATGATGGCAGCTATCATATTCTCAAAAACAATCTCTGCGGCACGTGTGAATATTTCAGACGCCTTGCCGGCCAAATCCAAATCGCGTTTCATATATACAGGACCGGCATCGACCTGGCTGACAACCCTCAAGGCCGATATCTTCGTCTTGTATATTCCTCGCTCTATTAAATTCTGCAGCGGACTCCCACCTCTGCCAAAGGGCAAATCAGTCATGTGAAAAACCACACATTCAAAATTATCGTAAATTTCCTGAGGAATAATCCAGGACCAATGCGGAAAAAATATGTATTCAGGGTCGAATGCCTTGACCCTGTCAAAGCTAAGAGATTTTTTATCGGTTATTAATTCGATTTCAAACCCAGGATTGGCGGCAATAAACTTCTGCGTTGTCTCTATATTCCACGATTTGATAGTAGCAATAATGTATTTGTTCGACTTTTTCATAATCACTTAAAGGTCTTCAATCATTCGGTGCCGCGTTTTCTCATCAGAAACATCGTATCTACGTTGTCATCTTCCAGATATTTCACCCGCTTTTCCTTGACAAGCTTCAGGCCATCAAACGAATCAAGATACAAACGCCCAAAGTCGGTCTTCCAAAGCAGCTCATCGTGCCCTCTGTACTTTACCTCGGTATATGTATCGGCATAATACTCAAATCCCCAGATATACTCATTAGTGCATCTGTGGATTTCCATGAGCACCTTTTGTATATCCGAAGGAACAATATGAATAAGTGTCCCGGAAGTAAACACAAGGTCAAAAAAACCGTCCTTAAAGGGAATATCAAACGCGCTGCCCTGAATAATATTAATGTCACAGGTATTGGCTTTGCTTCGCTGGACGGCATAGTTGTTTATCTCAATGCCGTACAGGTTTTCAAAGCCCATTTTTTGCAGCAACAGCAATTGGTTTCCGATATTCGAGCCGACTTCGAGAATTCTAATCGACCGTTCAAAATCTCCTAAAAACGTCTCATTCAGTTCAGTTCTCATCACGCCATAATGCCCTTGATACCTTTTGTCCATATCCTCCAGCGTAAGAGCATTTCGGTCGGTGTACTCTTTGCCGAACTTACCTTGCCAGTGCCGGAGCTGGGATGTCATAGCTTTGAGCACTTTCTTCTCCTTCAATTAAGTCTTTATCAGTCTTTTCATTTTCCTTTCACAAAATTCAGGTTAAACAGTGCTCAACTATCGATTCGACAATTTCCGCACCAACATATTCCATTTCTGTGTTTTCTAATGCCGGATAAATCGGAATCGATACCTCTCGTTTATAAAATTCTTCCGAGACTGGAAAATCCCCTTCCTTGAAACCAAAACGCCTGCGGTAATAAGGCTGCAAATGCACAGGAATATAATGCACCTGACAAAATATTTTCCTCTCCCCCAGGTGCTGAAAGAAAACATCTTTTGCCACCGAAATATCATCAAACTTTATCTGTAACGGATAAAGATGATATACATGCTCAGTCTCAGGAGTCGTTTGCGGTATAATAAATCTCTCATCTTCACCGAAAATACCATCGTAGTACGCCGCTATCTGCCGTCTCCTTTTAATGAATCTATCAAGCTTCTTCAACTGGCTCAATCCAAGAGCACACTGGATATCAGTTATTCGATAGTTAAATCCAAGTTCGTGCATTTCGTAGTACCACGGCCCGTCATTCCTGTCCAAAAGTGATTTATCCTTGGTGATACCGTGCATACGAAGCATTTTTATTTTTTCATCCAGTTCCCTGCTATCGGTAAGGACCGCTCCCCCTTCGCCGGTCGTGATATGCTTGACAGGGTGAAAACTGAACACCGTTGCATCAGCATATTTCGACGAGCCAATCGGCACAGTTTTGTACTTGGCACCAATTGCATGGCAGCCATCGTCCACTAATTGAAATTCATACTTATTCGCAAGCCGGCGAAGCGATTCCCACTGACAGGGCTGACCGGCATAATCGACCGCGACAACCGCCTTTACTCTGTTTCCACAAGCATCATATTGCTTCAGCTTCGTTTCCAGTTTTTCGACGTCAATCGTATAAGAGCACGCATCAATATCCACAAAATCCGCTTTCGCTCCCGCATACAGAATACAATTGGCACTGGCGAGAAAGGTTATCGGTGTCGTCAATACCACATCGCCGGCCTTCCAGCCGAGAGCCAAACCAGCCAAATGCAGCGACGCGGTCCCACTGCTGAGAACCGTGGCGCATTCGGATTCAAATTTTTGACATAATGCTCTCTCGAAATCGCATACATTCGGTCCCTGAGTGAGCCAATCCGAACTTAAAACATCAACTACAGACCGGATGTCGCTGTCGTCCACAAACTGCTTCCCGTAAGGAATAGGACGCATCGTCTTTCTCCTTATCTTCTACCATCTTCGCCAGGTCCTCCACTTCCAGCCAATGCTTATTATTATCACTTCTGTAACCGGCAAAACCTGTATTGAGCGGCTTACCGTCTCGCCGCTCAAAGTCACGCTCTACCACATGCGGATAAATAACAAACTTGTCCTCAAACTCATAAGTGTGGATGCCGTCATCAGGAGAAACTAAGGTCTCATGAAGTTTTTCGCCAGGCCTTATACCAGTTACTATCTGTTCACATTCCGGGGCTACAGCTCTGGCCAAGTCCACTATTCTCATACTTGGTATCTTGGGAACGAATATCTCACCGCCGGCCATTTCCAAAAGTGACCTTAATACAAAACTAACGGCCTCCTCCAGAGTCATCCAAAAACGTGTCATTCGTTCGTCCGTTATGGGAATTTGTCCCTTTTGTCGACATTCCTTGAAAAACGGCACAACACTCCCTCTGGAGCCAAAGACGTTGCCATACCTGACAACACTAAACTTTTTACCCTTAGGTGAATAATTATTTCCTGCAATAAAGAGTTTCTCGGCACATAGTTTTGTAGCGCCGTATAAATTCACAGGGTTTGCGGCTTTATCAGTGCTTAAAGCGATTACTTTTTTCACTCCATTATCAATGGCAGCATCAATAATATTCGCAGCTCCAAATACATTGGTTTTTACCACTTCAAACGGATTATATTCGGCGGAAGGAACTATCTTAAGCGCAGCTGCATGAATGACATAATCAACACCGCTGAAAGCACGGTGCAATCTATTAGAATCACGCACATTGCCGATAAAATACCTCATACAGGGATCATTAAAGCACTTTTGCATTTCATACTGTTTCATCTCGTCTCGGCTGAAAATTATAAGCTTCCTGGGGCTAAATTTACTTAATACTATTTCGATGAACTTCTTACCGAACGACCCTGTCCCGCCAGTAACAAGTACAACCTTGTTGTTCAGTGAGTTTTCCATATTAATTTCCCTTTGCTTACCAGAAAATACGAGGTCACCTTCTCTGGCTCTCTCGTTTCAACACGGTCATTATAAAAATCCACCTCAAGAGCGCCCTTGCAGACGAACAAAACTCCAGGATGACCGCCAGCTTACGTTACATTGGCTTGTAAACATGACGTACAAGCTCATATATAGGCAGACTCCGTCCCCGTGGGTGTACAAAGATGAAACTGACACCTACGAGGCGCTCTTTACAACAAAGTTATCATGCTTTGATTTTGCCTAAACTTGTTTTTTATAACTAAATATTGTCACGATAAGTTGCGATGGTTTTTTTGCCCTTACGGACCCGGCTTAGCTCTTCGGCAGTCTCGGCTTGCTGAGCTGTAAGAGCAAGACATAGGTCCTGGTATAATTTTCGCAACTCCTCGCGCTGACTTTTAAATTCAGACGATTCAAGAACACCCGACCGGGCGATTTCCCCTACAAGAGAGCTGGCTTGCTTGCTTAAGACCTCGATTTCATTGATGTTGCCCTGCCGGGCGAGCTCTATTTGTTTTTCCAACAGGTTTTGTAGCTCGTCCAGCAGATGTATCTGTTCATCTGGAATAATCTCATCACTATCTGTGCTCATAGCATTCGAGCTCCTGTTTGGGTTCCTTGTTTTGCTTGAGCCAAACTATGTTCGGCTTCTTCCAGGAGATTAGCTGCATCTTTGTGGTTCTCGTCCAGGCTTAACAGGTCCAGGAGAATTTTTTTAGACTCCTCGAACCTGCCATCTTTCATATATAGCGCTGCCAGAGGGAACATAACGGAGATATCGCCCGGGTGCATATTCAAATACATCTCCAGATAGTGGGTAACCTGTGCGAATGAACCCATTTGGCAGGAGGCTTGAAACAGACCCAGAAGAGCTATCAGATTATCAGTGTCCAGCTCCAGGCTTTTGAGATACATCTCAAAGGCCCGCTTGTAATCGGCTCTTTCCTGTGCGATCATAGCGAAGCCCGCGTAGGCCTTGGCGCAATTAGCGTCCAGCCGACAGGCGACCCTGAACGCTATTTCAGCATCATCAAGAAGATCCTTTTGCAGGGCCACTACTCCAAGCCCAACGTAAGGACCCGCTTCGTCAGGCGATAAGACGGCTGCTTTTTCGTAGTATTGTTGTGCCTGGGTGTAGTTGCCGACAGAGGTGTAACAGTCCCCCAGTTCCTGCAAAACTTCGTAATGCTGCGTCGAGTCGTGCTGTTCATCGACATTATTTTCTATTATGTCCATTGCAATTCTTTTCCTTCGAGTATTTGTTCCGCTTTTTCGAGTAATTTAATCGCCGAGTTAAAATCCTTTTCTTCGCGTTTGACCTTTGCCTCCAGCAGGAGTGTATCCACCGTTGGCCGTTGACGGTTGACTTCACGGCTGAGTTCGGCTGCTCGAATGTGGCCGCCGGCTCTGAAAGATGCCTTTGCTGCTAACGTTTTCATCCACAGTTCGTTTTCATGATGCGCGGTGATATATTCAAACATTTCAGCAGCCTTTGACCAATTGCCGTTCTTTTCTGCTGACCTGGCTTTTTCAAGCAATTGGTCAAACTGAAACGGTATTTCTTCTGGTTGCAGCCGCCTTATCACAATGCCGGACGCATTCAGAGATTCACGCACCGATAAATTTGGAAACCTCCTCCGGGCATACTGTAAGTCATTTTTTCTGACCACTACCGCCCAGAGTCTATCTGTTGAATCTTCTAACTCAAATCCCTCGTTGTTGACGGAGCTGTTGACCAAAGCATGGAGCGAATCCTCTACCCAGAATTCTCTCATGGGAAATCCGCTTGGTACTATGGCAATATATTCACCCTCACATCTGGCTAAAGCTGCGTCTATTCGCTCGGCCCCAGAAAACAACGGATTAACGAGCACGGGGATTATGTTAGGCATATCGGTGTCAAGTTTTTCGAAATCCGCTGTCGGCAGTGGCATATAAACCTCGTATGGATAGAAGGTACGCTGCCAGATAGAACCGAGGGTTGTGCCCGCCTGCTTGTTTAGCCTCTCTGTAATAAAAATGATGGACATATCTCCGAGTTTAGTCCAGGGTTTGGCGGGCCGGGTGGTTCGTATCGTTAGGATGTTCCTCGTATATTCCTTTTCCTTCTTGCGACACTGCACTGATATTCTGTCACAGTCACCGTCAGGCTGATAAAATTCACCGGTAATTTCAGGGACATGGTGAAAATCTGAGAAGAAAACCAACCGACGCGT
The DNA here is from genome assembly GCA_022566315.1 of Planctomycetota bacterium. Lineage (GTDB taxonomy): Bacteria > Planctomycetota > Phycisphaerae > Sedimentisphaerales > Anaerobacaceae > NIOZ-UU13. The sequence goes on from JADFJC010000005.1 coordinate 50,137, forward strand.
CATATCCCAGTCTATTAAAACGTTGATGTCCTCGTTATATAAACCCGTTTTTTCAAGCAAATCCTTCCGATGCATAAGGCTTACGTGCAGGACATGATTATAGTACAACATAAAAAAGCGGTCGAAGTCCCTGCTGATTTCAACGACTTTGCTTAAAACCTTTCGGCTGCCGTCCGGGCAAACCTTACAATACACTTTATACAAATCACTGTATGCGACTTGGCAGTCGCTTTTGTTTTCAAGAGCATCGACCAGTGTTTCGATGTGATTAGGATAATATAGGTCATCGTCGTCAAGGTAGGCAACGTATTTGCCTTTGGCCCGAGATAATGCTTCATTAAGCGAATGGGCCTTGCCGCGATTCTCCTTTCTGTCGATAAACATTAACCGCTCGTCACCAAATGAATTAACTATATCGCTTACGTCTTCACCACCATCGTTTATTACGATTATCTGAAGATTTCGATAACTCTGGCGCACAACACTGGCCAGGGCCCCAGCTAAATATCGGCGCCGATTAAAAGTTGGAACAAGCACAGTAACGACCGGCCCGGCCTTTTTCTTAGACCACAAAGGCGCCTCATTGCTTTTTGGGGCACTCTCGTAGTTTTCTGACATTCCAGGAATATCTGACATTTTCTAAATAGCTAAAAATTACACAGTCAAATTGCTCTTGAACTTCGGAACGGAAAATTCTGCCGGTAATCCAATATCTTCAAAACTCAATTTTTGCAAGTTATTGGAAAACGCGGGCACGACTTGGTGCGAATCTATCTCGCTTTCGAATTGGGTGAAAATGCTGTTGATTTCACTCAACTGTTTCTGTAACGGATAATTTTCTTCGACGAATCTGCGATACCCTTTGGGGTCATAAGTATCGGAAAGAATCTGCTCGCAGAATTCTTCCGAGATGTTAAATAAGAACTCTGACGGAAATATCTCCTCTGCACCCGGGAAATTATGGATGACCGGCTTAAGACCGCAGGCCATTGCTTCTAAAAGTCCCATACCCTGGCTCTCAATGATACTTGTCGAAACGATGTAATGTTTGTCCTCAAGCCAGGAACGGACATCTTCCTGCCAGCCGTCGAAGAACACCACATCGCGAAGCTCAAGAGCATCAACCATATGCTTTAGGTATTGCTCAAGTGTTCTGTTCTGAAATATCCCCCCGAAGAACAGACGATACTCAGGGTCAATATAGTGCAGCTTTTGCAGGCACTGTAAAACGAAAGCGGGGTTCTTTACAGTTCTCAGATTGGACAAAAAAGCAATATTCTTGCCGTGCTGCCGCTCGGTAAAAGTAAATCTTTCAATATCTACGCCGCCGGGGATCGTAACTACCGATGTTTGACTTTCCAGGTTTGGAACCGTGTGGATAAGAGCATCTTTGACAAAGCTGTTGCCAACGGTAACAAGGATGTCGATATTAGCCCAGTTCATCTGCTCGGGCCATTGCGCATAGGCTTCGTAGCGGTGCAGTCTGACAATATTTTTGCAGACTTTCGGCTGCTTCGAGCCTATTACTGCAAGATTTGTGCACCACTCGAACCACGAAATATCACTCCATTTCATTAATTCATACACTTCTTCTTCTGTTTGCTCTTCAAAAACGTGCACTTGAAAACGTTGCTCTGAAAATTTGATGATTTCATTGAGAAATCCCATACCATCACCACCACAGAAGAAAGCTATCTTAGGTCTTTTGCTGCGAATCACTTCAAGCATTGGCTTAAGAATCTCCTGGTTGGGCCAGCTTTGCAGTGAGCGGAGAAGTATTTCAATAGCGTTGGCCTTATTATTCTGCTCTAAGAATATATTGGCGGTTCTGTTTAGTACGTCCACATTCAATATGTCCATCTGCTCCATATTATCGAAAAGCTGCATAGCTTCGTTTGCTTTGCCGACAGCAAGATATGCTTCTACAAGGTTCCACACTACTTCTGCGGAGTCCTCTTGGTGGCTCAGGGCTTTGACGAAATGCTCGATGGCTTCATCCGAACGGCCAAGGCAATGCAGAATTGCTCCTGTATCATTCAGCACTTGGGCGTTGCCGCTGGTCGTGCGAAGATATTCTTGCATACAGGCCAGAGATTCCTGGTACTTACCAGCTTCAGCTAATTCCAAACCTTTCTCGTAATAATTGGGCTTACAATACGCATTATTTTGCCTTTGCCCACTACTACTCTGCGAAGCACGAGCGGGCGGCTCCGGATTCATACTTATTGCCATCTGTTTTGCTCCTAATTCTTAGAAACCGACCATCCCACGGTCGTAACCTTGGTAAGAGTAATGCAAATTCCGTGCCGTTAACCTGTACCGGCGTATATTTGCAATTTCGCAGCCCCATGCGTAACACTTGTATAAATATCAAACATATTTGTTGTCAAATTACCCAGAAGTCAGCTCTGTCCTCTGCCCTCTGTCCTATCAGATGAAATCCAGCAGCGACATAGACATAAGTCTTGCAGCCACTGCTAACGACATTTGATATAGAACCTCACGGCGAGAGAGGTCTATAACTATTTGGGCGATATCTGCTTCCTGCAGGCGCGTCGCTTCATCTTCGGTATCGTACTTTAGACCTTTTAGACTATATTTGAGGCCATCTAAAAAGCCGATTTTAGACCCGATAGAGACTTGGGCTTGAACCAGAACTTTGCTTATCTCTTCTACTGAACTTGGTAAGTTGTTTAGCAGCTCTCGAACTTGAGCCTCGGAAAACCCTTTTTCATTTTCCAATACGTCCCGAATAATAATGAGTGTGTTGAATATATCATAAGTGCCGGGTACGCTTACCAAATCAACCCCTGTGCTGGTTATCCCTGTGGTGTCAACGTATAGGACTTCTCCGGTTAGCGAATTCGTCACAGCTGTGTTGACACCTCCAGCAGCTATCCAAGTGGCCCCATCGTCGATAGAGAGTTCATAGCCACCACTGTCTCTTACTGTCAGCCACACCCCACCGCGAACACTCGATGTCCCCGTACCGGTTTTGGCACCGGTATCACCAATAAAAATAGGGTCACTGCGGTCGTTGGAGCGAAAAATATTATCGCCTATGTAGAAGGCCGATGATTCCAAACCGGGAGCTACTTCTATATCTCTGCTCTCGAGACTACCCTGATAAGTTACTTTGGTGATTTTTCCGTTCGTACGTTCTATCATATATGGCGCAGAGTCCGTATCGCTTCCACCAAAGAGGTATTGGTTCATGCGTTGAGTGTTAGCCAATGAGACTATCTGCTCTAATATATCGTCGATTCCTTCTGCTGTCCTTTTTCTTGCTGCTTCGTCATAGATGCCACTGGTAATTTGAGTTAGACGTATTTGCATCTCCACAAGACCTGACGTTATATTATTGAGAATGGTGGAGGAAAACTCCAGGATGCTGGCGACTTCCGAGAGGTTGTTTATATAATTTCCCAGGGACTTTTCATTGCTATTGAGCCCTAAAACACGATAGGCGGCAGCAGGGTCATCAGAGACTCGATTTATCCGTGAGCCTGTAGATATTTGTTCCTGTAGCTTAGCCATCGCATTCGTATGAAGATACAATGCAAAGCTGACGTTATTATAAATATTATTCAGTGATCCACTCATTTTTCGTATCTTATATAGTAGTGACTAAAGTGAGCTAAAGATTCAGGCTATCAGCGTATCAGGCCCCTAAGGGGTGGGTATCAGGGTTATCAGAACATCAGGCTCGTTTTTCCACCGTAAGGTGTCCTGTGAACTGATACCCTAATATACTGGTAACCTGCATCCTGATTTCCTGATATGCTGATATCCAAACTTTAGACGCTTTATGTTTTTCATAATAGTTCCATAAGAGTTGCCAACGATGATTGGATCGTGCTCAGATATTTGGCCATTGCCTTGAACATCTGCTCGAATATCAACATTTTGGCAGCTTCATCGTTTATGTTCACACCGCTTATTTCGCCTTGTTGATTGCCCAGGTTTTGGACCATAGATTCGATATTGTCTTTGCGTGCCTGTTTAACAAAAAGCTGTTGACCGATGTTCGTAACCATCTGGCGATAAAACTCTCCGGGCGTCATAGAGTTCAGACTGGTTACGGTCTGGTCCTTCAAGCCTGCCATCCGCGAAGCGTTGGTGTTGTCGGTCATATCCGCACCCAGGGCTGATGCTACACGGCCCGGAGTAGCAGCTATATCCGAGCGAACCGCTATATCCAAAGCGCTGCTGCCGGAAAAAAAGGTGTTGATTCCAATCGCTGCTAACACCCCCGAAGTATCGGTATCAGCAAAAGCGTCAACGTCGAAGGTCTCGCCTGCGTTTAAGTCGCCGGTGCTAAGAGATATTTTGATTCCATTGCCTATATCGAGCTTATCACCTGCTGCGTAGCCGGAACCGACATTGAGAGTGCTAACAAGCTCGGCTGCTCCATTTCTCACTTCAAGCTGCAAGGTGCCGTTGCCTACTGAGCCGGTACCTACCACCGTAAACTGGAAGGTATCGTTTGCCGTGCCTGTATAAATACCCGACACAGATATACTTGGCGGTGAGCCGGTCAAGGTGCTGGCGGTGGGTTCCGGCAGCACGGCGGGAAGAAAATCAAATTTATAATTTGTGTCGGCCTGAATATGAAGCTTGGAAGAAACCACCGAAGCACTCAAACCGGTGATAGCCGTAATAGCAGTAGCTATGGTGGTTAACGAATCTGTTGATGCATTAATAGGAACAGCGGTTCGTGTTACTGTCCCAGTGCTGGTATTGGTAACTCTTATATATATTGTGCCGTCGCTTACAGGTGGGTCGAAATCGGCCAAGTCTTCGCTCGTCACAGGCCAGCCGGTCAGGTCGGTAAATGACCCGGTTGAACCGACTCCCTGGACATGGTATTGATTTATCTGCTGTATCATTGCAGTTGCCAAATCGTCCAGGTCATCGTGAATATCAGAGACCAGTTCGTTTCTTAACGACAATAATCCGCCTAATCGTCCGCCTTGTACGTTTATATTAAAATTGTTCGCGCCGGCGACTGAAATACCCAGTTTGCCCTCTTCTTTCAAACCAACCTCCAGGTCGATAGCGGTGGCACCTATTACAACAGAGGTTCCAGCTACATAGACATCTATCACACCATACTGTCGCGCCTGGGTCTCTATACCAACCAATTCGGACAGCTCTGTTATGCTCTGGTCTCTTTGGTCCCGTAAATTGTTGGCCTGGCCACCGCTTATTTCCTGCTTTTCTATATTGTCGTTCAGTTCAGCTATTCTGTTTGTCAGGATATTGATCTGTTCGATGGTGTTCTTAGCTTCCAGTTCAATTTGATTTTTCAAGGATGTCAGGAATTCTCCTAATGTTCTGAATTGACCGGCCATAGTCTTAGCGATGGTTACAATCTGGTTTTGCCAGATGATTTCTGTCGGATGAGCGGAAAGGTCCTGCAATGCGTTGAAAAAATTGTCCATAGCTGTACTCAGACCGGTCCCCTCCAAAAATTCTCCAAATGCGTTTTCGACCGTCCGCAGCGTGGCAAATTCCTGTGAGACCTGCCCTAATAACGACTTTTGACGGAGAATCTCCTGCTCCAGAAGACCATCAATTAATCTGGTAATACCGGCGACCTCGACACCTCCTCCTAAGAGAATCGAACCGACTTGCCCCGAATAAGCAGGACGCAGTTCTATTCTCTGACGGTGGTAGCCGTCGGTAGCCGCGTTGGCAACATTATTGCCGATTATATCAAAGGCCTTCTGGGCTGCTTTAAGGCCGCTAATGCCTATGGAGAAACTATCCATTTCTTAACTCTCTTTAGAACACACTTCTCACAGTTCTTATCCCGCACCTGTTGGGCATTAGCCCGTAGGGTGGGGCTTGCCCCACCGAAATCTTGCCTCTTAGTTCCTTTCGGTGGGCTAAAGCTCACCCTACAACTGCAGGTTTACAAAAGCCATATCAGTTTGCTGTTTGGTTGCACCATTGGAGTTGTAGTAAACCGTCCCTGTCTTGCCGAGGTCGAAGATACTCTTCAAAAGCAGGTTATTGAATCTGGTGCATTCAGACAAAAGCAAGGTCGTGCTTAAATATTCTTTCTTAAGTTCTTTAATCAATGACATTAACTCTGCTTTCTTCTTGGTTACCTGAGCTTTTTTCCCTTTTGGCAGACTTGCGCCGGAAGGCGTCCCCAAGTGGACTTCCAGTGCCGACAAAGTCATTTGCTTTATGTTACAACCAAGAGCACTCGCCAATTCTTTTCGTATCGTTTGCCGTTTTGATTCATGGTTTCTGTAGCTGTCCGACTCGGTCTGGATAATCTTAAGTAGTGTGCCCAAACCGGCATCGTCACGCTTGATAACTAAGCTGCGCAATTTATTCAACTGCAACAAACTTTCCTGTATATGTCGGCTGTCTTTATCGAGACAAGCTAACAGCTCATCAACTTTATCTTCTATTTCAGTTGCCGTAGATTTCATACATGCCCATCTTTAGTCAGAAGTCAGAAAACGGAGGACGGAAGACATCTCTGTTATCTGTCTTCTGTTATCTGTCTTCTGTTTTCTGTCATCTGTCATCTGTTTTCTGTTATCTGTCCTCTGTTATCTGTCCTCTGTCATCTGTTTTCTGTCTTCTGTCTTCTGTACTGTGTTGACCTGCTCAGAATCGGATAAAAATTGATATATATCCTTCCACAATCCAAGACCGCCGCTGTTTGCAATATCACGGGCAAGGTATAGCCAGAATATTCCATGAATCTGTTCGGAAGTCGCGTCTTTTTCAAGGCCCCAGTCCACAATACTATTTTTCATTTCGTCCAGCATCTTAGTTAGTAGAACTGATTCGAAATCCTTGGCTACTTGCGCCTTTTTCTTTTCCGAAATGCTGTTGGGTCTCGATTTGTCGAGTTGCTCTAACAGAGTCGGCGGTGAGATTGGTTCGGTTAATATCAATTTAACGCTGTCCATTAAATTACTCCTACATTATCACCAGCTTGGCTTGAAGGGCGCCGGCCTTTTTCAAAGCGTTAAATATCGCTATCAGGTCTGTTGGTGTTGCCCCTATGCCATTAAGACTTTTAGCTAACTCTGAGACGGTAACCGACCGGGACATAGGAATCAGATGTCCTTCGTCCTCTTCGACTCCTATCAACGTTTCTTGGACAACTTTGGTTTGCCCGGCATCAGAGAAAGGCGCCGTTGGCTGTGAAACGATTGGCATTTCCTTGATTTTTATAACAAGGCTGCCCTGTGAAATCGCCACCGCTGATATGCCCACGTTTTCACCGACCACAATAGTGCCCGTGCGCTCGTTGATAACCACCACCGCAGGAACATCAACCTTCACTTCGTGCTTTCTAATATCGACGATAAAGCCGGCTATATCTTCCTCACTAATTTCGCTTGGAACTTTAACTGTAACTGTACCGGCGTCAACTGCTACTGCGCTGTTCGCGTAATCACGGTTAATGGCTTTGCTGATTTGCTCTGCGGTTGAAAAGTCACTGTTTCTAAGATTAAGCGTGATAAGTCTATAGCCTCCAATGTATTCGACGAATATAGCTATTTCTTCTTTTTCAACTACCGCACCGTCGGGAATTCGACCGACCGTCTGGTGGTTCTTTGTAATCGAAGCCTTATCGCCTGCTGCCGTCCAGCCGCCGATTGAAACTCCTCCATCCGCTATGGCGTAAACCTGACCATCAAGACCTTTCAGTGGTGTCGGCATCAGCTTTCCGCCCTGAAGGCTTTTGGCATCTCCTATAGCTGAGACGTCAACATCGATTCGTGAGCCTTCACGGGCAAATGGACCCAATTCCGCTGTAACCCAAACCACCGCAATATTACCGCCGGTCAAATCGGTAGGATTGAGAACCAGTCCTGAATCCCTCAGCATATTTGTAAGCATTTGTCGCGATAGCACACCGCTGTCGCCGGTGCCGGCCAGACCAATAACTAAGCCGACACCTGTAAGTGGGTTGCTGCGAAGCCCTTGAATATCAACAATGTCCTTTATTCGCTCACATTGCCCAACGCCGGGCATAAGTGCGCAGGCTATAAGTGCACAAGTCATAAGGACTATTACGCTCTTTTGCTTTTTTGCTCGTATTGTTGATTTCATAAGCTATTACTCTCAAAAAATAAATCTGTGCAAACGGTACAATCAAAACGGCCAAATAATGTCAAATATCGTGCCGAGCCAGCCCGGTTTTGTGTAGGGTGCCGAGACGCCTGAATTTTTAGTAACAATACGAAAATCCGCCACCTGTTCACTCTTGACCGTGTTATCAAATGCAATATCGCTTGGCCTGACGATACCGCTTACCTCAATGGTTTGTATATCTCCTGCGATATTACGGTTGCGAGTCCCCATAACCACAAGGTTGTGATTAGGCAGGATATCCATTACTACTACACTGACCTGGTCCACAAACTTGCGTTCGTCTTTGTAATCAGCCTTGCTTTTCAACTCATTACTCGATGTAGCAGTCATCGTGAAGCCAGGTATGCTGGGCAAGATGTGGTCGATTCCTAATTTCCCGTTAAATGTTGTTGACCGGTCGGTTTCTTTTTTCAAATCCCTTTTTGCTTTGTTATCGATCTTGCTGCTTTCATTGATCTTAATAGTCAGGATATCACCTATCTGGCGGGCCACATCGTCGGCGTATAATTCCTTCATATTCTTGTCTCTCTTGGCCCAGATAGAACCTGCTTGCAGCCAGGTAGCCGGCAAGAGCATAAGAACTATCAAGACAACCGTAGGGTGGGCTTTAGCCCACCGAGTCGTAGTTGGTGGGGCAAGCCCCACCCTGCTTTTTCTGTTATTCATTTATTTCTCCTTCTAAAAAACAGGTTCCACGCTTCCGTCTTCCTTGATCTTGACTAAAATTATTCGTTGTGAGTCCACGTTCCGTACTTTTATATATTCACCGGCTCGGCCATCCTGCATAGCTTTTCCAAACACCGTAATCAGAAACCCAGGCCTGTCAATTCGAATAAGAACCTTTTGATTTCGCTTAGTAATGATTGGAGACATAACGGGACCCAAGATATTTGGACGAAGCACGGTGTTTGCCGGTATCTGACGTTTGGCAATAAGGCCGTAAGGAGGCTTCCAGTCGGCAGGTTCCGGATTGTTCGATGCCCTCTTTTCTATCTTGACATTTTCAGGACTGATAATCGCACCTGTGGGAATATTAACCTTTGTTACTGCTTGCCGGAAATTGTATTTCAACCTGAAAATTACCTCTCGCACCCCGATTTTTTTACCGCCTGAAAGTATGGTAATTTCAACCCTCGCCTGGTTTCTTGCTCTGTTTTGGACTAATCGAGGAGAAAATCTTATATCTTTGCCCGTCCCGGTGATGATGAAATCTTTGGGCTTCCGTATTGGATTGAATTCACAAACTGAAACGGCGGGAGGATTTTTTTCCAGAAAGGAACTTGCTAACTTAACTAATTCACTGCTCCGGATAATTTGCTCTTGCTTTCTTACCGTTATTTTTTCTGCACCGGTGAATGTTACTTTCGATGCAGGGATGCCGTTGCAGACCAATCTGCTTAGAACCATTGCCCTGTCGATAACAATCTTCTGCCCCGGTACTGAAAGCCGCCCTAATGCGATTTCACTCGCCTTGGCTACAAGAGACTCTTGGCCTCGGATTATACTGACCCGGCCAAGGCTTAAGTTACTGTCTTTGATTGTAACTTCTCTCGGCAGGTAAACTTGGATGCCGGAATCCTTCTTCGTGTTGTCGGCTTTGATGTTCGCCGACCCCTGGCAGAAAATCGCATAAATCATAAGTGTACAAGTTATAAGTGTTCTTATGCTCTTATGCCCTTGTGTTCTTGTGCTCTTTTTTTTACTCATAATCCTCTTTCACTTAGAACCTTGCGATTTGATTTGCTTGTCTTAGCATTTCGTCTCCAGCTCTGATTGCACGGGAGTTCGTCTCGTATGCTCGTTGGGCGGTGATAAGGTTGATAAGTTCGGTTATCATCTGGACATTCGATTTTTCCAGAAATCCTGACTGGATAGTACCGAAACCACTATCCCCTGCTGTGCCGGTCGTAGCCGTGCCGCTTGCTAAAGTCTCTGCAAACAGATTACCGCCTTCACTGGAAAGACCCGATGGATTCGGAAAACGTGCCAGTTGAATAGTACCTACAACTGATTGTGTCCCCGCAGAGTCGGTAACATTAACGCCTCCGTCCTTGCCGATATCAATAGAAGTGGCGTCTATTGGAACGGTGATGGCCGGCTCTATCTTGTATCCGGTAACGGTAACTAATTCACCGTTGGCATTTAGTTGCAGCGAGCCGTCGCGCGTGTATCTTATATCACCATTTGGCATACTTACCTGAAGAAAGCCTTCGCCTGAAATAGCTATATCGAGATTTCGGTTGGTATTCTCAAGCTCACCGCCGCTAAAAACTTTTATGGTAGCTGCAACTTGGACGCCGCTACCTATTTCCAGGCCTGTAGGAGTATTTGTGCCGGAAACCACTTCTGTGCCGGGTTCTCGTAGAACTATGTAAAGCAAATCCTGAAAAGCAACCTGGCTACGCTTGAAACCCGTGGTGTTGATGTTGGCAAGATTATTAGCAATCGTGTCCACCATTAACTGCTGGGCCGCCATACCCGTCGCTGAAGTGGAAAATGCTCTTAACATAATATTGGTCTCCTTATCAAATGTCAGATGTCAGTTTTCTGTATTCTGTCCTCTGTCTTCTGTCCTCTGTCTTCTGTATCAGGCCATAATTGCACTTATAAGAGTGTTGGTTACTTCCATACTGGCTGAAAAGAACTTCATATTTGCTTCGTATAGTCTGGACACCATTATCATATCCACTAATTCATCTATGATCTTTACGTTGGAGGCCTCTTGGTAGCCCTGCTTTACAATTATATTTTCGGCTGCGACCGGTTGGATATTCTCATCCGGCATCCAGTAACTGTTCTCTCCATATGGCACAAGTTTGTCTTCGTTGTCTCCGAAATCAACCAATCTGAATTTTCCGATGGCTATACCGCTGGCACTGATACTTCCGTCACTTGAGACGCTCACTTGCGAGATTCCCACGTCATTCGGTATCGTGATTGGCCCTGCCTCACCTGCTACAATTCTTCCCTGAGAATCCGTTATTTGACCACTTTGGTTTCTGAAGAGCGTGCCGTTGCGCCTGTAAAGAGGTCCTTGAGGTGTCTCTGTCACAAAGAATCCTTTACCGTGCAGAGCAAAATCCAAAGGCCGGCCTGTCTCGACCATATTGCCCTGGGAAAAATCAAATGCCGAGTTCAGTTCGATAATTCCGGGCGAATATGTCTCTGTCCCCGTCCCTTGTGCCTCAAGGTATTGTGAGAATGCGTTGCTTCTGCGCTTGAATCCGGCTGTGCTTACGTTGGCCAGATTGTGCGCTATTATTTCAAATTCCTTTGTTAACGCATCAATGCTTGAACTAACTTGGTCTGTAAGTTCTGACATTTCAGATTCCTTGCAAAGACGCCGCCTCCGAAACGTTTTCTTCTGTGTTTACGGAACTCGGAGTATCTTGACGGTTGCTATTGGTTCTTATAGAAGCTGCGTTCGTAGCGCGAATTAGCTCGCTGACGTTTGAGTCGCTTAAGCCTGTCAATTCGACGGCTATTGAAAAACCATCTTGTATAGCTTTGGTATGCCTGACCTCGCCAATATCTTCTACTATTCTCGATTCTCGACGAGTATCCGGTATCGACCCGCCAACGGCGGGTTTTAATCGGAACCCAGCGTTGCTGGGTCGAGCATCGATTGTTTCACTCAGATTAACTATTACCAATACTCTGTCACCTGCTTTTACTTCCAGCGGGGTCTCTATGAGCAGGCCGGGACCGCCAAGCTCAGTAACAGTTGCAGGTATAAATTCCGGTGGTCCCCAACTGCTGTCGGAGGCATTTGCCGAACCTTGCTTTACCGCACGACCCTTGTTGCTGCTGTTACTGTTTGGCGACAGCGTTCTTGAGAATGGAAAGCGTGCAATGAAGGCTGGCTTGTTTACTCGAACACGCAGGAAACGCCGGCGACTAATGAACCGCATATCATCACTATGATTCAAAACCAGAATGTCACCATTACAGCGAACTACAGAAGTGTCAAACTCCCAGACCGAGACACCAAAATAATAACGCGCACGCCAGAACTCGCCCAGCTTACTTTCCACCGGTGTTGTCAATTTGACAGTAAGTTCCATATTGTCATTTTTTATAACGGTGGACTCAATATCGCCTAAGTCGGGACTTTTACGACGGGTTATATGAAGTTGTTTACCTGCGGGAATTTGTCTGCTGCTCGGTTTCTTCAATTTCGTTGGCGGGCCTATTGAGACTGAGGATTTTTTCTGAAAGCCAAGCTTTTCACGCAGAAAGGACAGTTCGGTTCTTAACCATTTGCTTTCTTCTGCTCCCTGCTGGGCAAGGCTTTCTTCTATCATTTTACCGGCCCCGTGGTCAAAGGCACCGACCATACTAAAAATGGCCTGGCTTCTCTTAAGTCCTGCCTTATTTGCTATCTCAAGCAAAATTTGTCGCTCCCGTCCGCTTAGACCCCTTTTTTCGGCATAATCAACAAATAGCTGCCCACTAACCTTATGTTTCTGTGTTGTTCGACGTAAGCTAATCATCAACAGCAGCGCAGTTAATACGATTATGACAGCCACTCCTGTTAGAATAAGCCAGCGTTCGGTCATGCCGGTACCAAATCGCCCAGCGGCCTTCCACCGCTCCGTCGGTGTTAGTGCCAAAACAACCATATTGCATAGTTCGTAGTTCATTGTTTTATAGTTCGTAGTTCATTGTTCATAGTTCGTAGTCTATGAACTCATAACAATGAACTTTGAACTGTCTATCTGATAAGGTTGCTCAGTTCTCGCAGTATGTCGTTGGCGACTCTGATGGTCCTCGCATTGGCCTGGAAACCGTTTTGGGCTTGAATCATAGCAACAAACTGGGTCGCCACGTCTGAGTTGGATTTTTCCAATGCCCCACCATGAATGGAGCCGGCACCGCCGGTCATCGCCTGGGTAGCTACCGGCTCTCCTGAGTTGGCCGAGGTAGTAAAGTACCCGCCGCCCACACTTTCCAGACCTGATGCATTCTGGAACAATGATATTTTTATGGCTCCAATGTCCTTCTTGATACCATTAGAGAAAGCACCGATAACTATGCCTTCCTTATTGATCGATACGGTGGAGAGGTTGCCTGCTTCGTAGCCGTCCTGGTCTTTTGTTACTGCCGTAGAGTTTCCAGCGAATTGGGTCAAGCCGTTTAGTTTGCCTATGGTGCCAAAGTCTATGTTAATGGTTTGTGGATTCGAGGGGTCTTGTGCAAAGTTTATTACAAACTCGGCTGGGTCGCTGCCGCCCAAACCGGTGTAATAGCCGTTCGTAGCGTCAAAGGTTATATCTTCGATACGCCGATTTGCTATAGTTATCTCATTGATATTGCCGGTGATTGAGGTCAGCACCATATCCCAGGTATTGGGGGTATCTGTCCGGACAAATGCGCCCGAGAAAACGTGTTTGCCCCCCTGAGAGTCGTAGGTCTTAATATTAACGCTTCTGACCTCATCGCCGCCAACGGTCAACATCTCGAAATACGCCGGCTCCGTCCAGTCGGCAGTGCCGCTGTTCGCGAACGCCAGCTTCACATCAGACCTGCTGTAGCCGCTGCTGACATCAGTTATACGTATTTGGCCGTTGTCTAAGGACGCAGTCGCGTTGGTAGCGCCGAGAACAGTATTTATATGGCTAACAAGGTCATCCAAAGTAGTAGTTCCATCGACAGTAAGAGGAGTGCCATCAACTAAAGCAGTACCATCGTGTTCATAACCGGAGACGGTAATTGTGGCAGAGCTGTACGTTCCACTGGTAGTCTGGTCGAGGTCATTGATTAATGTGGTCCCAACAGCCGTAGCGCCGCTGCTGGTGTAAGTTGCATTCGAGGACAGCAGTTGTGTTTGTACTGTCCCAAACGTCGAATCGACGCTTAGATTACCGGATACTACTATTTGTGAGGTAAGCCTTGCCGGCATTGGGACATCGTAAGGTACATGGAGGTCACTGTCACCGGCAGTCTGGAAGCCGTCACTTTCACCCAATGAGCCGATACGCTGGACGCGATAGCCTGTGGAGGGGTCAACCATAATTGAGTCCGCATCCACGGCGAAGGCACCTGCACGAGTGTAGATGTCCTGCTGACCGTCACTGACTACAAAATAGCCTTTCCCTTCTAAGGCCAGATCCAGAGGATTACCTGTATTTACGATATTGCCCTGTGTTGTGTTTGGGGTTATACCGGCTACTCCAACACCAGTGCCCATCTGTTGGGGGTTGGTACCGCCGACGGTGCTTGTTGGTTGCGATGCCTTTTTTATCGTCTCACTCAGCAGTTCAGAGAAGGTTATTCTGCTGGCCTTAAAGGCAGTAGTATTGACATTGGCCAGGTTGTTGCCGGCAACGTCAATCATTTTCTGGTGGGCTTGCAGCCCGGTAACTCCAGCTGATAATGCGAAACTCATTTTTCTTTCTCCTTAGATATCGAAATTCTAAATCTAAATTCAGTTTTTGACTGATATTATGTTTTTCAAACTAAGCGTAATATTTCCTGCTCTCAAAAATATTTCACCGTCAATGTTATTATAAACTTGCTCGACTACGCCGCTTGTGATATCTGCGGCACCTGTCGTGGTCTCCGGCGTAAATGTAACTTCCTTGCCTAACAATGAATTGGCATAAGTAAGCTCAGTGGTGGCAAGCACCTTTGCAAAGCTTGTGTTCATTGATTCGAGCTGCTGTAGTTGTGAGAACTGTGCTAACTGGGAAGCCATCTCATTATTGTCTAACGGATCCAGCGGGTTCTGGTTTTGTAGTTGGACTATCAGAAGTTTCATATAATCCATTTGGAGGTTACTTGCTGAAATTGCTGCTGATGCTGTGGCCATAACTTTTCAACCTTTTTCGAAAGACAAAAAATAAAACTTCTTTTCAAATCCCGATGTTCTCGTTCGCGACTCGATGCCATACTGGTACGAGCGACAGACAAAAGAGAGCAATTGTTGTGCCACATTACAATCGCCGCCACTCTTGTGATACACAACTTCCTGTCACAACAGGCATTACGGAAATTAAAAATTGAATAAAGGTAGAAATCACCTTTGTTAAAAGATTCTCTCAGAGGATAAATTTTCCTGTATCCCAGAAAATTTTGCCGCTTTGGGCTTGACGGTTGTGCTGAAATTTTTTTTGCTTTGCTTTAGTTTGCTCGGTGGTGCTAAAGAGTCCCATAAAAAGCAATGCCTTCTCACTGTTGGCATTGCTTTCTTATCGGAAAAGCGTCCTATAAAATTATCACACAATCTCAGAGTGCCTTTGAGTCTAAAAGAATCAGTGACATTATTGGCCGGTCCCATAAAAAAGTTAAAGTTGCATTGGCTTCTCTGTCGATTTATGGCTTTGTATTATCCACTATTTATGGCTTTGTATTATCAACTATCTGTGAAACACAAATGCCTGCATAATGAAAAAAGCAACATAACCACAGACAACGCTTATAGCTTTGGATAAGGATGACTTTACGTAGAATTATTGCACTCAGTAGAGACCCCGAAGTTCAACAACTGGCTCAGAAGTATGGTCAGGAAGTATTTGGGGCTGACGACCTGGCCGATGCTCTGGATATCGTTCAAACGGTCAAGCCGGATTTAATTCTTTTTGACCATCGGTTCGGTACGGGTCATATTCGTGAATTCCTCGATAGGGCCGATAAATATTCAACCAATGTTCCCATCGTGGTGGTTGGGGACGATGATGATAACATCGACCCAGCAACGCTGGGTTCCATACAAAACCCGCCGTTGGCGGGGTCCACAGAGTTTATGCAGGCGGGGGCCTATGACTATCTGAAGGGAAGGCAGGATTACGCCGGCTTCGAGCAAATTATAAGCAGGATAAAGAATGAATCCGTGTCTCGTGACCCGTGCCTTGTGACCCGAGCAACGAGCGACGAGCGACAAGCGACGGAATCAAGTCGTTTCTTTGCTGAGGACCTGGCTTGCTCTGTCTCTATGGTCGGATGCAGTAAAGCGACCCTCGATACTCTCAAAATGATTAAACTTGTGGCTGCCAGTAGATGCAATCCGATTTTGATACTTGGAGAAACAGGCACAGGCAAAGAGCTGGCTGCTAAGGCGATACATATTTTAAGGCATCCGAACGGGCAATTTGTAGCTGTAAATTGTGCAGCTCTGACGGCAAATCTGTTGGAAAGCGAGCTTTTCGGTCACGTGAAAGGTTCTTTTACCGGCGCCGACCGTGAGAAAACAGGACTTTTGGAACTGGCTGAGTCCGGAACACTCTTGCTTGATGAAATAAGTGAGATGCCGTTGGACCTGCAGGCTAAGTTGCTGCGTGTCCTCCAGGAAAAATGCTTCCGAAAGGTCGGAGGTATCAAAAGTATCGCCTGCAACGCCACGATAATGGCTTCGAGCAATCGCAATCTCAAAAGTGAAGTTCAGGCCAATCGCTTTCGACGAGACCTTTATTACCGTCTGAATATTTGTCCTATTACTCTCGCTCCTCTTAGGTCACAAGGGCGAAAGCAAGACATCCGGCTATTAACTGAGTACTTTCTCAAGACCTCAACTATCTGTCCGGACAAGTGCGGTAAGATAACATCACTGACTGAATTAGCTATTGAGGTACTGGAGAAACACGATTGGCCCGGCAATGTTCGTGAGTTGTGTAACGTCATCGAAAGGGCCATCCTCCTGGAGACAACAGACAAAATCGGGTTAAACGCCATCTATATTGAGCCGACTGAATGGAATGAGGTATCGAACAGCACAACACCTGGACTCATCAAAGATTTCTCATTGGCAAAGGCTGAGTGCGAGTTGATTGCTCGGGCTTTGCAGAAAACAGGCTGGCAAAAGACCAGGGCTGCTGCTCTTCTCGGCATAACCAGAGCAACTCTTTACGCCAAGGTCAAGCAGTACAATATCGAAAAAGATCCATATATCGCAGACGGCCCCGCAAAACAAGAACAAAACGAAGTTTCATCATCCTTGTCTCAGCCGGTAGTAGCTTCCTGATAAGCCGGCGCCTGTCAGAAAATCTGTCGATTCGTCTAAAATCCTGACATCTCAAAGTGCCTAAAGTTTGAAGTGCCTAAACTGTCTAAAGTTTGAAACTCAATTTAGTTCACTTTAGCTCACTTTAGCTCACTTTAGGCACTTTTAATTATTTCTGTAGCCGTCTCTGGCACAGTTATTGCTACTTTCTTAAAAAATGAGGTTATGAGATGCGCCCTCATCGTCTTGACCCCGCTGCTTCGTTTTGCGGCTCGGCTGAGTTCGCCGAAGTCGAAGCGAACGGCCGGGGCAGTGGGGGACAAATTGGAAACTATGGCCACAGAAGAACAAAAAAATGTTCTCCAACAGGATATTTCCGAGGTGCCATCGGAAAGAGAATTATTTACAGGCGAAGTTCGAAGGGAACTCTCGGAGCGAGAAGTGTTTGTTGGAGACGAAGATTTTTACAAACTTTTGGCGGATTCCACGCCTGCTGATGCAGTTCAATCCGTCACCAGCCAGGCTGGTGCACGGACCAGCGCACGGCGCTCCCCGCGGGAGTCGATTCGGAATAAGCGTTTTTCGACCCTTCAAAAAGTCCTCATTACTGCCATTATTGTAATTGGTGCAATATTGCTGTATGTGCTGTTGGAACCTTTGTTGCGGCCACTTAACAAAATTCCAACACCTGCCGCTCAACAAGCACATCCCTCTGAATTGCAGGTTGAAGATTCCACGCAGGCTGAAGGTTCCACACAGGTGGTACAGGAACAAATCCAGGAGCCGGAGCCTTTGTTTCCACCAGCACAACCTCTGTCTTTGGAAGTTGCTCGGAACTTCTATCTGCAAAAGGATTACGGTAAGGCTCATGCCGCTTATAACCAGCTTCATCAGAGTCTTCCAGCCGGTGCTAAAGAAGAGCTGCTGAGGGATTTTCTTCAGTTTAAAATGGCTTTGTGTTTGAGAAAGGCCGGCAATTCCGACCAGGCCGGCCGTTTATTCAGAACACTTTCACAAAGTCGTTCACTTGTCGTCAGAGTGGTTGCAAATTACAACCTTAGTTTGCTTCAAGTCCAAAATAAGCAGTACCTCAAAGCGAGAACTAAAGCTTATCAGACGATTGCTTTGCTCAAAGCAGTGGATTTCGACAAGGATTGGGCTTTGTCGTTGCAGCCTGATTGCCATTTCCTGGTTGCTGAGTCGATGACCAGAAATATCCTTTCGCTTTGCGATGCCGACACAGACCTTCCAGGCCGGTTGTGGAGTCACGATTTATCGGGATTCGATGTTGACCCTTTCATCAACTTAAACGATGCCCAATTGCGGGCCCTTTTGAATTCCGGCTCAAAGCAGTTAAAAGAAGGACTGCTCAGCCCTCGGATTCAGAAGCTCGAACATCAGGGTGTCCCGCCTCGTTGGTCTGTCGTTGCTTATGGGGCTTCGGTTGAAGAGCTGCTGGCAAGATTCGCTGCAAATGCCGGCCTTGATATTTCCTGGGTACACCACAAGACAACAGCCGCTGGACCAGCAGGGAATGCTATTCGCAAAAGGCCGGTGAGTTTGTATCTGCCGGCCGCAACCGCCCAGCAGGCAATCGAAGTGGCAGCCGGGCACGTGGGCTTAGTGGCACGTCTCGATGAAAATGGGCTTGTAAAAATTTCCAACCCGGCTGACTATTCATCATTATCAGAACACGTACATTTGCTTATACAGGACACTATTTCGCTTTGGAGAAAATTTCTACTTACATTCCATAACGACCAGCGTATTCCAAACGCTCATTTTGCTCTGGGACTTTTGCACGCTCAGGAGAGCCAGATTATCAATGCTATTGCGGAGTACAAGTTAGTGGCCAATCACTTTTCACAAACATCTTTGGCGCCGTATGCACTGTTAAATTCGAGCAAACTCAAAGCTAATCTCCATGACTATTCCGGTGCACGAGAGGATTTGACACAGCTTGTTGAGCAGTATCCTGATACCGAATTTTACGGCCAGGCATGTTTGAATCTTGCTGATGCAACAAGGAAAGCCGGGGTTTTGAATGGAGCTGAACGGCTCTATCGCAAAGTTTACAATCTTGGTTTGTCTTTGGAGATGCAGATTGCCTCTGCCCTCGGAGCAGGCAGATGTTCCTATCAGGCCCAGGACTACGAAACTGCCGCCAAGTGGCTGACTCAATACCTCAATCTCGCCAAAGACCGCACAGATGCGGACTTCTACTTTGCCTACTTTCTCCTCGGCAAGACCAACCTGGCATTAGGAAAGCCGCAGCAGGCTTCCCTTGCTTTTCAATACGCCCTAAGCGGACCGGCAGGGTGTCTTACCAGAGAAAGATATGTGGAGACAGTCTCAGCTTTAGTTGAGACACAGATACAACTGGAACATTTCGTCGAGGCTCTTGCATTATTAGAGGGTGTACACCCCTGGCAGTTCTCGAAGAAAGAATCTATCGAGATATTACTACTCAAGGGCAGAGTTCTCCGTTTTATAGGTTTGTCCGATAAAGCTATTTCATTACTTGGTGACATTGCCGAATATCTGCCTGACTCTCAGTTGAAAACCAGGGTATCTTTTGAGTTAGTCAACTGCTATATCGCTAAAGGAGATTTGGAATTTGCCCACAAGAAGTTAGCGGAAATTCTTATTAGTGCTGCCCCCGGACCTTTGGCGCACGAAATGGCTCTCGAATTAGCTGAGGTTTGTTTGAAACTTGGTCAAAACTCTCAAACCGTCTCTGTTTGTTTGCAGCTTTTGGATTCGGCAGTATCAGCCCGGATAAAGCAAAAAGCCTTAAAGGTGCTGGCAGCCGCGTATAACCGGCAGAAAAAGTATGACGATGCAGCATTAGCTCTTTTGGGTCAATGGTAATGATAATGAAAAATAAGAAGTCTATCGGTTATTGGTTATTGGAATTCAGATGTCAGATTTTCTGTCTTCTGTTTTCTGTCTTCTGTTTTCTGACTTACTCTGCTGCTGCGGTTGGCCAAAAATCGCCGCAGAGCGCTTTTCTTGCTCCGCCGGACCCAAATAATAACTTCAGACGACAATTGTGGCGGGCTGAGCTTAGCATTGCTAAAGACGAAAAGGATAAAGGAACAAAAAATGAGCTTAAGCGAATAATCGAACAAATTCGCTCTATTAAATTTGAGTCCCGGAAGGAAATCTTTGAGCCTGTTATTGTCCCCGAGGCGGTGCTGATAGATGAGCCTAATGAAGCTGTATCCGAGACGAAAGAACAAGAGAAAAACCAAATCGAACCCAAACTGCAATACGAGCCGATAACCGGCAAAACTTTACAATTAATCAAGAACCTCTCGCAGCATCTTGACAATCTGCGCAACTCTTTTGAGCTGGGAGAGACCTTGTTTCTCAGCGGAAATCTAAAGGAAGCTGCAATATTTTACCGGGAAGCTCTTAAACGTAAAAGTCCGGATGACGTCGGCTCAGCTCAGGACAGAGACTGGATCTTATTTCAGATAGGCAACTGCCTGCGGAATGACGACCCGCCCACGGCAATAAAGACGTACGGACAAGTAATTATAGGGTACCCCAATTCGCCGTGGAAGGAATTAGCCGAAGCCCGGAGCAAATTGCTCGATTGGTACTTAACAGACAAACCACGTGAGTTAATTGCAGAACACAAACGGTAGATTGTAAGGAGTACGCTTCAAGTGAGTAAGGCCGAAATAAACAACCTCAGCAATGGCAAACAAGAAGATATCGCGAATGTATTGATAGCTGATAACGACTCTGAGCTGGCTCGGTTTATGCTTGAGATATTGGCTCGCAAAGGAATACGCGGGCATCTTGCCAACGATAAAGACAGTGCGATTGACTTTATTAACAAAGGTAGTTGCGACCTTGTATTCACCGGTGACAGAATAAACCGGCGGGCAAACTTGTCCAGACGACCGCAGGATGGTTTTGAACTGCTTGAGAAAATCAAGGCGAATTGGCCGGAACTACCGGTGATTATGATAACAGAGGCTAAAAACCGAAGCCCGAAAAACCAGCAGCGAACTATTGAGACAGCAGTCAGGGCCGTTCGACAGGGCTGTTGTGATTTCCTAATCAAGCCGCTCGACTGTGAAAAAATAGAGACACTGTTGGATACTTTCCTGCCTAACCACAGCGTCTCAACGATAGATTCGGCTTACGAGGACACCCGCTGCCTTTATAGGATTGTGGGCAGAAGTGCGAAACTCGTTCAAACCGTCGAATTGGCTAAAAGAATCGCTCCCACCTCAGCACCGGTTTTAATAAGTGGTGAAAGTGGGACAGGCAAGGAGCTGCTCTCTTATCTTGTCCATCAAAAAAGCAAAAGAGCACATGCTTCGTATATCAAAATCAATTGTGCTGCATTAAGTGATTCGCTCCTCGAAAGCGAGCTGTTCGGTCATGAAAAAGGTGCCTTCACCGGTGCCTACACTCAGCGCAAAGGCCGATTCGAAATGGCGCACGGTGGAACTTTGCTCCTGGATGAGATTGCTGAAACACCCATAAGGTTTCAGGCCAAGCTGTTGCGAGTGCTCGAACAGCAGGATTTTGAACGGGTTGGCGGAAATGAAATTGTTAAAGTCGATGTTCGAATAGTAAGTACTACAAATAAGGATTTATTACAGGAAGTTCAGCAGGGACGGTTCCGTCAGGACCTTTATTATCGGTTAAGCGGCGTAAGATTAGTGGCCTGTCCTCTCAGAGAACGCAAAGATGACTTATATGACCTCGTGTGGTATTTTGTCAACCTTTACGCTCGCGAAGTACAGCGTCGTATCACTAAGCTTGATTCTGCCATGATGGACATTTTTGCCAAATACCACTGGCCCGGAAATGTCCGCCAATTGCGAAATGTTGTACGAACTTCGCTGATTTTGGGAGTTGGACAGACACTGTCATTAGCTGATGTCTCCTGGCTCTTTGATGAATTACAACCACTTCCACAGGAGAGTCCGTCGTCAGTCGTCAGTCGCCTGTCATCCGTCGAACAAGAGACGAGAGACGAGCGACGAGAGACGAAAACAGACCTCGGAGGAGTATCGCTTGAACAGGTGGAAAGGCGAGCAATTTTGGATACTTTACGCCAGACAGGAGGCAACCAGACCAAGGCCGCAAAGGTCTTGGGCATCAGTGACCGAACGTTGCGCGATAGGATACATCGCTATCGCAGACAGGGTTGCCTGCAGTTGGCATAGGACCCCACACTTATGTGTGGGGAAATAGAAGGATACCACACATGTAAATGTGTGGAGGAAAGGAAAGAAAGAAAATGGCAGATGCAGATGAAACAAAACAGCCGGAAAAGCCGGAAAAACAAGAAGCCACAAAGTCCGAAGCGGGTGATAAGAAGTCTTTGATAGGTCGGCTCCTGCCGAAGATAATATTAGCTGTTGTATTGTTGGTTTTCGCCGGTGCCGGTTTCACTCTCGGTCGATTGTTTGCCGGCTCCGGCACATCTCAAACGTCCGGTGCTTCCGAACAGGACCAGTCCGCTCAGGTAGAGAAGCTGGAAGCGAAGGGTTCGGCAGATGGTTCTCAAAAAAGCTGGTATTATCATTTGGAGCCTGTTATAGCAAATCTCGATGTGGCCGACGTAACACGCTATGTTCGGGCCTCTTTAACACTTGAAGTAAGTTCCGAGGTGGATGAAAAGAAAGGCACTGCTTTTCTTGATGAGAAAAAACCCATCTTGAGAAACTGGCTTACTGTTTACCTGGCGAGTTTAGGTCTTGATGATATCAGAGGCGAAAGTAGCCTCAAGCGTATCCAGTCACAGGTACTCGATGCTTTTAACGAAAAGCTTTTTCCTGATTCCAAACCCAAAATCAAGCGCATTCTATTTAAGGAATTCGCAGTCCAATGAGCAGAGCAGCTAACAATTTAAGCAAGGAAAAAATACAACAGCTCCTGATTGCCGTTGGGTCAGGCCCAATGGAAGATACTACAGGTATAGAGGCGACGGAGTACAATTGGAACAAGCCTCACTGTTTTGATCGCAAGCAGTTCAATAAACTCGACAATTTCACAAAAAAGGTAGCCAAAGCGATGACTGTAAAATTCGTTGACTTTTGCCACAGCCAGTTCGATGTCACAGTTGTTTCGACAAAGCAGCACTTTGCTACTAAGCTTGTTGACCAGGCTATGGAGAGCAGGCAGGATGATTATTATCTTGCTTTCGGCACCGACCAGGACCATCCCTGTGGACTCATTAGCATACCCATCAAAACGGCATTCATCTGGGCTACACAATTGCTCGGCGACCCTGAATCTGAAGAAAATTCAGGTAGAGATTTGTCGCAATTGGAAGAATCGCTTTTGTTGGACCTGCTCTCTGCCCTTATTGAGGCATTTTCTCAGAATATTGGGGACTTCCAGCCGGCAAAGAATATTATCCGAGGACTCTTTCCTCTCGAACTGAAAGGCACAGAAGAACTCTGTAAAATTACTCTTGACGTCAAGAAAAAAAACCAGGAAAGCGGTTCTGAAGCTTACATCTTAGTACTATGCAGCAAGCTGGAATCTGTTGTGGGTAAAGCCGCTGAAACTGTTGGTGGCTTCTCAGCCGAGGATACCTCAAAAGCAATCCTTGGCCATATACAGCAAATGCCGGTGTGTATTACAGCCCAACTGGCTTCTACGGTGCTTACTCTTGAAGAGATAATGAGTCTTGAGGTGGGCGACATATTGTTACTTGATAAAAAGGTTAATGAATCGATCGAGTTGGTAGTTAGCGGTCAAACTGCTTTTCGCGGTCGGCCTGCAAAATCAGCGGGCAAGCACGCTGTGCTAATTACAGAACTGTCGTGTGATGCAGGGTAAATAGTGAGTGGTGAGTGGTAAATAGTAAGTAGTTAATTGACCAATTAACCAATCACCAATTTTGTAAAGGAAATCAAAATATGGCAGAAACAACTGAAGCTGTGGAAGAAAAACAGGAAAGCGGTACGGCACAAGAAGACTCAAAGACACAGGCGCAATCTGCTGAATTTCCTGAAGTTAATGCAACCGACGACACAGGTGCCGGCGGTAGTATCGACCTCTTACTGGATGTGAATATAGCTGTTACTGTTTCTATTGGACAAACAGAGATACCTGTCCGGCGGCTTTTACGGCTTGGACCTGGCTCAGTATTGGAACTCGATAAATCTATTGGTGAACCCGCAGACTTGTATCTCAGGGATACTCGGTTTGCCACGGGAAGCGTTGTGGTCGTGGACGGCCGGTTCGCCGTCAAAATAAAACAGATTCTTGGCCTTGGTGATGCTGCTGCCGAGGGATGAGATTGAGAAGAAAGGGACCCCCGCTTCGCGGGAAACAATTGTGATGGCAGGTTCTGTACAATCAAATACATCAAAAGCACTGGAGTCAGACGCACTCAATACGCCTTTTGCGGCTTACAGCAATATTATTTTAGCTATTGGTCTGGTAACCGTTCTTGCAACACTTCTTATTCCTCTGCCAACAGCATTGTTGGATATACTTTTAGCCGGCAGCATCTCATTATCGGTGGCTGTTTTAATAATTACACTCACGTCAAAAGAGGCGCTCGAATTATCCACCTTTCCTTCGCTGCTTCTTTTCGTAACACTGTATCGACTTTCTATTAATGTGGCCTCAACAAGATTGATACTCTTACAGGGCAACGCAGGGAAAATTATACAGACCTTCGGAATGTTCGTTGCCGGTGGTAGTCTCGTTGTCGGACTGGTGATTTTCTTAATACTTGTCGTTATTCAATTCATAGTAATTACAAAAGGTGCCGGACGCGTAAGTGAAGTGGCTGCTCGTTTTACACTTGATGCTATGCCCGGAAAGCAGATGGCAATTGACGCAGACCTTAACGCAGGGACGATTACAGAAAAACAGGCAAACGAACGAAGGGCTAAAATTGTCAGAGAAAGTGAATTCTACGGTGCTATGGATGGTGCCAGTAAATTCATTGTCGGAGATGCAAAAGCAGGGCTTATAATCACCGCTATTAACCTCATCGGAGGTATAGCTATGGGCTACTCACGCGGGATGACGATTGCCGGTGCCGTAAGGACTTATTCCATTCTTTCAATTGGTGACGGACTTGTCAGCCAGATACCATCAATGATAATCTCCATAAGTGCGGGTTTTCTGGTAACTAAAATCTCCTCGAAACATAGCGTTGGCCAGGACCTTAGCATGCAGTTTCTTAAGACCAGCGAGCCACTGATAATAGCATCCTTCATCATTGCTTCGCTGGCCCTTGTGCCGGGCCTGCCTCCAATACCATTTCTGTTGCTGGCGGCAGGTACCGCTTTGACCGGAAGAGCCGTGGCTAAGTCTGAAAAATCCCGTTCCGGAAAGCTCGAAGACTCGGGAGCTGCTCCGGCAAAAGCCGAGAAACAACCGGTTGAAGACTTGCTGGACATTGACAGAGTTTCTGTACAGGTCGGTGTGAGATTGATTACTATGGTGGACCCTCGCAAAGACAGTGCTATTTTCGATAGAATCGGTGCCTTGAGGAGAAAATTTGCTCAGGAGCTTGGCATCGTTATTCCTCTGGTTAGACTGCGGGATAATATCAACCTTGAACCCACTACTTATGTGATTAAGATTCTCGACCATATAGTAGCGAAGGGGCAATTAGAACCGAATATGTTCCTCGCAATGGATGCCGGTAATGTTCAGAAAAAAGTAGAGGGCATAGAAACCGCTGAACCTGTCTATGGATTGCCTGCTTTGTGGATTGCACCGGACGACAAAGAAAAGGCTGAACTAAACGGATATACTGTAATCGACCCGGAATCCGTTTTCATTACTCATTTATCTGAAACGCTGAAAAAACACGCAGACGAATTATTGACTCGCGAAGACGTTCAGCTTCTTGTTGACCGGCTTCGAAAAACTCAGCCCTCTTTGGTCGGAGAGGTTGTTGGGGCCGATGGAGGAGTACCTATTGGACTGCTTCAGCGAGTGCTTAAGAACCTTCTGACAGATGCAATACCGATCCGCGAGCTGACTGTCATACTTGAATCCTTGGGAGAGAACGCTTCAAAAACTAAAAACGCCGATGTTTTAACTGAGATGGTTCGTAAAGCCTTAAGCAGGACCATTACCGAGTTGTATAAGAACGAGGCTGGGAAAATTTTGGCCATAACATTGAACCCGGCGATCGAACATCAAATGGTCTCAACCTTACGCCAGGAGGCCGATGGAATAAACCTCGCTTTATCCACCGAAATGGCAATGGATATAAGTAAAAAAAGTGCACAAGCCTGGAAGGCGGCAATGGACAAAGGCAGAGACAAGGTGGTTTTGTTATGTGATTCAAGGTTACGTTCACCACTGGCGGCAATGTTATCAAGAACAGTCGCACTCTTGCCGGTCATAGCTTATGACGAAATTGTGCTTGGAACCGAAGTAGAATCGATAGAAACAATATCCATCCAGCAAAATGAGATGACAGCACCCGAAGGACAAGGACAGCTTACCCCTGCTTTAGCAGGGACGACAATGTGATAAAGTCAGAAAACAGAAGACAGAAAACAGAGGACAGAAAACAGACATCTGACTTCTGACTTCTGACCTCTGACATCTAATTAATATGGGATACGAATTATGCCGTTACACGTTAAGTCGATTGCAGTAAGCATTGCCGTGATATGTTTTTTCGGCTTGAGCCTAATCGGTTGGATTAGCGGCCTTTCGCCGTTTACCTGTTGCAAAAGGGCAATGGTCGGCGCCGTGCTTGCCTATATAGCAGGCACTTTGGTTCTAAAGGCGGTAAACGCTATTTTGATAAGTGCGATGATTACAAACCAGATGAATCAACAAAAGGAAAAGAATAGTGGCGCTAAAGACTGAAAACATCTCTGAAGAGCAGCTCATTAGCGACACCAAAGCCGATTTATTGACTTTGGGAACACCTGAAGATAGCCGAAAGCATCTAAATACGGTTGCCCTGCGAGCATACTCAGGCCAGAAAAGATCCGACAAAGACGGAATCGAAGATGGGCGGATAGCCGAGCTTTTGCCTATGGTTCACGGGATAGTCAGGCAGGTCGTAACGTATCTAAGGCCTCCGTTATCATTTGAAGATATGGTCTCCGCAGGAGCTGTTGGATTGGTTAAAGCTGCACGCGATTTTGACCCGTCACACCATGCCGAGTTCAAAACCTATGCCTATATTAGAATCAAAGGGGCCGTTCTTGATGAGCTAAGAGGCTCATCTTTGCTGCCTGCAAATCTCAGCAAGCGGGTTCGCAGCGCCAGGCAGCTCAGCCGCAAGATTCTTGAGCAGACAGGCACAGCCCCTACCGATGCCGAATTAGCCGAAAAACTTGGAATAACTATTGATGAGCTTTTTGAAACATTCGGAAACGCTCGTGCACAGTATTTTGTCTCACTCGATGGCTTTGGAGAGGATGCGCCTGCACTGAGTAATCTTTTAGCCGCAGCTCATACAATCGCTCCGGATAAGCAAATCGAACGGGCAGAGCTTATAGATAAGTTAGCCGAGGCGATACAACAGTTGTCCAAGAGGCAGAGGCAGCTCATCTTGCTTTATTACCAACAGCACCTGACAATGAAGCAAATCGCTGAGATTTTCGAAATTACAGAATCGCGTGTCAGCCAGTTGCACGCAAGTGCTATATTTAACTTGTCGGTAAAATTGAGGCAATGGAAAGATGGCAGATTATGATACCAATACGATAAAACCGGTCGAAGGTTTGCAAAGTATCACTGGTTTGACTCCCGCAAAACGCAGTGAAGAAAGAAAACGACGTCGGCAGTTACACCAGGAAAATGAGGAAGAAGGAGAACAACAGTTGGATGAGTCGGTTGAGGAACAGGATATGGCCGATTCACCAGAAAAGCAGACTGAAAACCGAGGTAACCGGAACCCCGACGATGCCAGAATTGATTACTGCGCTTGACGGACAGAAGTCGGAAGACAGGAGTTTAGCCCCCACCCCTGTGGTGGGGGGGGAAAGTCAGAAATTTGAAGAAGGACTAAGATAGAAAATGACAAAGGTAGCAAGGCGAATTATAAAGAAGAGCAACGTAAAACTTGAAGGAAAGTTCACTCTTGATATTGTACAGCCTGAACCGGGCCAGCCGAAACAGCCGGGCACAGCCTTAGTTGAGCCACAGGTGCGTATCGTGGAAAACCAGCCTGAATTCGCTGTTATAGAAATAACCTGTTCCTGCGGCACAGGAATGTGTTTAAGATGTGAATATGCCGGTGCCAAAGCGCCGGAGGTCTCCCAAAAGCAAAATGGTGCGCCTGAAGTACCTGACCAAACAAAATAAATGGAGAAAAGTACAATGAAAACTAACAAAAAAACAATCCTTATACTGATTTCATTAATGCCGATATTTTTGTTATCGAACTGTGTATCTGTCCAGGAACTGCCGAAGGTTGCCGCCCGATCCGACCCTGCTGAAATACAGCAGAGTGCTTCCGTAGCAAAAAGGTTCCAGGAATCTGCTTCACAGATACAGAACCCAACTGTCATAGAGTCCGCGATGGAATTGTCGAAAAAGCATGTCATACTTTCTGAAGAAGTGGCTGTACTACGGCAGGAAAACAAGGAACTTATTGTTCAAAAACAGCAGCTTAAAGACCAGGTCGTTGCTCTTGAGGCTCAATTACAGCAGACGCAAAAGGAATTAACCGAAGCAAATGACGTTTTGATTACAATGCGTATTGAGTTGAATAATTGGAAAGTCGATATCCTTGGTTTTCGTGATGAAATACGTAACGCCGAAACAGCCCAGCTGGAAGCTTTGCTTAAGATACTTAAAGTTCTTGGCGGAGAGGTCAGGACGAAATCGGCCAAGGGTGAGGACACAAGCTCGACCGCCGTCGCATCGTTAGGTAAAACCGACCAGTCTGAAAATTAGAAAACACTGACATTAGGTGAATCGAATGAATAGCTCAAGAACGGTGTTATCATATCTGGTAGCTCGTTGCTCATCGCTTCCCCGCTTTCGCGGGGACAATTCCTGCTTTCGAAGGAATGACGTCACCCCCGCGAAAGCGGGGGGTGCCCCTGCAGAAGCACGGGCTTGTAGTTTGAGTTACATCTCACGAGTCGCAATATTGTTATTGCCGGCAGCTCTTTTATCAGGCTGCATTACTTATTATAGAGCTTCGGCTCCGGCAGCCAACTACTATTATCTGAATCCGAATAAGAGCTTAACTACGGTTGGAAGGGTTGCTATTGTTGAGTTGGACAACGATTCGAGTTATCCCAAAATCTCCGCTGATGTAACCGAAAAACTTTATCAGTCATTGCAGAAGAAGCAGATTTTCGGTTTAACTATTGTCCGTCAGAATGACACTTCGTGGCGAAGCTTGCAGTTGGAACTGGACTCGAAATATGCCCTTGAACAGTTATTGGCAATCCGTGAGACGTTAAAGTGCGATGCGGTATTGCTCGGAACCATTACTGAATTCAGACCTTATCCTCATATGATTATTGGACTTCGCTTGAAGCTTATTGACCTCAGAGATGGACAGTTGTTATGGGCACTTGAGCAGATTTGGGACAGCGCCGATAAAACAACCGAGTATCGCATAAAAGACTATTTTCACTCACAAAAGCGCTCGGGTTATGCGCCTTTGTATGAACAGTTAGCGGCTGTCAGCTCGCTTGAATTTATAAAGTTTGTAAGTTATGAGGTGGCTGAAACGCTATAGCCGGGACTCAAAATGTAAAAATGTGTTTGAAAAAAAAAGAAGAAATGTTCACAAACGAATAAACTCGTCCAAAAAAGACGTTAACTTTAGAAAAAAATGAAAAATTCGGTAAAAATGTTAAAGTTTTGTCAAAAATGTGCGAAAAGAATCATAGATAGGAAATTCTGGAAAGAACTATTGTGCAATGATTGAAAAAGTAAATACCAATCAAATTCAGGGCTTCCTGGAAAAATCGTCATCCAGACAGCCCAACTCTGCGGCAGCTCTTACAGCTAACGATGCGGATGTATCTGTGCAGGTCGATTATGCTTCTTTTATTGACAGGGCAATGCAAACCCCACAAACGGACACCCAGGCTGTCCAGAGGGCAGGAGAGCTTCTGTTGTCAGGTCAGCTTGAAAGTCCGGAAAACATCCTAAAAGCCGCAAAAAACATCATAGAGTTTGGTATATAGAGGCTTTAGAAAAAAGTGTTGAATCACAAGGCTGACCACGGATGGTCTAATAAGAAGCCTGAACGGATTTTATGAACTCGGCGAGGAAATGTGTACGCTTAGCCCTCTAAGGTTACCCATCCCTCGCCGTTCTTTTGTTTGTAACGTGGTGGCTGCTGCATATTAAAGCGGCCACATTTTGTTCTGCACCAATACAGCTTAGGCTTGCGCCTGATTGGGGCAGGTTCGCAAAGTGGGAACACAAAAAATTGCGATGGAGCTACATCATATAACACTGCATACGCCGATTGGGGAGAAATTCAAAAAGCTTTGGAAATATTACCTCTGCCAGAGCTGTTTGGCCGCCGTTGCTCTGTGTATCATTGTCTTAATTCTGGGCAAGGACAAAATGGTCGTAATCAGTGCAATGGGCGCCACCGCTTTTATCGTATTCGCAATGCCAACCGCTGCCTCCGCGCAAACAAGAAACGTCATTGGCGGCCATCTGGTTGGCTTAGCCTTGGGAACTATATTCTACTTCGTCGCACTGCCATATTTTCTTGAGTATCCCCTCGTAGTGGGAATTGCTATTTTTATTATGGTAGCGTTGGACGTCGAGCACCCTCCCGCGGCAGGTACAGCCTTGGCTGTCGTGATGAATGAAGTCTCACCTGATGTCTTCGTCACCATAATGGCATCTGCGGTAATACTATCACAATGCCGTTATTACCTGAGACATTACTTAAAAGATTTGATATAGACTGCCTACTCGGCCTCGATGCCTGCTGCTCATAAAGCAGAAAGCCGAGTGTTAAACATAACAATCGAGTATCTGTGCTGTCAGACCATTGTCGATGGACACTCTTGCTATGTCCAACCGGTCTGTATAGGTAAGGGTTCCCAAAGCCGGCTTATAGGCTTTGGGGTCTCTAACCGGGTTACCGGAGTGTTTGACCTGGGCGTTTGCAGCCGGTTCCCAAACGTACTTTTTTGTATCTGGCGTTCTGGCAGCATCGCTCATTTTATGGGACTTATCGTTTGACCTGCTTGTATGGCGCAGTTCGCAACTACTTTTGCTAAGAGGAATAGTTCTAATAACTCTGCATGAAATTCTTTTTCTCATTCCACCCCCCGACAACAATCATTTTAGCAGATTCGAGCAGTTAAATCAAGGAAAATCTCATCGACCTCAGCCACAGACCCTGCTTTTTTGTGTCCAAGGCGATACCGTTTGTGCTCAGGCGATATTATAGGGCAGGAAGGAAATTTGTGATGGATAACTATTGAATTCGTGAGTAGAATGTTTTGGGTTTAAGTTAGTTCCGGACAGCGTCTATCAGGTAGTGGGTATCAGGTTACCAGAATATAAGGTTAACTGCACAGCATGAATTTGTCTTTTCCTGGTATCCTGATTTTCTGATATTCTTCACCCTGGTTTCCTGGTGGTCTGATTTCCGAATTATTTAGTATTCGGCTCCACCATAAGGTGTCCTCCGTAAGTCCGCTTGGGGACGCCTTACGGCGGAGTCCCAAGGACTGCGGATTGACATAAGGAATATACCGATGCAGATTATCGCTCAATGCCCATCTTGTGGCAGTACCTGGCTGCTTGGTAGTAGTGCCGCTGACCGAAGGATAAACTGCCGCAAGTGTGGCAAATTATTCAAGGTC
This sequence comes from Planctomycetota bacterium, assembly GCA_022566315.1. Lineage (GTDB taxonomy): Bacteria > Planctomycetota > Phycisphaerae > Sedimentisphaerales > Anaerobacaceae > NIOZ-UU13. The sequence goes on from JADFJC010000005.1 coordinate 81,988, forward strand.
CCAAAGTTGGATGAGGTACCGAAGGCAACCAATGTGATAAAACAGGCAAAGGGCACTATTTACGTGGATGAAACCGGAAAAACCTATGGCTAAAGCCCGGTGGTTATGGAGGATTATTCGTTAGCAGAGAGGGGAGTTATTTTGTGATAAGATGGGGGTGGGGTGGGCATGTAAACTTGCGGAGTTTGGGTAGTATAGGTAAGAAAAATGCGTCAAAAAACGCGTAAAAATGAGTAAAAATTGGCAAAAATTTCAATAAATTCATAAAAATGCGCGCCTTTTGAGCAAAAATGAGTAAAAATTCACACTTTTTTCAAATTAACATTTTGTTAGTTTAGGGGATATGGGTGGTTTTTGAGCCACAGATACCAGT
>JADFJC010000169.1 GCA_022566315.1 Planctomycetota bacterium
TAAAGCTTCGATTGATTACATCTTCGAGCCTCCAATGTCCCGGACGGAACAATACGGGTATTTGTCAGATTAGCCGCTTTAATCAATTTAGTCGTACAGTCCGGGTTTTCCATAGCAAACTTAATCGGTATTGCTAAACACCGTGACGTTTTCTTGGGCTTTGCCGGTACTGAAAGCCTGACAGTTGTATCAGCCACAATAGCTATCAAAATCAGTACGAGCAAAATAATAACCCACTTAACCTTCTTTTCTTTCAAAGTGCTTCACTCCTTGTGTCCTGAAATTTGCTGGAATTAACCGTGTTACGCCTCGCATTTGCGAAATCTACCAGCATTGAATCTTTCTCTTTTGAGCTTGTTTTTGTATCTCTGAGGCTTGCACATTTCTGAGCCAGTTGATTTAAGGATTGCTCAAAACGGGTTGAGAGCTTCCAGCCGTGCTGACCATCATACCGGCTATTGAGATAACTGACATGTTCTATCAAACCGAGCCTTGAAAGTTTAGATCTGGTTCTTTGTAAGATTCGGCGAGAGATATCGTATTTTGATTCCAAAAATGCCAAGTTAGGCACTATAGAATTAGCCCATTTCAATTCAAAAAATATACACGCTGCGGTATGCTGTTGGTTGCGATTTCCTGGGATTAACACTTCCATCAATTCTGTGAAGTCTGACATCTGGCTGATTCGCCTATGTTGGAAATCAATCTTTGTTGGTTCTTTCATGTTACATTTTCACCCCGACCTTTTTGTTTAGAACATGGCCTTCGATGCGGGACCTCAGTGTCGAGGCCATGTTAAAATTTGGGACCACCTATTCTTATATTTTTCGGTTGCACCAAGAAGCTGGCTATCATGGGCTGGATGCACGCAATAAGGCAGATTTAAGAAAGAACTATCCACTCATTACCGCTTCAGCTATATGAATCGACGAGTCAGTTTCGGAGGGTAAAAGACTTTACAATTCTTATGGTATAGGAACAAGCGAATTATCACAATCTTCTCATCGAGAGAACTCGACCAATACTATAAAGTGCCTTATTTATAAAAGTGGGGAGATTTGAACCTGTGGCCTACGGATTAGAAATCCGAGCAGTAGGTGTTGTAAGTATTTGTCAATAAACGATTAATGGTTGTTAAAAAAAGAACTTATGAAACTGGCTGAGATGCGGCCGAGACTTTTCCGAGGGCATTTATAATGTTTTTGGTGCAGTAGGCTCACGTGAATCCTTTTAAAAACACCCTATCAGGCACATCAAACATCCATTCTATCTTCAATTTTATAATCCTTGCCGCAGATCCCTGCCTCTGATTTTGGTTGTTGGTCCTCTTATTTCGGTCTGCCATTGAGTTTAACATCATCAATATTCCAGCCAGAATAGGGCTTGGCTCTATCGGCGATTATTTCGTATCCCCAGCGAACATAAACGGTACTGGCATTGTCCGCTACAGAGCTTATATCGTACAGTTCATCAGACCATTGAGAAGCTGTTACAACATCCCTTCCAGCCTGTTGCCAAAGCGTGGTCCAGTTGCCTTTATCACGTGAGATCTGTAAGCTATGAACAACAAAACCGCCATTGTCACTGTTGAGCCAGCTGGCAAACTCTAATTGGGTTTCATAGTATCCTGTAAGATCAAATGGTCCCGCTGTTACGTAATAAGGCCCACCAGTCGCAGTGCTGTAGTCACCCTTTAAGTTGACTCCATACACGTTTGATCCTGTGTGTCCGGCTGACGGGTCTGGATGACCATTTTTATTATCGCTGCGGCCAGCAGGAGCACCAAATGCCCATTGCCCGGAGGTGGACCACGATGGATCTGAATTCAACGAATTACCGGCCACCTCTTCGTGTTCAATAGTCCCGTCTGTTTTTTCAATTAGTTCCAACTCCTCCTTAGATAATTTGCCATCGGTATAAATATGCGGCGTTATAAAGATACCAAGTTCACTTACCATCTCGTCATGATCTATTTTCCTGAACAGCCCACCTATAAGTGGGATATCGCCAAGGATCGGCACTTTGCTTTCTACCACGGAAGGCTCGCTTCTGCGAAGACCGCCAATAATAATCGTCTGGCCATCTCTAACTCGCAACGTTGTTTCGGTCTTCCGCGTTTCAATGATCGGCGTATCGTTGCCTTCAACCGTAAATGTGCCGGTTCGGGCACTCTGTTCGGGCTTAATGTGCATAATAATGTAGCCGTCATCGGTGATCTGTGGAGTTACTTCTAATTTAATTCCAGCCTCCTTGAAGGAGACTGTTCCGATACTGCCGCCGGCGGAAGTTTCGCTTAGCTCCTTGTACGGTATCTCTTCAACAGCGTTGATCGTTGCTGTGTGGTTGTTTAATACCAACACCTTTGGATTTGCCATGATTTTGACGTTCTGGTTAGTTTCAACAAAATCTATCAAACCCTGAAAGGTCCAGTCGCCCTCAGTTGTTAAAAATGTTATCTTGCCGAACGGGTTTTCACTTGCGGTAGCATTCATTGTCTGGGAAAAGAAATTCCTTGTTCTGCCGAGCTTGGCCCAGTCGATGCCCATCTTGAATTCGTCAGTTAGCTTTACGTTAACTATCAGGACATCGATCATTACCTGAGGTGCTTTGACATCCAGTTTGCTGAGGATTTGGCGGATCAGCTCAAGATTTGATTTGGTGTCGGTGACGATTAGGCTGTTAAGTCGGTCGTCAACTCCTGTTCTTCCATTAGAGGACAGTAATGCAGCGATGGTTTTTTCAGTATCCTTGGCATTGGCAAAGTTCAAGTTAAATACTTCAGTGACGATAGGGTCCTGGGGTTCCGGAGAATTATCATATTCGGCCGTAATTCTCGCCGGTGCCGGATCTTCCGTTTGTTCAAATTGCCCAAACGGATCCTTCTTGTCTCGCGTCTGCTCGCCGAAGCAGGGGGCCGCAGCTGCTAATGTCATAAGTATTACTGTTGAGAGTAATAGTAAATTTTTCATTTTTTTATCTCCTTCGATAGGTCTATTGCCAAAGTAATTTTAAACGATGCCTTTGGTTTAGCTCTTTCACCTGAAGCCAGGATTATACGTAAATCTGTTATACAAACTTTCTGCGGGCCACCGGTTAGCTGGTTCAGAAAGTCTGCAATATCAAAATAATTGCCGGCGACAGTTATTCCTGCCGATTGAGTTTTCAAGAATTGCGGTTTCGGTTTGGCATTTTCGTCTTCAACTTCACCGCCGGCTTTGTCGTCAACGAGGTTTTTGGGTTCTGAAATTACCCTTGAAATTGGCTTTAAGTTGTAGGTCAACGCCATAGCGTTTATATTTTCGAAAAACTGCGCAGCCTCAGAATTGCTGAAGCAATGTTGTTGGCGTTGATGAAACAGCTTTTCATTTATCCCAAGCAGTTTTTGCAAATTAAGGAAATCGGCTTGTTGATTTCCGGTGCTTTCATATTCATCCTGAAAACCGGCATAACTTGCATTGGCTGCCTTTAGTTTTGTTACAGAATCTCTGGTTATCGCGAAGTAACAGATACAAGCTACAACCAGTACCGTTAAAACGGCAGCGGTCTTCCTTTTAGTATCATTAAGTTTTGTCAACTCTTCTATAATCATAATTCGTTCTCCGGCATTTGAATTTTACAGGTAATTTTGTAACGAATAAGACTTACGTTACGTTTGTCAGGGTATTCGATTTTTTCCACTTTGACACTTTCGAGGAGCTTGCTGTTTTGCAATTCTTTTGCAAACTTGTGGACATGCCCTTCACCCAGAGCCTGGCCACGCAGAGTGAACTCTCCTGAATTGGTAGTTGTAATTTCATCTATTCTTACCTTGCCGGACAATGCATTACCTATTGCCTGCATGACCTTCGGCCACGGGATAGCGACCAGCTTTTTGTCGAGGGTGTCATAAGTGGGCAGTTTTCCCCTGTGAAGACTGATCTGCTCTCGCAGGCCGTTGATTTTATCTCGCATTGGAATGGTTTCGGCCACCTTTGCTTCAACCTGGGCTGAAGCAGCTTCGGCGCTTTTTATTTTCATTTTCAGCGGTACCAAAACTGCGACAGACAGCACAACCACCGCTGCGACTGCCTTTGCCGTAAGCGACATTTCCTTTTTGGTTTTTTGTATCGTAAGCGACTCTTTCGATGTAAGGTTTAACTGTCCATCGAATTGACAAACACCGAAGGCTGTCAGAGCTGAGGCAAATGCAAATATCGGAATATCCCCTGCATCGGTATCTTGAAGGTCGAACTCTTTTGCGATCTGGGAGCAGTCCATCTGCTCAATGGTCACATCGCTTAGGCTTTGTTTTATTTTCCCGGTGATCGTTTCCAGCTTTGCGGCATTACATGCTCCTGCAATTTTCAGTACAAGCTGCTGTGAATCTGCAATCGAGCGTGCGAATTCCAGAACCGGTTTCATCGATTCGGCCAGACGTGCAAAACCATCTTTGCCTTCTAATATATCTTTTATGCCGAGGCTCAAATTTTGACAGAGCCGGGGTATGCCATTTTTGAAAACACTTAGATTGCCCGAAGCCGAATCCAAAGCCAACAGCAGAGAAACGGTTTTGGAACTTGACGCTGGCTTATTGAGAACAAGTTTTATAATTGAAATAATAGCAGGCTCGATTCTTTCCAGCTTCAGGCCGGCCTTTTCGGCTATTGACATGCAGGCATCGCTTATTTGCCTGGCTGTAACTGCAAGAAGGACGGTCTGCTTATTGGAAGCGGCGGCCGGTTCTTTAAACGTGCAATAATCAAAAACAGCGCTTTGACTATCGAAGAGGGAATACTTTCCTACCTGCTCTTCGACCTGTTTTTTCAGTTTCTCATCTGTCATTTCCGGGAACTCACAAGGCCTTAACCTTACAGACGAACACGACGTCGATATTATCACTTTGCAGGATTTTAGCCGGTTTGCCTTAGTGAAAGCCCTGATCTTTTGCAGGACTGTTTTCTCATCGACAATCAGCCCGTTTTCTATGACTCCTGCCGCTAAATGCTCAGAGGTCCATTTATGAATGCCCAACCCGTTGGCGCCGTGCCTGAGATGAACGATATTGAGAGAATCGTCATCTATATGTATGCCAAGAATATTCTTATTCTGTTTCACCAGGTTATCTCCTTAAATTGACTAATTCGAAAAAAATGCGGCGGGGCAACCTTGACAGGTATTCTAACAAGTACTTCCAGAGTCCTGCTGAAATTGGAGGCCGAATCAAACCCCGTCGAGGTTATAACCGTCGAATTCTGGAACACGGAAACGCTGTATGCGCTTGACGTATTCGGTGGGAAAGTCTTTTCCCATTGGGTATCTGCAAGCGGGCCGTTCAGTCGAATCTCGTTGAACGCATCGGCGAGTCCAGCTTCCGCTATGTAATACGCCTTTTTACTGCCCAGGTTGTTCTTGATAAGGTTCAGATCTATCGTTTGTATATTTACGTACGCTATGATCAAAGCCGACATTATAAGGGCGGCGAATAAGGTCAGTACCAGGACGAATCCTTTTCTGCATTTGCAGGTATGTATGTTGTTATTTCTGTTCATTTTATTAAGTTTTTTAGCCATTGATTAATTTGAAGGCCCTTCGTTAAAAATAGCGGTTATTTCAGCTGCGCTCAGCCCACGGTCGTAGATCAAGACATCATCTATTCCGCCGTCCCAATATCGAAATCTATCGGTGGGCCTGAGGGTGCCCAGAACTACTTTTAATGGCTCATCGAATGACGTAGTGCTCTTGTCATTCGAGGCTATTAATACTCCATCAATATAAAGCGCCATAAAGTCGTCTGATGCCCTTACCCCTGCCACATGATGCCAGGTTGTGCTTACATCAAATGTCATGTCCCTTGGACTATTAACATTCGCACCCTCACGCCCACCGAAAGGAAACCGGTGAAGAAATCGCATTCTGTTCCGGTGTGTGATCTCCAAGAGAACTCCATGTTCCAGGCCCCTTGCGTCACTCGTAGCCGAAAATATGTCCCTGGGCTTATTTGCTCCTCCGTCAATTCTATACCAAACCGATATCGTGTAATACGGGAGTAGAATGGCACCCTGAGCAAGCTGGTCGAGATCAACGTAATCGCCCGTGCCGTCAAGATCTAGATATCTGTGGTCTTCTGTGCCCCATGTCGGGTTGCCCTCTATAGTGGCGTGGTTGCCATTGCCGGAGCTGTCGTCAGCGTTTTCGTCAAACTTCCACCAGACAATAAGAGATGAATCCACATTGTCTACCGGGCAAAACACTCTGCTGGTAAGCGATACAGTGTTTTGCGTGCCTGTAAGCGTCATTTCGATCTGCACCGACTTAATACTGGCCGGTTCAACCGCTCCTGTCAAGGCAACGGCATTTGTATCGTAGCAGGTAAAAGCAAGACTGCTTACATTGCCGGTCAAAGCACTTA
>JADFJC010000060.1 GCA_022566315.1 Planctomycetota bacterium
CGAAATTCGTTATTCTGGAAAATGTTGCTCATTTTGTTCGGCATGATGAGGGTAATACTTGCGCCAGGGTAAGAAAATCTTTGGAGTCGTTAGGTTATGAAGTAAAGCACGCGCAACTATCACCTCATAGGTTTGGCGTGCCGCAGATCCGCGAACGAATGTATATGGTGGGATGCTTAGGTGGCTTGAATGGCTTCGAATGGCCTAAGCCAGAAAGAAATGGTGATGAACTCTCTGTGCGCGATGTTTTGGATGAGAATCCGTCTGATGCTGCCGGGTTAAGCGAGCAGGTTATTAGATGCCTTGAGACATGGCAGGAATTTCTTGAGATATTTCCTGAGGATGAGCAACTGCCATCGTTCCCAATATGGAGCATGGAATTTAAGGCCACGTATCCATACAAACAGGATTCGCTATACGAAGTTGAATTAGCACGTTTGCGCAAGAGCAAAGGATGTTTTGGCAAAACACTTAATACCTGGTATAGGCGAGGTATTCTTGCACAAGTGCCAAGTTATGCGCGTGCGAGAGAAGGTGCGTTTCCGGATTGGAAACAGGCGTTTATCAGACAGAATCGGGCGTTATACAGGAAACATCAGGATTGGATAAAACCGTGGCTGCCAAAAATCAAACAGTTTCCGCCAAGCCTTCAAAAGCTGGAATGGAACTGCCACGGAGAGGAACGAGACATATGGAAATATGTGATTCAATTTCGGGCGTCAGGTGTAAGAGTCAAACGGCCGACGACATCTCCATCATTAGTCGCAATGACCACTACGCAGGTGCCAATTGTCGGATGGGAACGGCGCTATATGACCGTTCGTGAGTGTGCGAGACTTCAATCAATGGATGACCTAAAATATCTGCCAAATAGAACAACAGCGATGGCTGCGCTTGGAAATGCCGTTAATGTCAAAGTGGCGCGTTTAGTTCTTGAAAGCTTATTAGCGACAGCTTAACAGCGAGACTAAATCGGCTTGTTGTTCAGAAGGCTTTCACTATGGATGTACTAACCAAAGAGCAGCGCTCGTATTGCATGTCACGCATAAGAAAAACAGACACCACACCTGAGCTTGCAGTCAGGCGAATAGTTCACAGGTTGGGATATAGGTTTCGACTTTATCGGAGAGACCTGCCGGGATGCCCGGACATTGTCTTGCCGCGACATAGAAAGGTGATATTTGTTCATGGTTGCTGGTGGCACAGGCACAACTGTCAGTTAGGACGGCGCAGCCCGAAGTCTAGACGACAATACTGGCTTCCGAAGCTGCAAGCAAACAAAGAACGTTATAAGAGGGACCGGCGCGCTCTACAAAGACAGGGATGGAAAGTTCTTACAATTTGGGAATGCCAAACCAAGAAGCCTGAAAAAATAATTGGTCGAATTACTGATTTTCTTGAGTAAACCTAAAACTAAGCCCAGTCACGTATTTTAATCAAAGACAATTTCCGAAAGGCCAAAATGAACGTAAAATCGCTTGCCAGAAAATCTGGCCATTTCAACAAAAAATATTCTGGACAATCCCGAATGAAGTGGTTAATATCATAGTTTTGGATAAACTGTCAATTTCAGATTTATATTAATTAGAGGTATCAAATTATGGCTCATAAAAAGGGACAAGGTTCTACTCGGAACGGCAGAGACAGCAATCCGAAGTACAGAGGCGTAAAGCTGTTCGGCGGCCAGTATGCTTCCGCCGGCTCAATCATCATCCGGCAGTGCGGGACAAAGTTCTTCGCCGGCTGTAATGTCGGTATGGGCAGAGACTTCACGTTATTCGCCACCGCAGACGGACATGTGCGTTTCCAGGGCAGAAAAGTCCACGTTGTCTGACAAAAAAGTTAAGATAACCAATAAAAAAAAGGATGGTAATTATGCCATCCTTTTTTTATATCGAGATACGAGGCACGAGCGGCGAGTAACGAAATATGTTTATCGACGAGGCACAAATCCAGGTCAAGGCAGGCGACGGCGGCCACGGGTGCATCAGCTTCCGGCGTGAAAAGTTCATACCCAAAGGCGGGCCCGACGGCGGCGACGGGGGACGAGGGGGCAGCGTCTATTTCCAGGCCGTCGAGAATCTCGATACCTTATTAGACTTCGCGGGCAAACACCACTGGAAGGCCCAGAAAGGTCAGCCCGGCTCAGGCAGCAACAAACACGGAGCAAGCGGCCAGGACCTGATTATCAAGGTCCCGCCGGGAACACTCATTTACGATATCGAACTGGATTTACTTCTCAAAGACCTTAACGATATCGGGTTGAAGGTGTGTGTCTGTCGCGGTGGGAGAGGCGGAAGAGGCAATAAGTCCTTTGCAACATCGATAAATCAAACCCCAAGAAATGCCAAACCCGGCAAGAGCGGCCAGGAAAGAAATATCCGCCTTGAATTAAAACTCATCGCCGACGTGGGCTTAGTTGGTATGCCGAACGCCGGCAAAAGCACACTTATCTCGCGCTGCTCAGCGGCCAGGCCGAAAATCGCCGATTATCCTTTCACAACGGTCGAGCCGGTGCTCGGCATTGTCGAATTGAGCGATTTTCGCCGGTTCGTTATGGCCGACATCCCCGGCCTTATCGAAGGCGCTCACAGCGGAGCAGGTCTCGGCTATGAATTCTTAAAACACATAGAAAGAACCCGAATAATTGTCCACATCCTTGACATAATGCCGACCGATGGCTCCGACCCCGTGGAAAATTATAACGCTATACGTCACGAATTAGAGGAGTACAGCAAGGCCTTAGCCGGAAAACAGGAAGTTATCGTCGCCAATAAAACCGACCTCGACCCGGATGGAAAAATAGTAGAGGATTTAAGAAAAAAGCTAAACAAAGAGCTTCACCCAATCTCAGCGGTTACCGGCTCCGGCATAAAAGAACTGAGCGAGTTCTTATGGCAAAAGGTCAAGGAACTTAAGGTCTAATTCTCTCCCCAAAGCGCACAAAAAAGGCCGAGCCAAACGCGCTCGACCCATTTGTTATCATTTAAGCCCGCCCATAAGCTATATTAGTTACCATGCCAAACGGGATTTGAATCCAACAGATGAACAGGAGCTGCACCGCGGTTCTTGGGTCCCTTGAACGAGGGCAAACGTCGGCCATATCTGAATTCCTCAGGAAATTCACATTTAGTCGCATTGTGAATATTATAATTATACTTCTGGCCTTTGCTAAAGTTCTGTTGGATACCTTTCGGCTGCGAAACAGTCTATCGGCGCAAACATCTAATATCATCCGTCGATACTCCTCGCTATCATCATGCTTCCGTTGGCGTTGTCAACTCGGGGCCCTCAAGTCTTAACGTACTCTATAAACATAGTGACTTAGCAGGTCAATTTGTCTACCGGAATCTTGAAATTTTACACATTACGCAAATTATTGGTCAAACCGGGAACCGCTCGCTGACTCACTGCCACGGCAGCTGCTTCCAGTATTCCGGCCCTTCATTGGTTTGCGTTTTTCCCGCAGTAGACCTGCCCCGGGTAACATACCTGCGAAGCAGCATGATCAACTCCGCCGTCACCTCTGGATTCTTCTCGTACAGATTATTCTGCTCTTTCGGATCGGCCACAAGATCATACAGTTGATATCGCGGCAGCCCCAGTTCCAAAGCCTGCTTTCCTTTCGGTACGCTCCACCCGCCCGAACCGGGACAGAACTCGATCTTCCATCGCCCCTTACGAACTGCAAAGTACCCGTTACTCGAATGGCATACAATCGCCTCACGTCCTGACCGATCCGGCTTCCGTCCCTGAAAGAGACCAAGCAGACTGACACTGTCCTCCCCGGCATCATCCGGCAGCGTCGCCCCGACGATCTCAGCCGCTGTCGCCATAAAGTCCACAAGCGTAATCACTTGCTCGCATTTACTGCCCGGCTTTATAACACCGGGCCACCGAGCCACAAACGGAACCCTGTGACCGCCCTCCCAGATATCCGCCTTATGTCCCCGCCAATGGTCACGCAGATGCACATTCTTCTGCTCCAGGCCCTCGAAGTTGCACTTGGGTGATGTCCCATTGTCGGCCGTGAAGATCACAAGCGTATTCTCAGCCAGCCCCAGATCGTCGATCGCACGCACGATCCGCCCGACACTCCAGTCCGTCTCCATAAGAAAATCCGCATACTTACTGACGTTGCTCTTGCCCTGGAACCGCTCAGATGGATTGATCGGAGTATGCGGCGAAGTCATCGCAAAGTACAAAAAGAACGGCTGCTCCCTCTTGGACCGCTCGGTGATATAATCCACGCACTTCTCAGTAATCCTGGGAAGAACCGCTTCGAAGCGCCAACCCGCCATTGCCGGGCCCGACGAAACCCCGTTCGAGCTATCAGCTTTCATTGTATCGGTCGGAATCCCAAGAACTCGGTCATTTTCAATCCAGACGAACGGCGGCCAGTTGGGAACATCGTCACCGAAATAAGAGTCGAATCCACGTTCAATCGGCCCACCGGTAACACGCTTGGAAAAATCAACCTTCTTCGCCTCCGTAGTATGTTCGCCTGAGCTATCGTGCCACTGCCACCCAAGATGCCACTTACCGATACACGCCGTATGGTATCCAGCCTTCTGCAGCAGTTTACCCACCGTCAGCCGGTCCTCGGCTATCAACGGAGGTCCCCACTTGTTGACAATGCCTGATTTCATCCTCGTTCGCCATGAATACCGCCCTGTCAACACCCCATAGCGAGTAGGCGAGCATACCGCCGACCCGGAGTGCGCATCGGTGAAAGTCATTCCCTGCCTGATGAGCTTGTTGATATTCGGCGTTGTGACCCCTGATTTGGCATTCAGCGCACTGACCGAATCTATCCCCATATCATCAGCCAGGATGTACACGATGTTAGGTGCCGTCTTCTTCTTTCGGGCCGCCCTTGTGTTCCCAACAGCCGGCATTCGCCCCATCCCGAGCATAAACCCACACGTCTGTTTGAGAAAAAGTCTGCGACTTGAATTCATTCTTTCATCCTTTCTGGAGATATCCCCGTTGAGCGTTGTATTCTCAGCAATACCCCTTGCCGCATCCACTCCATTGCCTTCTCAGCAGCTAACTCTTCAGACCTCTCAAATCCGGCTTGAGCCTGATTACCAGATGAAAATGCAGAATGGCCTTTATCTCTTGTCATTATCAATCTTTTACGTGGTGTTATGACAGGTTATCATCAGGCCGAGTTTTCCAGCTTATGGGAGGTTTTCGAGGTCGGCCAAGTCTTGGTGTCTGCCACATATCCACCGATAAGCAAATACTCAACTTGATGAGCGTTGAGTAATTTCAAAAACTCTTTGAAGTCGGATGGCAGATGGATCGTAGCCATAGATAATTTGCCGCATCAACTCAACGGCTTCCAGACGTTCGTAAGGTGTCTTGGAAAGCCAATATGATTTTTCATCTGACTGCTCGAAAAGCGAACCTACTGTAAAGGCAGTTCTTTGCAGCTTTGGAAGACTTAGATTGCCCATACAACAATTATACCAGAAAAAGACAGGGGTGTAAACAAAACTTCTTGTCCGTAATTGGCCCCGATCTTTATGACAATTATAGAATGGCCATAAATTGACATCGGCAAAAAAATAGAGTACAAAAGGTACGGATAAATACGAGCTGTAAGGTACGAATTATGAATATAATCGCAGTAGATATCGGCAATACCAATATTGATATCGGGCTTTTTCTCGATGACAAGGAGCAATTTATTAAATCCATCTCCGGCCGGTCACGAGCAAAACTGACAAACTGCTTAAAAACGGCATGGGGTAAAATCCCCGTCGCTGAAAGCTCGAAAGAAAAAAAACGCGATGGCGTAATCGTCGTCAGCAGTGTAAAGCAGGACTGGACCAGATTAATCCGGCAAATAGCAAAGGACGAACTCGGCGAAAAGGTTTATATCATAGGCAAAGACATACCTCTGCCGATGACTCTCCGGGTAGATGAGCCTAACAAAGTCGGCACCGACAGGGTAGTCTCGGCAGCAGCGGCGTATGATGTCGTCGAGGATGCGGTAGTAGTAGCGGATTTGGGCACCGCTGTAACGATTGACCTGGTTGACGAAAAGGGCGTTTTTCTTGGCGGTGTTATCTGCCCGGGCTTTGGAATCAGCGCAAAGGCCCTGAAAGAAAATACCTGCTGCCTCGTCTTGCGACGAGAGTCGCAGAGGCAAGCCGCCCAACTGCCAAAAACAAAAATCACCAAACCGAAAACGCCGTTTGGCAAAAATACCACCGAGGCCATAAACTGTGGGTTATATTATTCCGCTATCGGGACACTGCAAGAGGTTATCAAGCGCTACGCAGAGAAAATCGACAAATGGCCTCAAACCATCATTACCGGCTCGGCTGCAAAAACCATTAAGGACGATTGTGATTTCGTAGATTCCTTTGTGCCCAACCTGGTCATCAAAGGTATCGTCCTGGCCTACAAAAAATATATCGCAGAAAACACAGATTACACGGATTGAAACAGATTAACACAGATTACAAAATACGAAATACCAGATATGAGTATATTCGCAGCAGTAATGACCGGCAAAGGAACCGGTGCAATATCGACGGTCCAGGTCTTTGGCGATTCAGCCGAGGCTGTCGTAAAAAAAATGTTCAAGCCAAAGGGAACAAAGCCGGGTGAATTTAAGACCGGCGAAATCCTGCTCGGCACAATCACAGACGGCAATGAAACCATCGACCAGGTTACTATCGGTTGTGAGCAGGCTGACAGTTTCGCAATACACTGTCACGGCAATCCGCTCATTGTAGCTGACATAATGCAACTGCTCCAGCGCCGCGGAGCCACGCTGCTGACCGCAGAGCAGCTTCTAACAAAAATCATCTCTGCACAAAAAACCGTCAATACAATCGCAGTCGAAGCTAAGCTGGCCCAGATGAAGGCCAAAACCATCCAGGGCACCAAAATAATTATAAACCAAATCGACACCGGCTTAAGCAAAAAAGCCGCAGAGTGGCTTGCGAACATCAACGCAATATCACTTGAGCAAATTTCAGCCGAGGCCGAGCGGATACTTGAAAACAGTCGAACGGCAAAACTGATTATTGCCGGATGCACAGTGGCCCTGATAGGCCCGCCCAACAGTGGTAAAAGCACGCTGCTTAACTATCTGGCCGGCCGACAAAAAGCGATAGTTACCGATATCAAAGGCACAACCAGAGACTGGGTCGAAGCTGTGTGCCGAATCGAATCTCTTTCTCTCAGATTAATTGACACAGCAGGACTGGAGGAAAAACTCTCCGCACCCAAAGATACTATTGAAGAAGCCGCTCAGAAAAAAAGCGTTCAGATTTTAGAACAGGCGGACCTTGTCATGCTCGTTCTGGATAACAGCCAAACCAACGACCAGCTTGATGAGCGCCTTGTTGAAAAAATAGCCGAAAAACTTGTCCTCACATGCTTAAACAAATCCGATTTGCCCGCCAAGTTCGATACCAGCAAATTTATCCGCCGTGGCGGACTGCCTGAAATTCTGTCGAACACAGTGCAGATAAGCGCTAAGGAAGGTATCGGAATCGAGAACTTGATAGGAAAAATCCGCCAAGTTTGCGGCGTCGTGGATTTCGATTTAAAAACGCCCGTTGTCTTTACCAGCAGACAGGAAAACCTGTTAAATCAATTAAAAAAGACCAAATCCAGAAAGCAAGCCGTCTCAATCATAACAGAGTTGTTAAACGGACGACTTCGTGTATAATCTGCAACTATGGGTGTAAATACCGAGAAACTAACGCCTGCGATGAAGCAGTTTCACAAGTTCAAGCAAAAGTATCCCGATTGCATACTGTTTTTTCGCATGGGCGATTTTTACGAGACCTTTTACGAAGATGCCAAGACCTGCTCGAAGGTCCTTGGGCTGACCCTGACCAGCCGAAGCAAAGGCAAAAATCCCATCCCGTTGGCTGGCCTGCCATATCACGCGGTTGACGGGTATCTGAAAAAAATGTTACAGGCCGGCTACAAGGTCGCCGTTTGCGAGCAGGTCGAAGACCCCAAAACCGCAAAGGGCGTTGTCAAACGCGACGTCGTGCGAATCGTTACCCCCGGCACGCTCACCGATGATACCCTCTTGACCGCCAAAGAGGATAATTTCCTCTGTGCCGTCAGCCTGGGGACAAAACACGAGACAGCTATAAGCTGGGTCGATATTTCAACCGGACACTTTTTCGTCCATGAGCTGCCCGAAGAAAAACTGCTCGATGAGCTGCTGCGATTGTCACCGGCCGAGTGTCTGCTCGCTGACAGACGCGGCGAGCTGTTTGAAGCCGAGACAAAAAAGCTCATCAGGGACATTACGCAATTAACCAACGCCATTGTAACCGAACGTCCCGGCTGGTATTTCGACCCTTATCAGGCAAGACAGCGTCTGCTGAAACATTTCGGCACTGCCACGCTTGAAGGTTTCGGTATCGGCGACGATGACGATGGCCTTATTTGCCCTGCCGGCGCTGTCATCGAATACCTCAACGAAACACAAAAAACCACGCTCGGCCATATCCGGAATTTGAAAAAAATCGACGGTCAAAACTTTCTGCAAATCGACCCGGCCAGTCTGCGAAGCCTGGAAATCCTGCGGACCATTCGCACCGAAAACAAAAAAGGCTCACTGCTGGACTGCCTCGACGAAACGATAACCGGTATGGGCGGCAGAATGTTTAGAAACTGGCTGTGTATGCCGTTGTGCGAGCTTGGTGCTATCGAATTGCGAGCCGATGCCATCGAAGAAATCAAAGACGCCGATGACAAATTGGCCGAGGTTCGCAGACTGCTCTCGAACATATCCGACACCGAGCGAATCGCCGCCCGCATCAGCACGTTCCGGGCAAGTCCGAGAGACTTGGTGGCCCTTGCAGCCACACTGCGGCAGATACCGCTGCTGCGAGGAATCCTGGAGCAATTCAGCGCCGACCTGCTCGTGCGGCTGGCCGGCCAATGCGATAGTATGGACGAATTAGCTGAGTTGCTTGAATCTGCAATCAAGCCGGAGCCGCCAACGCATCTGCGTGACGGCGGGGTGATAAAGGCGGGCTTTTCCGAAGAGCTTGACCGCCTGCGCTCGATATCCCAAGATGGCCAAAGCTGGCTGAGGAACTATCAAAAAGAACAGTCCGAGCGGACCGGCATCGCGAATTTGAAAATCGGCTACAACAGGGTCTTCGGCTATTATATCGAGGTAAACCACTCTTCAGCGGACAAGGTCCCCGCCGACTACATTCGCAAGCAGACAATCAAAAACGCCGAGCGCTATATCACCGAAAAGCTCAAGGAATACGAGACCCAGGCCCTCAGCGCCGATGAAAAGGCACTCGAATTAGAGCAGCAGCTATTCGACCAGCTCCGCCGTCAATCCGCGCAATACGTAAGCCGATTGCAGTCTCTTGCCGAGACCATCGCTCAATGTGATTGTTTGACAGCTCTTGCATATCTTGCCAGGCGGCGAAACTACGTTCGCCCGAAGATAACCGATGGCGGGGAGCTTATTATTCACGAAGGCAAACATCCGGTATTAGCTGAAACGCTCGGCCCGGAGTTTGTGCCGAACGATATCGAGCTTGGCGATGGCGCCGGCGATATCCTTGTCATCACAGGCCCGAATATGAGCGGCAAAAGCACCTATATCAGACAGGTGGCCCTGCTGGTCATGATGGCACAGACCGGCTCATTCATCCCCGCCAAAGATGCCGAGATAGGTCTGGTCGATAGAATCTTTACCCGCGTAGGCGCTTCGGACGAATTGGTTCGCGGCCAATCAACCTTTATGGTCGAAATGACCGAGACAGCCAACATTATCAACAACGCCACCGATAAATCACTTGTCATTCTTGACGAGGTCGGCCGCGGCACAAGCACTTACGACGGCCTGTCTTTGGCCTGGGCGATTACCGAACATATCGCGAACAAAATAAAATGCCGAACGCTTTTTGCAACGCACTATCACGAGCTGACCGAATTAGCCGAGCTGTTTGCAAATGTTAAGAACTGCAATGTCGCCGTCCGCGAATGGATGGACGAGGTCGTATTTTTGCATAAAATTCTGCCCGGCGGAACGGACAAAAGTTACGGCATCCACGTAGCCAAATTAGCCGGCCTGCCAAAAACCATCCTTGAGAGGAGCAAAGAAATCTTGGAAGAGCTTGAAAGCACCTTCCAGAAAGAAGCCACCGGCGAACACCTTTCCCGTCATAAAACAAAAGAACCGGACAAAGACTCCCTCTTCGTCCAAAAAAATAAGAGCGTTTTAGAGAAACTCAGTTCGGTAGATATAAATAATCTCACACCTATAGAAGCAATCAACCTATTAAACGGGATTAAACAAGAAATAGAACAGGATTGAATAATAACTCTCGTTTGTCCAAATAGTAAATAGTCAATTGTAAATAGTAAATTGAAAGGCTTGCGACAACAGATGTCAACAATCTGACCCCGATTGAGGCAATAAAATTAACCGCCTTCGGCGGAATTTCTTTAGACACAGATTTAGCTCTGCCACAGGTACACGGATTTATATTTTTATATCTCTGTGTTCTCTGTGACCTCGGTGGCTAATACAAATTCCTATACTATAAATTTACTCGAGGAAATAAGAAAGGAAATCAATAACCAATAATTGTAATCCGCAGCTTCTTCTTATACAATAAAACAAAGAGAAAAGGCTAACCTATGATAAGTAATGAAACATTACTTGAAGTTAAGGAACGGCTGGTTGATGGTTTTCACCCGAACCGAATTATCCTTTTCGGCTCACAGGCAAGGGGCACAGCCGATGATCGAAGCGACGTTGATATCCTGGTCGTATGTTCGTTTGAGGGCAAACGCCGTCATTTAATGCTCGAAATGGACAGGGCCTTACGGGGTTTGAACTTGGCAAGAGATATAATGATTCTTACGCCGGAAGAATTTGAGCTGGATCGCCATATACCCGGTACAATCGCCAGACCTGCCTGGAAGGAAGGAAGAGTTCTTTATGAAAGTGCCCAATGAGCGAGTCTTACATCATGTTAAGCAATGGCTTATCCACGGCGATGAAGACCTGCGTCTGGCGGAACATGCAATGACTCTGAAGCCTGAAGAAAAACCACCGTACCGCTTAATTGCATATCATGCCCAGCAATGTGCGGAAAAATACCTCAAAGCTTATCTCGTGTACTGTGTGGTAGATTTCCCTTATACCCACAACATATCGGTCCTGCTCGAGTTGTGCAACGAACACGCAACCTGGGCCGAAGAATTGCAAGATGCAGAACAGTTGACTCTCTATTCTATCACAACGCGGTATCCGGGAGAGGAACAAGAGGTTACAGAAGCCGAGGCCAAGCAAGCTATCGAGCTTGCCCAGTTGGTCCGAAAGCAGGTGCGAACAGCCCTTGAAAAACTTGGCGCAGAATTGCTGGAGTAGCTCAAAAACACAAATACGTCACTTGTGTCATGTTGAAAACCTTTGCTAAATGTCATTACGAGCAACTCATCTGATTCTCAGGAAGTATGCAAAAGAAAATGGACCAACAATGACACTCGCAATTTAACCTGCTACAGAACAATCGGCTATTTTTCGAGCTTTATGAGATGTGTTTTGAAGAATTTTTCTGTGGTCTTAATCGGGCACAATCTTTTCCAATTGGGCAATTAAGGGTGGCAGGTCTTCGGTAACTGTCTCCCATACCACATCAAGGTTGATATCAAAATAGCCATGAATAAGTCGGTCACGGATTCCGACCATGCTTTTCCACGGCAGTTCCGGATGCTCTTGACGAAATTCTTGTGAGAGACCGCGAGCTGCTTCGCCTATGATTTCAAGCAGTCGAACCAGCGACAGATTTAGCTTCCTGTCCGTATCAAGGTCCGCACGGCATCGGCCCTTGGAGAAGCTAACAGCTTCCCGAGCAGCATCAAGAATATGGCGAATACGAACGTAGTCAATTTCGGACATATTGCACCTGTGCCGTGGCGACAACCTTATCGCGGAAGTATCTGCTCAGGTCCTCCGGCGTGCGCATATCTATCTTGTGCCCGCCTAATAAGCCCGATAGCTCTTCTTCCATTTCGAACAACTTGAAAAAGCCGGGAGTATGACCCGGCACAAAATCCACCAACACATCCACATCACTTTCCGGACCAAAGTCATCGCGAAGCGCCGAACCAAAAATGGCTAACCGGCGAATATAATGTCGCTCACAAAACTCTCGGATTTTGTCTTCCGCTATTACTATATTCTTGTTCATACATCTGTCCTGGCAAATCCTGAAGATTCAAATTCTATCATACCCAAAACCACGGCACACGTCAAACCAAAATCCCATCCAATTCGTGCTTTGTTTCAGTCCTTGTAATCAGCGGTTTTGCTTATATAATAAGCCTAATCAATAATTACGGAGACCAGATATGGCTAAGATTACCAAGCTCGATGACATCGTATCGCTGTGTAAGCGAAGGGGTTTTATATTTCAGTCCAGCGAAATCTACGGCGGTCTGGCGAGCTGCTACGACTATGGGCCGCTCGGCGTCGAATTAAAAAACAACGTCAAAAAGGCCTGGTGGAAAAGCGTTGTGCAGATGCGCGATGATGTGGTCGGCCTTGATTGCAGTATCCTTATGCACCCGATGGTCTGGAAATCGAGCGGCCACGCCGACAAGTTCGCCGACCTGATAGCCGAATGCAAAAAGTGCAATACCAGGACCCGCGTTGACCACCTCAAAGAAAAAGTTACCGAGCAAACCCAGGAGCACACCGAACATATCGCAATCGAAGCGGCTATGGCCAAGGCGCAGGATTTGAGTAACAAGGTATGTCCCAATTGCGGGGCGGTGGGTCGGTTTACCGAGCCGATGCCGTTTAACCTGATGTTCGAGACCCGGATGGGCGCCAACGTCGATGATTCGATGACGATGTACCTTCGCCCCGAGACCGCTCAGGGAATCTTCGTTAATTTTAGAAATGTGCTCGATACCACAAGAGTTAAGATACCTTTCGGCATCGCTCAGATAGGTAAGAGCTTTCGCAATGAAGTAACGACCAAGGCCTTTATCTTCCGGACGCGCGAATTCGAGCAGGCGGAGCTTGAGTTTTTCTGTGAGCCGGGCACCGATGAAGAATGGTTCAGCCACTGGAAGCAGGCCCGGTTCGACTGGTATATCGGGTTAGGTTTGAAGAAAGAGAATCTTCGTTTCCGCGAACACGATGCCGATGAGCTTGCCCATTACGCCAAGGCCTGTGTCGATATCGAATACAGGTTCCCGTTCGGCAGCGGCGACTGGCAGGAGCTTGAAGGCATCGCCAACCGCACGGACTACGACCTGCGGCAGCATCAACGCGGCATGAGGACGCTCAATAAATGGTATGAAAACAACCGGGAGCTGACGAATATCGAATTGGTCGCCGAAGCCGAGGATTACAATAAAGGCCCGCTGTCTTATTTCGATGATGAGAAGAAACAGCGATATATCCCTTATGTGATTGAGCCGAGTGCCGGCATAGACCGAAGTGCACTTGCCTTTCTGGTCGATGCTTATGACGAAGAAGAAGTTCGCGGCGAGACGAGGAACCTTTTAAGATTTCATCCCGCCCTTGCGCCTGTGAAAGTCGCTGTCTTTCCTCTGGTTAAAAAAGATGGTATGCCGGAAATAGCGAAGAATATCTACAACGACCTGAAAAGATATTTCAATTGCTTTTACGATGAGAAGGGCGCGGTTGGCCGACGTTACCGCAGACAGGATGAGGCCGGAACCCCGTTCTGCATCACCGTCGATGGCCAGACAAAAGAGGACACCACCGTAACCGTCCGCGACCGTGATTCAATGGACCAGGTAAGGGTCTCAACCGACCAACTGCTCCACCATTTGCGCCAGAAACTGGAGGCATGAAAATTAAGGAGACCGGAAATGAAAAAACTGTACATATCTAAAACGGAGAAGAAAATTTTCGGCGTATGCGGAGGTATCGGCGAGACATACGACATCGACCCTACATTAGTACGGCTTGTGATGGTCTTCTTATGCTTTGCAACTGCGATATTACCCGTAGCGCTGACCTACCTGGCAGCGTGGATAATCGTACCGGAAAAACCCGCAGAATAACCAAGCACAAGCTGGACAACCTGCGCGAAAAACTGGATGTCTAAAAAATGGCTAAAGAAAAGCAGGAAAAGAAAAAATCCGGACCCGTCAAGCGAATCTTTAAATGGATTGGCTTGGGTCTGCTTGCATTGTTGCTAATTGCTGCGCTTATCTTTCATGCACCGTGGAAAGTAATAACACTTCTGGCCATTATTCTTACAGCTTGTACTATTCTGCCCAAACCCGCCAGGAAGTGGTTCTGGCTCTCTGCCGGCATTGTGGTAATAGCATTGATTATCTGGGTCCTATTGCCCGAGGATGATGAAGGTTGGCGTCCTTATACTTTTGATGAAGAACTGGCCGTCCTGGAAAACAAATATGCGATACCGGATGAAGAAAACGCAGCTTTGGCCTATGATGAAATTTTTCAAAATCTGGTCATAGATGCTAATCAGCCCGAATTCTTTTTAAAGTCAAAACCTTCATCTAAAGATGAGCCCTGGCTTTCAAAGGACCACCAGGAGACTGCCGAATGGCTCAAGGGCCATCAAAGCACAATAGAAAAGTTATTGCAAACAGCCAAAATTGATAAGTGTAGATTTCTTCCGATAAGAGTTGATGCTATGGGTATCGGCGAGTATATGGAGCGATTACCCAAGATCCGTCAATGTGCATTTTTACTTGTCTCGGCCGCTAATAATGACCTGGCCGAAGGCCGAATTGATGACGGGATTGAAAAATACCTCTGTATCATTCAAATGGGCAGGCACTCGTACCAACAACCGGTTACAATTCACCAACTCGTTGGTTTTGCAATCGAAAGTATAGGTTTACAGCAGCTTAATCGGTTTGTGATAGAAGGCCGGCCAAGTGAACAACAACTGCAATTGTTATCCAGCTCCTTAATAGGTGCGGAAAATAACTGGGACTTTGATCTATGTAAGATGCTGGATTTTGAAAAATTATACGCCAAGAACATGCTTTGCAGCATGGCTTACGAAAAAAACGCGGAGGGTAAAGTAAGATTAAGTCGTCGCACATTTGCATCAACAATTGGACAATCTCCGCAACAGCTTACAACCGGGACTTACTCTCGTAGGAAATACGCCAAATTGGGCGTCATATTTGTATGGTTATATGTCCCTTCTGCACCGGAAAAGATTGGCGAGATGATTGATGCAAGTTATGCAAAATACTATGCAATGACTGACCCTGCCTTTGACTGGACAAGAGAGCCACAGCAATTGCTTTCATTCTTAACACCAGGTAACTTCCGCCGCATCCGCTTCAATTACGAGTATAGTACTAAGCTCATCGCCTATATGTCGGCGGAATCCTATTACAGTATTCACGACATATATCTAAAAAACCTTGCTTTCCGAAGAGGTTCGCAGCTCTTAATCGCGATAAAACAATACAACAATGAAAATGGTAGTTGGCCGGGCAGTCTCGATGCAATAAAATCCAATGCTCCAGCCAAGGCTTTCATAGACCCGGTCAGTGGAGGCCAATTCGAATATGAAAACCACGGCGGACGTTTCTCATTATACGGAGAGACAAGAAACATCTGGCCGAAATAGCTGAAGTTATGAGGAGCTTGATAATAAATTAGGTAATCGATAAGGAATCCTTGAATTATGGATGACCAGTATACTACGATTAATTGTTTATCACAGCACCAAGGCAAAGAAGTTACTCTTGCCGGCTGGCTGTACAAGGGCCGTTCAAGCGGTAAGGTCCAATTTTTAGTCCTCCGCGACGGCACGGGGCTTTGCCAGTGCGTTGTTGAAAAAGGCAAAGTACCCGGTGAACTTTTCGAACAGTTAAAACATCTCGGGCAGGAATCGTCTCTAACCGTAACCGGAACCGTGCGGGCCGATGAAAGAAGCCTCGGCGGCTACGAATTAGCTGTAACCGATGTGCAAATTATCTCGCCGGCGGATGGTTATCCTATTACGCCGAAATCGCACGGCGTCGATTTTCTCCTCAAGCATCGTCACCTGCACCTTCGCTCGCAGCACCAATGGTGCATTGGAAAAATCCGACACACCGTTATCGACGCTATCCGCAGATTTCTCAACGACAACGGCTTTGTTCTAATCGATACGCCGATACTTACAGCCACAGTCGGCGAAGAGCAGCAATCACTTTTTGAAGTCGATTATTTTGGTTCTCCTCTGTACCTGACCCAGACGGGCCAGTTGCATCTCGAATCAGCCGTGATGAGCTTCGGCAAGGTCTATTGCTTTGGGCCGACCTTCAGAGCGGAAAAAAGCAAGACCCGAAGGCATCTGACGGAGTTCTGGATGGTCGAGCCGGAAGTGGCGTTCATCGACCTTGACGGCCTGCTCGAATTAGCTGAAAATTTCGTCTCCTTTATAATCGCACAAGTCCTGCAAAATAACAAAAACGAGCTTGAAACTTTAGACGCCGACATTACATCACTTGAAAAAACAAAGGCGCCTTTTTACAGATTAACTTACACCGAGACGGTTGACATCCTGAGAAGCCGGAGGACGCGGGATTTTCTCGCCGGGCAGCTAAAGGAGCTGCAAAACCAAAAACAGCAATTGGAAACTAAAATCAGCGAGCTTGAAAAGCAGCCCGCCAGCCAAATAAAACAGTGGCAGAAAGATAAAATCGCTGCTGAACTGATTGAATTGCGCACAGTTCTTACCGAGACAGATACAAAAATAGAAAACAATCCCAAACACGCCGAATTGGCTGGGGAATTTCGATGGGGCAAAGACCTCGGCGGCTCAGATGAAACCATTATTTCACAAATGCACGACAAACCCATCTTTGTTACACACTACCCCAAAGAGGCCAAGGCCTTTTATATGAAGGCCGACAGGGACAATGAAAAGGTGGTTTTGAATTTCGATTTGCTTGCCCCCGCCGGCTTTGGCGAAATCATCGGCGGTTCAATGAGAGAAGACGACCACGACCTGCTGGTTGCGCGAATAAACGAACATGACCTGGATATCGAAAATTATAAATGGTATCTGGATTTGCGAAAATACGGCTCGGTGCCCCATGGCGGCTTCGGACTCGGCGTCGAAAGGACCGTCGCCTGGCTGACCGCTCAAAAACACATCCGGCAGTGCATACCATTCCCAAGAATGATGGACAAAGTTTATATATAAGCTACTTTTTCCAGTCCTAAATTCGGATGTTTCATCCCGCTCGGCTGGGATTTGAAGATTGACGCAGTCAAAAACAGTCCTGCGAGGACATAACAAAAAAATGAAAGGTAACAGGTATGTCGGTTTCAGTGAAAACTTCAAAAGCTTCTGAAAAAATGCAATTAGCCCGTCGCAGCTTCCTGGCATATTCCTCCGGCCTGGGATTGTCTGCCACAGTTCTGCCGGGTGTTCTCTGGGCCAAAATGCAAGACGATGATGTCACTAAGATTACTAAAGAAATGCTCCATGACGCTGAGAAGACAGCGGGGTTGGAATTTACCGACCAGGAGCGGGAATTGATGGTCGAAGGACTAAACAAGCGCTTGAAAAACTATGAGAAAATGCGCGAGGTTCATCTGGATAACAGCGTGGTGCCGGCCATTCAGTTCAATCCAGTTCCACCGGGCATGACCTTTGAAAAAAAGCAGCGAGCAGCGTCCCGCACAGCGGAACTTACGGGACGACCGATAAAGGCAAGTAAGCCCGGAAAGGCAAAACGCCCTTCGGATATTGAGGACCTGTCATTTTGGACGATTACTAATCTGGCTGGACTGATTAAATCGCGTAAAGTAAGCTCACTGGAACTTACCAACATGTATCTGAGCCAGCTAAAAAAGTACGACAGCAAACTGCAATGTGTCATAACCTTAACGGAGGAATTAGCCCGCCGGCAGGCGAAACGTGCCGATAAGGAAATCGCGGCGGGTCGTTATCGAGGACCTTTGCATGGAATTCCCTGGGGGGTCAAAGATTTGCTGGCGGTTAAAGGACATAAAACCACCTGGGGTGCGATGCCCTATAAAGACCAGGTTATCGATATGGATGCCACCGTAGTCAGGCGTTTGGAAGAGGCCGGTGCTGTGCTGGTGGGAAAATTAACTCTGGGTGCGTTGGCCTGGGGAGATGTCTGGTTCGCGGGCAAGACCCGGAATCCATGGAATACGGAGAAAGGCTCCAGCGGCTCTTCCGCCGGCCCGGCTGCCGCTACATCAGCCGGTCTGGTTGGTTTCGCGATTGGATCGGAGACCCATGGCTCCATCGTTTCACCATGCACGGTGTGCGGAGTAACAGGGCTGAGGCCGACCTTCGGGCGGGTTAGTCGATACGGTGCGATGGCACTGAGCTGGACCATGGATAAGATCGGCCCCATCTGCCGCAGCGTTGAGGACTGCGCGCTGGTTTTTAACGCCATTTACGGACCCGACGGCAAAGATAGCACGGTTGTTGATTTGCCTTTCAATTGGGACGCAGGCCGAGGCATAAAGGACTTGAAAATTGGTTACATCAAGAGCGCTTTTGAACAGGAACGCGACGACAAAGAATCCAAAGCCAACGACGAAGCAACTCTGGAGGTATTGCGGGGCCTTGGTCTTGACCTTATACCAATTGAACTGCCGGATTATCCTGTCGATGCCATTGCATTTATTCTCAGTGTCGAAGCGGCGGCCGCTTTCGACGAGCTGACCCGAAGCGGTCGCGATGACCTGCTCGTTCGCCAGATAAAGAACGCCTGGCCCAACCGGTTTCGAGAGGCCCGCCTGGTTCCCGCGGTCGAATACATCCAGGCCAATCGTCTGCGCACGCTGGTAATAAAGGCCATGCACGAGCTTATGTCGGACATTGATGTTTACGTGGCCCCGTCCTGGGTGGGAAACAATCTTCTTTTAACCAACCTCACGGGACACCCGGCTGTAGTGTTGCCCAACGGATTCAACAAAAAGCAGGAACCCACCAGCATTACTTTTAACGGTAAACTTTATGGTGAGTCAGAAGTGTTGGCCGTAGCTAAGGCTTATCAAGACGCCACAGGTTTTCATTTGAAACACCCCGTGCTCTAAGGACCGGTAAAGAAATTAGGTTTCGTTTTTGGCTGAGCGAGGACAAGGCTGGCAAGTCCACAGGACACCTTACGGTGGAAGCAAAACGCAGGCCTACTGGTTGGTAGTCCGAGTTTTGCTGAGGCCGCCAGCCGAAGCCGCAGCCAGCCAAAAATGGAAGATAATTTATTTACCAGTCCTAAGTCTGTAGTTTACTATTGAATATAGCCCATAAAAAACATTTGCAAATTTGTCGATTTTCTGTACAGTGTTAGTCGAATCCGCTTGATTGTTTTGTTAGGAGGTCAATTATGAAAAAGAGAATTCTTGGTTCAGTAACTCTAACGCTGCCGGTGCTGGCATTGATGATTGTCGTCTTTGCTTGTTTGGCTCCAGCGGCTGAGCGTAACCTGTCTAAGTCTCCCCTGGGCAGTGAGCGTGCCAGAGCTTCTAAACTGAACAACCCCGGCAAGCTGCGCATCATCGCGTTCGGTGCACACCCGGACGACTGCGAGATTAAGGCAGGGGGCGTGGCGGCAATGTGGGCTGCACAGGGCCATCACGTCAAATTCGTCTCGACGACCAACGGCGATATCGGCCACTGGAAAAAGGCCGGCGGGCCGTTAGCTAAACGACGGACAGAAGAAGTACAAAAGGCGGCCAAGATTTTGGGAATCGAGACCGAAGTGCTGGACATACACGATGGCGAGCTTATGCCGACCCTCGAAAACCGCAAGACGTTCATACGGCTCATTCGCGAATGGAAAGCTGATATCGTGCTGGCGCCTCGTACGAACGACTACCATCCGGACCACCGTTACACAGGGATCCTTGTACAGGATGCCGCGTTTATGGTCACGGTCGCGTTCATCTGCCCCGATGTCCCGCACTTAAAAACGAATCCGGTTTTCCTGTACTTCTCAGACCGTTTCCAGAAGCCGAATCCATTTGAGCCGGACCTGGTAGTTGCTATTGACGATGTCATCGAGAAAAAGCTGCATTCCCTGGTCATTCTCGAATCGCAGTTTGTCGAAGGTGGCGTTTCCGGCAACGAATCAATGGTCCCCAAGAACGAAAAAGAACGTGCGGCAGCTTACCGAAGGGTTAGCCAGAGATTTCGCAGTCGCTTTGAGTCAACCGCCAACAAGTACCGGGCGAAACTAATCGAGGCCTACGGCAAAAGAAAAGGCAAACAGGTGCGCTGTGCCGAGGCGTTCGAGGTCTGCGAATACGGCCGCCGGCCCTCCGCCGCTGAACTAAAAAAGCTCTTTCCGTTCTTCGAACGATAAGAAATTTTTGGCGGGAATTGCAGATTTAGAAGGTAGGGTGCGATATTTCGCACCAATTTGACTGCATCGAGAGTTCGAAGATTATTGGGAACAACCTATGTTAACGATACAATTGCCATATAGAATAGGTAGTGATCAGCAGGGCTTTGCATCACTGGCAAATGTTTATCAACAGGTAAAACCGTGCCAATTTGAAAAGATTCAGCTTGATTTTCAAAATACTACCTGGTTTGACGCCAATATGCTTGCCATGCTGGGAGCCATTATGGAGTCTGCATGGACAAATGACTTTGACATTGTTAACCTTGGGCTGGAACAGGAAAAAATATTTAAGAAAACTCACTATAGTTATTTTGGTGGTGAATCCTTGCCGGATAGTTATCAAACAACGGTGGAATATCGTAAATCCAAAGTAAGCGAAATAGGTTCATTTGAGAAATATCTTGAGAAGAAGCTGTTAGTTCATCCGGGACTGCCGAACATGTCTGCTCTTTTAAGAAAAAAAATCAAAGAGAGCATCCTGGAGATATTTAATAACGCAAAAATGCATGGTAATTGTGAATTTGTTTTTTCATGCGGACAATATTATCCACGAAAAGGACGATTGGATTTTACTATCGTTGATATTGGCAATACGATTCATAAAAATGTCCAAGATTATTCGGGACGTAAGGTTTCAGGTAAAAGAGCTATTGAGTGGGCCGTTAGCGAACGCACCACAACAAGAAAAGGTAATATACCGGGCGGGCTTGGCTTTACGCTGATACGTGATTTTTTATGTAAGAATAAAGGAAAGATACAGATTGCTTCAGCGGATGGATATTGGTACGAAAAGGAGTATACCTCACACTCAGAGGATTTAAGCGACTTTTTTGGAGGAACTGCGGTCAACCTGGAGTTTAATGTGAACGATCAGTGTTCCTATTGTCTAACATCTGAGATGGAAGATACGGATATACTTTTCTAAAGGAAAAAAGTTTATGGAACGGAAAATAATAAACATTTTTGATGTTGTAGGGGGCAAAGCGGCTGTATCTACAGAAGATGGAGAGAGACTGTTTGAGACAATAATTGCTTTTTTAGAAAAAGACGTTAAAGTTGTTCTTGATTTTGTAAACATTGAAACGCTAATTACAACTTTTCTAAATGCCGCAATTGGCCAGCTTTATAGCAAATATGACAGTCCATTTTTGCGCGAACATTTAAGTGTCAGAGGCCTCCAGCCGGAAGACAAAGAGCGTATGGTAAGAACTATTGAACGCGCTAAGGAATATTTCAAGGACAAGGATAATCTCGAAAAGGATATCCGGGAGGCTTTTGGCGATGAATAACGTGATGGATGTCGAGACCTATGTACCTCAGGATGGAGACAAGTATTTTTTTGACGCAAACATATGGCTGTATTTTTATTGCCCGATAGGCAACTACAACAAAAATACTATCAGCAAGTACCGATGGTTTCTTAAAGAGGGCACTGAGTAACGATACTACCATTTATGTGTCTTCGTTAATCGCATCTGAAATTATTAATGCTTGGCTAAGATTGGATTTCAACATCCTGCGACGTAAAAAAACTGTCAAGGATAATTATAAAAAGTATTATCGGGGCAGTTCGCATTATCTTAGTACTGCCAAAGATATTCAAGCTGTTTTCAATAATCAACTGTTGAAGATCTCAACGCCCTTAGATGATCGATTCACAGAAATATCCCTGCCAGATGTCCTAAGCGAATTAGACAAGACTGACTTTAATGACTGTTACTATCATCACCTTGCCAAATTGGATAATCTGCTGATTGTCACGAATGATGCTGATTTTGCAGAACTGGACACGGGGGTTTCAATTCTAACGGCAAATCAAAAGTTACTGAATGTTAATTAATAAAGTAAACGTTTGTTGCCCCGTGTCGTTCGGAAAATAAAAACAGAAAGACAAGTCCAATGCTCATTTTCCTTTCCTTTCCTTAATTTCTTTTGGGTTGACCTTTTTCGATTCCAGCCAGGCATCGACGTCAGCCCGGTCAAATTTAATATTCTTAGCGCTTATCCGCATATATGGCGGGCAATCACCGCTGGCGATGTACTTGTAAATCGTCCGCTTTGAATCACCCAGATAGACCGCCAAATCTTCTATTGACATTAACTGCATAGTACAATATCCTCACTAATATGCAGCAATATATCACTATATGCATACAAATGCAACGAAATTCTGAAAAATTTTTCATTTTTTTTTCAATAATCCCTGCATGGCGGAGGTGCTAAAATCTCATGATAGACCTGAATTGAGACTGCTTCTGCCATATCTTCAAACTTGGCTTATCCCATAGAATTTCAGTTGCAAGAGCAGAGTAAGTGAAGTCTCTGAAAATATCACTATCCCCAATTTCTGTAGAATCAGCATCTGCATTTGAAGTCATTATATCCTTAACCTCTACTTCCGCGTCAGAATTCCAATCAATTGTTACATTAATCCAATCTCCATCTTCAACTTGATTATCTTTGTCTTCTTCATACATAACAAGATAGAATGAACTTGCATTATGTCCGAATCCACTTGCTGCCCCATCATCATCATCAAAATCGATAGCACCATTGCTAACATTTGTGTCATTAACAGAGTAAGGCAAGTAAACTTTCATACCTTCCTTAGAATACAATGTGTGGAAATCAGTACTACCACCTACAGAACCTACAAGAACAGTTTGATTATTTGCAGTAGCATTTAATTCAAAAAGCTTTATTTGAGCG
Source organism: Planctomycetota bacterium (assembly GCA_022566315.1). Classification (GTDB taxonomy): domain Bacteria; phylum Planctomycetota; class Phycisphaerae; order Sedimentisphaerales; family Anaerobacaceae; genus NIOZ-UU13. The sequence continues at coordinate 23,092 of JADFJC010000060.1, forward strand.
CCAGCATTTCCAACATCAAAAGTATCTCCAGCTTCTCTGTTTGTTTTAAGGTCTGTCCATGAACCATCAGTACGCATTTCGAAATCTACTTGACTGTTGGCTGCATCAAAATTATTTGCTCTTACCAAATAAGATTCACCATCGTTTCCATCGCTCCATGAAACTACAAAGTAATTATCTCCTGCACTCTTATTCCAAGTTAAGTTTAGACCTGGTCCTACAGTTATAGTAGCATCTGTTGCAGATTTACCAATTCCAGTAAATGCTGAGGATGAACCATATAATATAGGAATATCTTCCACACTGTCTCTAAGTGGGAAATTTTCCAAAACCATATAATCATCACCTCCTGCTTTAACTTCTATAACTTCTTCAAGAGGATAATTTATCCCTCCGAAAGACAGCTTAACAGATCCAAATACAGGCATTGTTGCGGAACTATCAGTAGTAATAAACAAGTCATCATTCTCATCACTCCAAGCAATAGCTATGGATGAAAGAGTATTTGTACCAATTATAGTAACTCCAAGTCCTGAGATAGTATCTTCATTAACTTCTAAATCTGCACCATTAGTAAGTTTTAACTTACCAGTACCAATACTAAATTCTACACTACTTAAAGTTCCATCTTTTGAACTAAACCGGATGTCTTTGACACCAAGATAAGAACCATCAGATAGTTTTTGAGTTTGTCCTTCTTCTAAAGTATTTGTAAATTCTCCATCAACATTAAATGCAACTTCTGTACTACTTATGAAGTCAATACTTACAGTCTTTCCACTAAGTG
>JADFJC010000061.1 GCA_022566315.1 Planctomycetota bacterium
CTGCCACGGAGTGTTACAGCTTATAACACTTTTTAGTTTTGGTGGCAAAATTCTTCCTCTTACTTTCATATAAGGCGCTGCTGGAATTGCAAATCCGATTAGAAGGATCAGCGTTAAGCGAATAGCCTTGAGCCTACTTATATCCCCCCTTGGAAGAAACAAACTGATTAACAGCCACAAGGTTCCATATATTACTATTTGTGCGCATTCCTCTCGTATTGTATGTCCAAGTCCTGCTGCCAACCCAGCGATTGCAAACATCCACCACTTACCGAATCTGCTGCCCCAAATTAAGAATAAAAGGCCTGTGGACAGAAACAAGATATGAGGCCACTCCCGAACAACATCACTTCCAAATTCGGCTGGATAAGGCAGCACAATTAAAATCAACAATCCCCAAAAGCTGCGCCGAGACCCAACCAGCAATTTCCCGATAAAATACAACGGTATCAGCGACAGCACTCTGCATAGTAAGCTCACACTTTGTGCCGAGTATATCCAAGTAAATACTGATGGGTTATCGGTAAACAGAGTCACGAATTTATGAGCCGCAAAAATGAGAAATGGATAACCAGGAGGATGCGCCTTTATAATACCAACAGGATCGCTTGAAAGCTTTTGTGCCCGTTCAATGTAATAGACACCGTCTTGGGCAATAAGAACGGTTGTGGCAATTAGATATACACCTATGCCAAGAGCAATTGCTAATAGAATCGTAATATATATAAAATCGTGTTTCTCAACTAACCGAGTTGTGTCTTTATTAACAATCATTAAGACGCCCTATTCCTTTAACACGACTATCGAACTTACTTGTGGTCTACCCCCGTTCTTTGTACGAGCTGTTATGAGAGTATTTTACGTTTAATCTCCATGTCTCGAGTAAGGCCGAAGGTACCGGAGCCTTACTCAAGACACATCACCGCGAACACTGCCGGGGCCATATAATCTCCCGACAAGTCGGGACTGTGCGGCCGATAGTGATTCTAATCCATCCGCCAGCGTTCCGCAACATACCTTAGCTATACCCATCGTTATTATGGATACAGCCTGGATACCCTTGACCGCAAACAGGTAACACAACAACTCAACAACATCTCCGCTGTGTGTCGCCAGCAGAACTAACACAGACACGTTGGTCAAATGAAATAAGAGTATCCGTTACTGGTCCAAAGAACCATCTCCCAGGATACCTTTAACGACTTCTGATGACATTAATTTGTTAACAAGTCGATGACATTTTCTTACGGTTTTTTTTCGCAGAGTAAATTCCTGCAGGTTGACCACCTGTGTAGCGTGAGCAAGATGGTAAACAAATTGACCCATTACCGAGGGCGGCAGCTCAACGGTCTTATAGCCGCGGTCAACGAGTTCAAAATAGAGCTTTTTGCCCCCCGTCAAACCCTTGTCTCTGTTCATAAGGAACGAGAGTTGCTCCCTGCGTAAGATATCCGTCCGGTACAGGCAGCATATTGTGCGATTGTAATAGCGAAACTTACCGACAGGGTCCGGTTCTCGAAGGACTTTGCGCTTGAAGGTTCTCAAATCGGTTGCTTTTTTGAGCAGGATTCGCCATTTTGGTATCAATTCGATTTTGCCGGAACCAACGCATGCTATATTTTCATCGTTGCCGAAATAGTTAATCAGGTCTCTGAGCCAGTTGTCTTGCCGGACAAAGGTATCCGAATGCATCGAGACAAAAAATTCGGTATTGCATTTCTCCAAACCAAGGTCAAGACCGGCAGCGTGTGCATAACCTCCGCCAGGCTCATCCGCCCCGGAGCGACGCTCGATTAGCCGAATCCAATTGAGAGATTTGAGATATTCCAAAGACTCATCTTGTGAATCATTATCGACAACGATGACCTCATACGGATATTTAGTAAACCTGCGTATGCTGCGCAGACATAGTCGGGTAAAGTCCAAAGTTTTATAATTCACTATACATATAGTTGCTTTGCCTTTAACGAGGTCTGACATTAATGAGGATTTCCCCCTTGACTTAACGGTTTCCGTACATCGATTCGTAATACTTCTGGTAGTCGCCGGAGACGACGTTACCGAGCCAGTCCTGGTTCTGAAGATACCAGTCTATTGTTTTATTAATACCCTCCTCAAAACCCACCGACGGTCGCCAATTAAGCTCACTAATTATCTTGCTTGCATCGATGGCATATCGCCGGTCGTGTCCGGGCCTGTCGGTAACATGCTTAATCAATGATTTCGGCTTGCCAAGGCGGTTAAGTATTACATCAATTACTTCCAGATTTGTCTTTTCGTTACAGCCCCCAATATTATAAATCTCACCGGGCGGCGCTTTTTGTAAAATCTGCCATATAACTGCACAATGGTCATATACATACAGCCAATCCCGCACATATAACCCGTCACCATAAACGGGTAATTCTTTATCATTGAGAGCATTGTTAATCATCAGCGGTATCATCTTCTCAGGAAACTGATATTCGCCGTAGTTATTTGAGCATCTGGTGATGTTATATTTTACGCCCCAGGTATGGCCGAAAGCTCTTACCAGATGGTCTGCCGCGGCTTTACTGGCCGAATAAGGCGAATTCGGACTCAGCGGTGTTTGTTCGGTGAATTTACCCTCCGGACCAAGTGCGCCATAGACTTCATCAGTCGAAATTTGAATGAATCGCTCCAGGTTTTTGTCGCGGGCAACTTCGAGCAGAGTTAATGTGCCGGTAATATTGGTTTCTACAAAGATTTTAGGCTCGGTAATAGAACGGTCCACATGGCTTTCGGCGGCAAAATTAATTATCGAATCGATTCGGTATTCATCGACAATTTTTTCGACCAATGTGCCGTCACATATATCGCCTTTTACGAACTTGTGATTTTGGTACTCCAAGAATTCAGCGAGGTTTTCAAGATTGCCTGCATAGGTTAGCTTATCGAGATTGACGATAAAACAATCGGGGTGCTCCGAAAGCACCATTCGCACAAAATTGCTTCCTATAAATCCTGCACCACCTGTAACCAGAATCCTTTTCATAATCGTCTCGTTTAGCTGTCGCCGGCACGGCGACGTACCATCACAATTGCCCCAGGAACCGTTCCAATGGTCCCTGCCAATGTTCAATCGGCTCATCAAGCAACGCACTAATTTTACTGCAATCGAAACGGCTGTTTAACGGCCTCACAGCGGCACTGACGTAATCGCTGGTTTTGCAGGGCAACAGCGTAACATCAATCGAGAGGTTGTCAAACATAAACTTGGCCATTTCGTATCGGCTGACATAGCCGGCACTTGCGAAATGAAATGCACCCTTTGGTTTTATTCGCAATAATTCGCAGATTACCTTGGCAACTTCGGTTGTAGCTGTCGGCGAACCTGTCTGGTCGTCAACAACCTTTAACGCCTTATCAGTTTTTGCACGCTTGATTAACTTGGTTACAAAGTTATTGCCCGCTGCTCCGTATGTCCACTCAATACGTATTATACAATGGTGGCAGCCGCTGTGACCAAGGAGCTGCTCGCCTGCCAATTTGGTTTTACCATATTCATTTATAGGATTAGGAGGGTCCGTCTCAACATAGGGCCTGTCCGACCGGCCGTCAAAAATAAAATCGGTACTGACGTGAAGTAACCAGGCGTCAGCTTCTCTTACGAGCACACCCAGCCGCCCTACCGCTTCTGCGTTGACCTGATATGCCAATTCGGCTTCACTCTCAGCGCCATCGACATTGGTATAGGCTGCGCAGTTGACGATTGTCTTTGTGTTACTGAGAGCTTCCTTCAACTGCTGAGAGTTAGTTATATCAAACTCCGGCAAATCAAATACTGTAACATCAAAGCCCTCTTGCCTGCAGATTTTTGCAAGTTCCGTGCCAAGCATTCCCCTGCCGCCCAAAATGGCAATCCTGGTATCATTAGTTACCATCAGAGCCTCCGGAAATGCGGCAGCTTGTCAGGCTGAAGGTCTTTAAGTCTGGAATAGTCTGCATCTCTGGGCGATAAGATAGGCTCCTTTATAGGCCAGTCGATGTTAAGGTCGGGGTCATTCCAGATGATGCCACTTTCAGTCGCCGGATTATAGAAATCGGTGCACTTATATGAAAAAACCGCCGTCTCACTTGTAACACAATATCCATGGGCAAAGCCCGGCGGAATATACATCTGCCTGTGGTTCGCATCGGAAAGTACTTCACTGACCCAATGACCAAAAGTCGGAGAACCTACGCGAATATCGACAGCAACATCCACAGCCTGGCCTGATAAAACCTGAACCAATTTACCTTGTGATTGAGGGTATTGAAAATGTAAGCCGCGCAAGACCCCTTTTTTGGAAAATGAGGCATTGTCCTGCACAAAAGGGCCCCGGATACCGGCATCCTCGTAACGCGTGCTGTTCCAGGTCTCTAAAAAGAATCCTCTCTCGTCAGAGAACACATCCGGCTCCAACACAAGCACTCCCGACAGTTTTGTCTCTTTAACATTCATTTTATACTGGAGGCTCCTTTACAACCAATTCATTGGCTCTTTTAAGCGATTCGAACGTTCCGGCGTCCGTCCACCAGCCGTCGAGAATATCATAAGCCAACTGACCTTTTTCAATATAAGCGTAATTAACGTGAGTAATTTCAAGCTCGCCGCGAGCTGACGGTTTAAGGGCACGTATTATGTCAAAAACGCAGGCATCGTAAAAATATATTCCGGTTACGGCGTAATCCGACTTCGGTTCTTTGGGCTTTTCTTCAATACCAATAACCTTGCCATCGGACAGTTCTGCAACGCCGAAACGCTGTGGGTCGGACACTTGCTTGAGGAGTATCCTCGCACCGGTTTTCTGAACTATGAATTTGTCGGCATAGCTTTTGAGACTGCTTTCAAAGATATTGTCGCCGAGGATAACAACCAGAGATTGGCCGTGTGCAAAATTCTCTGCTAATGCAAGGGCCTGGGCAATTCCGCCCGCCTCATCCTGGACCTTGTACGTAAATCGACAGCCGAACTCTTTCCCCGAACCCAGCAAACTAACAACATCACCCATATGCTCGACGCCGGTTACAATCAGAATTTCCTCAATACCGATAGAAGTTAATTTTTCAATGGGGTAATATATCATTGGTTTCTGCCCCACGCCAAGCAGATGCTTATTTGTAACCTTGGTCAACGGCATAAGCCGTGAGCCTGTGCCGCCCGCAAGAACAATACCTTTAAAATTCATATTCACCTCCTTAGGCGTTTATCACAATTTGGGAATTTTAAGTCCCACAGGCGCCGATGTCAACCACAGCTTACAGGATATAAACCTTCAAAAATCAAAGGTTTTACGATTCTTTTCAAAAAAACCTTCCTCAATGTTCTCATGTAATTGCTCTCGTTGCTCCTGTAGTGAATCCGCCATCTACCAAAATTATCTGGCCTGTAATATATCCGCAGGCATCCGAAGCCAAAAAAATAACTGTACCATCAAGGTCATTTGGTTGGCCGGGGCGATTCAGAGGAATGCGGTCCGTGATATAATTTAACCACTCTTTGTTTTCATATAACACTGCGTTTTGTGCTGTTTTAAACCAGCCGGGAGCCAACACGTTGACCGTAATTCCAAACTTACCCCATTCCGCAGCCAGGCTTCTTGTCATTGCCAGGATAGCCCCTCGACTTGCGGTATAAGCCGCGATGCCCTCCATACCGAAGACACATGTGCACGAACCAATGTTTATTATCCTGCCCCCCCGAAGGGGGTTTTTTGCAGACCTGGTGGTGCCGGGGTTCCGTTTTATCATCTCCTTAGCAACTGCCTGGGCGCAAAAAAAGCTGCCCTTGAGATTCGTATCCAATATGGTGTCCCAATCCTGCTGTGTAACTTCGATGCTTGGTTTTCGGATATTCAAGCCGGCGTTGTTGACCAGAATATCAATTTTTCCATATTCTTTTATGGTCATCTGAACCATATTATCAATATCACTTTGTGAAAGCACATCCAGTTGGACAGCTAATGCCTTTCTACCCAAAGACTCTATTTCCTGCTTGAATTCGTTCAGTCTCGACAACTCCCTGCTGGTAATAACCAAATCCGCCCCGGCTTTAGCGAGTGCCCTGGCGAAATACTGGCCCAGACCACGACTGGTTCCGGTTACAATTGCAACTTTGCCGGAAAGATTAAAAAGGTCCTGCATCTTCAATTCCTCATACTTTATGGTTCTAAAACAATCTTCAGTAAATTTTCTTCAGCCTTGTCCGTATGGACTCCCCAGGAGAGCAATCGTTCAAAAGCCCCCGGCCCATCTTTCAAAGGCAAAACATCACTGATTAACGGCTCGACATTAATCTTGCCCGAAGCTACAAGTTCTATACAATCGCGAAATTCCCCCGAACTGGCATAAGAACCCGTGAAGGTAAGCTCTCTTGCGACTAATTCCTGCAAATTGAACTCAGCGGTCTTTTCCAGATTGCCGACAGCAACAAGATGCCCACCGGTCTTTGTTACCGAAACTCCATCCCTGAAAGTCTGTGCGTATCCGACGGCCTCGAAAGTAACATCCGCCCCTTTGTTTTTCGTTTCCTTAAAAACCGTTTCTTTTAGGTCGGACTTGAGAGGATTGATGACCTTATCCGCTCCCAATTTCTTTGCCAGCACAAGGCGAAATTCATTGATGTCGGCCACGATGACCCTGGCCGCGCCTCGCAGCCGGGCTGCCTGCAGAATGAAAAGACCGATTGTCCCGGCCCCAATAACCACAACCGTATCATCAGCCGATATAGGTGCCCTGTTGGCGGCGTGCATACCTATTGACGCCGGCTCCAAAAGAGCCGACTGAATAAACGACATATCATCCGGAATCTTAAAAACAATCCACCACGGTACCGCAACATATTCAGCAAATGCACCGTGCCTCTTGAACTGGGGCGTGGAAACCCCTAATACCTGCCGAGACTCGCAGCGATTATACAAGCCCTTCCGGCACGGCCCGCACTTATTGCAATATACAGTCGAATCGAAGCAAACCCTGTCGCCCTTTTTTAGCAAGAAGTCAGAAGGCAGAAGGCAGATGTCTTTTTCTGTCCGGCTGTCTTCTTTCCTCTTTCTGTCTTCTGTCATCTGTCCTCTGATTTTCTTACCCACCTCTTCAATAACGCCGGCCGCCTCATGGCCCATAATCAAAGGAGGAATCCTTCTGCCGGTCTTACCTGTGGAGCCATGAATGTCCGAGCCACAAATCCCACAGGCCCTGACACGAATCAATACATCATCATCGCCTACTGCTGGGTCGGGAAAGTCTGAATACTCAAAACAATATGGTTTGGTGTAAACTAAGGCCTTCAATTAAAACCTCTGTCGGATAAAGTTAAAAGTAAATCGAATCACGCCCGCACAGCAGGCATATGAAACCCTGCGTCGCAGGGACACATTAGGATAATAAAATACCCGAAAGGCAGGCAAAATTCACCAATTTTATTATATAAGAGCCAAAATTTAACTTTCCGAGGTTCTAAGACAACCTTACAATAAAAATGATAAGGTATTTTCCTGTACCATCACTTGAAGGGACATTATCGTGGCCGGGACAATTACAAGACGTCGGTTTCTGGCTCAAACCGCTGGGCTTACCGCCCTGACTGCTGTTTGGCCCGGATGCCATTTTGGCGGCTCGCCGAATGCACAAACTCCTAATATTATCCTTATTATGGCCGATGACCTCGGTTACGGCGATGTTGGATGTTATGGCTGTACCGACATTCGCACGCCGGCCATAGACAATCTGGCAGACGAGGGAGTCAGATTCACCACATTTTACGCCAATGCACCTGAATGCACACCAACAAGAACCGCCCTGTTGACCGGTCGTTATCAACATCGTGTTGGCGGCCTGGAATGTGCCCTCGGTATTGGCAATGTCGGCCGCTACGACGATGCCATTCGGCTGCGACAAACCAACGACCTCGGCCTTCCTGTTGAACAGACAACCATCGCTCGCATGCTCAAAGATGCAGGATATGCCACAGCAATATGCGGCAAGTGGCATCTCGGATATGAGCCGAAATTTTTCCCTCTCAAGCACGGTTTCGATTATTGGTTCGGCCCGGTGGGCGGAGCCGTTGATTATTTCCACCACTGCGAATATACCGGCCAACCCGCCCTTTACCTAAATGACCAACCCACCAAACGCGAAGGTTATCTCACAGACCTTATTACCGATGAGGCGGTCAAATTTATTCAACGCCGGCGAAATACTCCCTTTTTTCTGTACGTTGCATATACCGCACCGCACACCCCATATCAGGGACCCGATGATAAAAAGCCGGAACCTGTCCCACAAGCCAACTATAGCAAAGGCTCGCGAACAACTTATGTCTCTATGGTTGAGAGTATGGATGACGGTATCGGAAAAATATTGAGGGCATTAAAGGATAAGAACATAGCGGACCATACGCTCGTCATTTTCATGAGCGATAACGGCGCCAACAAAACCGGCAGCAATTTCCCTTTCTCCGGTTATAAAGGAAATCTTTTTGAAGGTGGCATAAGAGTTCCATGCATTGTAAAATGGCCTGGTGTGCTCGAAGAGGGTATGGTATCGAATCAAGCTTGTATGACATTGGATTTTTCTCGGTCTATTGTCAGAGCAGCAGGTACCAAACCGCCACGGAACCGTCCATTTGACGGGATAGATATTTTACAGACGCTCTCCGCAGTCCTAAGGACTCCTTACGGAGGACACCTATCGGTGGAAACAAATCAGCCCGTTCAGAAACGCACACTTTTCTGGCGTGCTCGAAGAGGGCAACGGACAAGAAAAGCTGTCCGAGATGGCTTTTTGAAATATATCCGGCTGCAGGAAGGCGATGATGTAAAAGAATATCTTTTCGACCTCGAACGGGATCCTGCCGAAAAAAATAATCTCTTTAGCGAACGAAAGGAAGATGTACAAAAATTAAAAATGTTGTTAAAGAATTGGGAACAAGAGGTAAAGCATAACAGACCATAGCCTCAAAACAGAGCCGCGACCGTAAGGGAGCGGTAACTACCCTTGCGATTATACAGTGCCTTACTGCCACTCGCACTCAATTTTCATGAAATAATGCAAAATATTTTGGGAGATAACAAATGAACAAAAATAAACAAAAAACTACAAGACGCAGATTCTTAAAGAACTCAACCATAGCAGCGGCCTCAGTAACCTTGGGGTTAAATACCATAGGCACTCCTCTAATTCGCTCTGCCCGTGGCGCTAATGAGAGAATTCGCGTGGGTTTCATTGGCGTGGGTAACCGTGGAACGCAGCTTCTCACGGGCTTTCTTAAACAGAATGATATTGAAGTTGCAGCTCTTTGCGATGTTTATGAGCCGTACCTGGCCAGAGATTATTCGAAAGTCGACAAAAAGCTCCTAAATTCTTTGGGAAGCAGAGTCCCAAAGATGACAGAAAAACTGGGCAACAACGTTGCAAGGTACAAGGATTTTCGTCGCCTGCTCGACCATAAAGACATAGATGCGGTGGTTATTGCTACACCCGACCACTGGCACGCCATCCAAACTATTATGGCCTGCCAGGCAGGAAAGGATGTATATGTGGAAAAGCCGTTGTCAATAACCGTACTTGAAGGCAGAAAGATGGTCGAGGCCGCGAAACGGCATAATCGGGTAATACAGGTCGGGCTTCACAGACGCTCCTCCAAATCGTATATGCAAATAGCCGAGCATATCCAGGCAGGCAAAATCGGCAAGGTAACAGTAGCAAGGGCCTACCGGATAAGTAATATGCATCCAAACGGGATAGGCAGATTTCCCGATACGGCCCCGCCGAAAGGTCTGGATTGGGATATGTGGCTCGGCCCGCGGCCAAAACGACCGTATAAAGACAATATAGCTTTGTATAAATTCCGCTGGTGGCGGTCTTATTCCTCACAGATGGCCAACTGGGGCGTGCATTATTGTGATGCGATGCGATGGATGCTGGCAGAGCAGGCACCTGTCTCGATATCCGCGCACGGTGGAAGGTTTGCCCTCGATGATGACCGGACAATTCCGGATACGATGGAGATAATCTTTGAAATGGCCTGCGGCACATTGCTCATTTTCGGTCAATACGAAGCAAGCGGAGGCCCAGCCTTAATAGAGGGAGAGGTCGAATTCCGGGGCACGCTTGGAAATCTTTACACCGGCACAAGTGGCTCCGCATATAAAATCGTGCCTTCAAAAGCAGGTCAATTTCAGGAAACTAATTCTAAGATTCAACCCCTGGAAAGCAAACGAATAGACGGCGACCTTACCGTCCAGCACATTCGAAACTTTCTTGATTGTGTCAAAACCCGCCGGCGCACTAATTGTGATATGGAAACCGGGCATCGCTCAACAACGTTTGCCCACCTGGCTAACATCGCTCTGGCTACGAAATCGCGAATCGAATGGGACCCAAAGAAAGAACGAATTATCAATAATAGACGGGCCAATAAACTGCTGCACTACACATACAGAAAGCCGTGGAAACTGGGTTAAAAGCAAGTGAGTAACGAATGGAATAAGCAAGCTTAAAGCACATAAAGTTATTTGTCTTTTAACTTTAGCTCACTGCTCGCCGGCAGGCAAGACTTTAGGCACTTTATCCGCCGCGGCGGGATTTAGTTCACTTTAGGCACTTTCTTGTTCTGTCCTGCAACAACCGTCTCGATAATGACCTTCTTGGCCTCAGCTACCGCCGGGCTGTAGGGATAGTCTGTCGTCATGGTCTCGTAAATAACCTTGGCTTGCTCCACGTCCTTGATACCACAGAGCGCTTTTACCTGCCGAACGAGAATCTGCGACCGATAGTAGTTACTTAATTCGAGCTTATTTAATCGCTCAGCCAAATAAAAAGCGACCAGATATTCTTTCCTTGCTAAGTGCACATCCAGTTTTATCAGGTTCAAATTCGGCATCAACAACTTCACCGGGTCATTGGCGATGATTGCCTCAATCTTCTCCATAGCGTAATCCAACTGCACCGGGTCATCAGTGTTCTCAGCCAATAACCTCGCATGCCGCAGGAGTCCGACATACTTAACATCCTGCTTGGTACTGTTGGAATTAGTCTGTAGGTTTTGAAGTATCTCTCTGGCCTCTTCAACCTGCTCAAGTGCTATCAGAGCTTCAGCTTTAGCCATCCTGAATCGAGCCCGCCAACGGCGGGTTTGCTCAAACCCAGCGCTGCTGGGTATTTTGTTGTCTAATTTTTTCTCCTTCTCCACCTGGTTTAGAATCTTTAACGCCTCCTGTGCCTTTCCGAAGCATTGTACTAATAATTCAGCTTGAGAAACCATCGCATGCCGGCGAACCGCCGGACTCGGCGCCGATTTTTCCTGGAGACGGGTGAAAAGTTTTAATGCCTGTTCATACTGCCGTACCGGAGCCGAACGCAGGTACCGACCTAACTCAAGGCAAAACTGCTGATGCCGGGGCTCCGCCACAAGCTCGTCCATCCTCTTCATTAAAGCGACCACGGCTTGCTGCTTCCACTGTTGACGTTTGAGGCCGTCGGCAAAAGCATACAAATTGACGATATCACCTATTGGAACTTTGCTCAAATCGCTTTCGGATATAGCTTTCTCAAAGGCCTGTTTGTTACCCGGCTCGAGCTGGATTTTATCCCATAAAATATGAACGTGGATTTTTTGTCTTACCTCGGCAATTACCCCTCCGTCTTTCAGCACTTCAAGTGTTACCGTGCGCATCTGAGGTCGTAAAAACACATGCTCGATACTTTCGCCGGTCTCGATTTTTCCATCGTCGAATTTCCATCTGTATGAATAGTTGCCGGCCCGTTTTGCCTTGAGCACATCGAAGCGCATCCGAACCAGAGCCGCTTTCTCCTGGTCTAATCGCCAATCATCGGTTATCTGCCACTTAAAGCTTGCCACCGCTTGTCCCTGGCGGGGGCTGCCACCATCTTTGGTCAGGTCTTTATATCCAATTGCCGTAGCCACGAAGCGTCCCACAGGCAGGAAATCGCCTCTGGTCATAAGGCTTAATTTTTCCTGCGGCCTTTGCCAGGCAGCTAACGTAAACATTTGTCCCCATGGGCTGTAGTTCAGATATTCCAGCTTATGTACACCGGCTCCGAGAGAAATCTTACCCTGTTTCTCCCCTTTGATGCCGGCCCGGTAGTTATGTTCGCCGGGCCAGCTTATCACCAGGTTACCATCGACAAGCAGATGCGAAGACCAATTCGACGCCGTGGCAAAGATGTACTGACCGGCTTCTTCAGTCCGAAAGAAACCCTCATAGCGATATAGCGCAAGACGAGGTTTCTTACCTTTCAAATCCGATAAATGATGAATCGGAAACGAATGGTGAACATTATCAACCAGACTCTTGCCCACCGGCTCAGCAACATCATCCCACACTTTCAATAATCCGGACATTTCCTTACACTCGGGGTAATTTTTAGTTGTATATCTTGTCTCTAACGTTACCCCGGCTTTCGGCTCCCACGACGAGGGAACTGCTTTATATTTATTTTTATGCACAAGATAAACAAAATAGATTGTACTGCCATAGGAGTTGTCGAAAAGTATCTCCATCGGCTCATCCTGTTGAGTCCAAAATAACCGGCTGGGGACTCGCTGACCTATAGTCGTAAAAACTACCGCTTCAAAATCCCTCGCATCATATCCGGGAGTATAGAGCCTGGCAAAAGAGACCTCTGGATTTTTCCCTCTCAGCAGAAAACCTGCGTTAACCAGAATTGCCCACCGCCGGCCTTTCATATCGGAACCGGTCGTTACTATTTTGATCTCCTTGGCTGTCGATGGAACCCCGACATTAATTTCAACAGGCGGCATATGTTTGGTCAACGGCTCGGATCTGTACAATCTTCTTTTGTTTGCATAGACCTCAAAGCTGACAGACATATCGGAATCAGCTCTATCATTAAGTCCGGCCAATGCTACAAAACGCCTATGCTGCTTCTCGTGTTTGTAAGAGGCCTCTCCAGGGCAGGACATAGTGACACCTTTTTTATAGACTTTCCCATTCAGTCTATAGTACGCGCCGGTCCAATTCCTCTTTTTTTTCAAATCGGACAGATGAACATCAGGTATCTGTGAGTAAGCGGGGTCTTTTTCAATACGAAACCGAAACGCAGCATCTTCGAGGTGCCACGAAACTGACCTTCCAGTTTCAGCGGCACTTCCGATGCCGCAGATAAGCAAAGCCGCCGCTACAGCAAACAACAACCGTCTTATATGCTCTATTGACAACACAATTTTCAGCATACTGCAACTACATCCAAAATTACTCATTTATTCCGTCTTCTGTCATCTGTCTTCTGTCCTCTGTCCTCTGTCATCTGTCATCTGTCTTTACCCTGTGCCAGTGCCTCAAAATAGGCGCTTATCATATGCTCATAGCCCTTGAAACGATATTGCTGTTTCCGGGAAAGCATATCGTCCAGTTTCCTGTCTGTTGCTTTGTCCCGGGTATATTGCAGTGCAATTTGCCTGCCCAATGCCCGATGCGATTTTTTCAGTGAGCTAACAGCTTCGTCGTATGCTCCTCGGATACCAACTCCACTGCGAGTTTTTATAGATTCTTCTACGGTTTTCATCGCTCGGATGGACTTTTCAAGTTCCATTGTCGGCAGATTGTGACTTTCGAGCTTGAGCACCAGCTCTTGTGCCGACTGCCGGATGTTGAGTTGTTTTTCCTCTGTAGCTTTCATCATATCTAATACCTTCGGGGGCAGCTTACCCCCTACTCCGAACATAGTGGCCTGGTCGCTGTCCTTACCGAGTCCTGTACCTCCCGTCTGCGCTTTCGTATCTTCATCCTTGACCTGTCCGCTTTCCAAAGGCGTGTTTGAGAGTCGTTCTCGCAAACCGTACTCATTATCAGAAAGCGCCTTGGCTACCGGCTCTACCAACTGACCGTCAGACATACCAGTCCGCCCGGCCCCGCTGCGTCCCTGAATGATATTATCCTCCGGTCTCTGGTCGCCGGTTTTGCCTTTGGCACTGGTACTGCTTATAGTTCCGTCTGAAACCGGCCCAGCCGTATGGTCCAGAGAATTAAGATAGCTGCCGATATCTTCCACCTCCGGCCGCATCTCTTCTTCCGTCGTAATCAAATCAGCTACCAGGTCTTCCAGCTCCGATGGCAGCTCAGCTAACGGCGCAAACAACTGCTCATCTTCGGGAATTTCTGCGATGAATTGTATATTATCATAAAACCCCAGCGTCGCCTCACAGTTTATCATTAGTTCCTCGGCCATTTCCACCTCTTCAGTTTCCAGCCGATGGGCATCAACTCGCGCTTGACGCATATCTGCTGTTTCCCTGGCTTGTTTAGCAAGCTCGTCGGCCTCCTCGTAGAGACTTTTCATCGATTCGACCATCGCATCGTCCCCGAAGTCCAGCAAATCCAGATTAGTAAAATCGTTCACCACATCCGACAAAATCTCCGCCAGTTTCGATTGGTCCATCGCAAGATCTTCCAGCCTGTCCTCTTCTTCTGTGCTGAAGTCTTCAGGTGGCCCGCTGAAAGCGGGTTCGATCCGGCCCGGCGCTGCCGGGTCCATAATCATTTGTCTTTCCTGCATTATCTGTTTTTGTTTCTCGATGAACTCATCCAACTCCTTGGCCATTTCTTTGAGCCCCGCTGAAAGCGGGTTTGATCCGACCCGCCGTTGGCGGGCTTCTATGCCTGTATCAAGCGACTCGATACTTTCGCCTAAAATTTCCGCCGCCGCCTTTTCTTCCTCAGCCTGGCTCTGTTTGGCAATTACACCTTTAAGCGAGATGAGCTGTTCCAGCAGGAAAGCCTGCTGCTTTTCGACGGACTGAAGCGAACGAGAAACATCAGATTTATTAGCCACCTTAATTGCTTTAGTCTTTGGTTCTGTTACACCAATCGTTCCTATTTTCTCCATTACACGAGCATGTTCACCATCTCTGAACTCAACCAGTTTATCGACAAACCTTGGACGTGGAAGTGATGATACATCCCAGGCCTCAGTCATATAATCACCGACACGCTTCTGCTTTTGGTTCATTTCGCCCTGATGCCTCTGCAGGCTCTTGATATTTTCCGCTTCTTTCCTGCTCTTATCAATCACATCGTCTATATTAGTTAACACATTTTCCGTTACACCCAGGGCCGCTTGCTGGGCTTCAATGGCCTTGTCCAGTGCCTCAAAAGCATTACTGTATGGGTCATCAGCCGAAATCGTCAGCTCATCTAACGACCTGACTTGTAGCGTTACCGGCTGCGATTGACCTATGTGCTTCATCGGGCTAAAATCCTGACAGAATGCTTGTAAAACGTAGCTGTAACCCGGTTTGAACACACCGGCATCAATCGACAAGCGAAGTGTTTCAGCCACCTGCTCCTTTCTTCCCGGTGGTCCTTCATATTTCCAGTGCTTTATTGTTTCTGCCGGGCTGTTCGCCCGCACCTGTCCAAGCGTTACGTATATCCGGCCTATCCCAAAATCATCAGAAGCTCGTATATCAAACTTCAGTCTTTCTCCAGGATTCACCGTAAGCATGCCCCCGCGAAAGCGGGGGACATCCACAAATTCAATTTCCGGCACACTGTCTTGCTGTAGTAAAATCGCCCCGGAAGCGATAGCAATACGTCTGTCACTTCCCGGCCCCTTTACCTCAAGCTGGTAGGAACCGGCTCTTTGCAACTGCATTTCTGCACGCCACACTTTGTCAATATTTTTAAACTCAATGGTTTTGCCCTGCGCCTTCCACCACAATCCTTCAGCCTGCTTGTCCAGTTTCACGTCCACAACTACCTGTGAATCGGCCAATCCTGATACCGCCTCAGGAGGCCCCATAGTGCTGACCTTTCCGGCGCCGGTATATGCCGGTGACGAAATATGAAACTGAGATTCTTTTATTCTCGGCACCGCATTGACCATCACCTTGATACTGGAACTATAAGTATCTGCCGCAAACACCCGAAAAGCAAACGGCCTATCTACCGCTGCAAAAGTATAGTTGAACACTCCCTCTCTGGGGGCCCCCACAGCCCGCATGGTCTTACTTTTACCTTTGTCCTTTTCGGTACTTACATAGTCTGCTCCATCCTGCCATACAATCTTGGGATAGCTCCGCAGCGCACTGTCACCTCCCCTGCCTTTAACTTCAACCGACACAATCAAATCATCAGCCTCTGCGATGGTTACGTCGCTGCCCGGCGTAACCTTCAGCACCACCGAACCTGCCGGCGGAACATCCGCTAATGGTCGTATGAACCTCGCCATGGCATTAACCACATAACGGCTCCGACTAATGCCATAAACCATCCAAAATAGCATAATAATCAAAAACGCTATCAGCCATTTTCTTATTCTCGCCTTGTCCCACAGCTTTTTCAAGTCTGCTGTTGACATTAAGGAAATGGCTGTATCTACTGTTCGGATGGCAAATGGTTCCTCGTCTGAGTTAAATTCACGAGACTCAAAACACAGTGCATTAATCAGCATGTTTTCCGGCACGTTATGTTTGCGCTCCAGAAGTAACGCCGTACCTTCAAGCCCTTCAAGCTGTAAAATCGGCGACAGTAACTCCTTCCAGAATTCAAATATCATCAAACCCGCCCAGCCTAAGACAATCGCTAATCGCAACCCGGGTGGAAGATGCAAAAGGTTATCTATAAAACACAGCACAAGCCACAGGCCAAAGCAAACCGTCACCCACACTAATCCTCCTAAAACCAGCCGGTTTGCAATCATTATACGTCGGCCTCTGGCTATGGTCTCTCGAACCGGGGCGCTCTGTTGGTCATTTACATGGTTCATAACTTTGTTCTTCTATTTTGAGCTTTGACCTACAATGACAGTATCGTCCTTCTGCTGCAATTGCCAAAGCTTTTCTGAAATAACAACTTCCGGCGTAGGGTCCTTTGGCAGCAAGATAATACGGAAAAATGTTCCACGCGATGACAGTATCAGTTCCTGATTTACTCTATCATACTTCCATCGCCAGATACTCAACCGCCAGGGCTCAACCACTGTCCCCAACTCTCTGTCCCACTCCCCGCCTATCTCGCCAAAATGAGTCGGTGCTACCTTGCGTCGCAGACTCACCAGAGTAAGTACTTCCTTGCCGTCCTTAATCTGCAGAACTCCCAATAACTTCTTGTCATTATAAAAATCCCTTTGCCTTTTTATATGGTCAAGAGCAATTGCAAACAACTTTTTGTCTTGCTCTTTCGGCCTGTCCCCGCTTGTCGCTGGCGGGGGCCAGCCAACGATGTACTTTCCGTCCTTTCTCACAGCTAAATAAAACTCCTCGCCAAATGCGGATTCGACCACACAGGTATCGTCGCTTTCGGTCATTTTAGTTGGTATCGGCGTTAAAGATTCTTTTGTTACAGCCTGAACCGCATCCTTCGGACCAAAACGCATATCGGAAAACTTCACTGTAACTTTAGCTGCAATGTTTTTACCTTTGTCTAATAGTTTTATTCTTCTGACATAAACCAGCTCGTCCAGAGTAGTCCCCTGCCCGCCCCGCTGCTTACTCCGCAAAACCAGTCTGTACGTTTTTTCCTTGGTCTTAAGATACACTGTCGTGGTATAGAGATGTCCCTGCAGAGATTCATCACTGTTGAAAATCACCGTCGCGGCCAGATACCGCAGCGGATACGGTTGGCCGGAATAAGCCTTTGCAGCAGGCGAATAATCTGCTTCTCCTGTCTTTTCGTTGTACTTGGTCTTTTCTATGAACTTCCAATTGCGGCGCATCTCCTCCTTTTCCGGATAAAAACGAATCTCCCGCACCGGCTCAAAAGTAAAACGTCTGACTTTGCCGTATTGCACATCTTCGCCGGTTACCATATCTTTAGTCTTGAGCTTCCCCCCCTTGGGTATGTTCAGCTTGAAGCTTCGGCCCGGCGTCAGTGAAATCTTACCCGTCAGCACCTTCCCATCGGAAAAATAAACCGCTGCTGTTCTGGCTTGGTTCCTCTTTTGCGAGGTACCACCAAACAAGGTCCCCGTCGAAGCCCCACATACCAGATTGCCGGACCAAACTAAAAAGCAAAAAACGCAAAACCAAAACTCAAAATTATATTTTTTCACTTTTGGCTTCATTTCCTTCGGCTCTTTTTTCAGCTTTGTTTTCTGCACAATTATCCAACTCTTTGCATTAAAACAGATTCATTTTGCGCCGCATCGTCCATTCCAACATAAGAATACCCAAAAATATCAGAATGTATATGTACTTATCCTGAACTAATGGAATCTCCACACTGACAGCGTAATCTATGACCTTACTTCTAAGTGTCTCGACCAGATTTTCAAAGTCGGTTTCTCGAAAATACGCACCACCACTCTGCATCGCCAGGTTGTCCAGAAACGCATGGTCAACTTCCAGATTAGCGCCTTCATTCAGACCCGGCCCGACCACTAACGTCTTTTTATAAGACTCTAATAGTTTTTCTCCTACATAAGCCTGCACTTCAAACAGGTATTCGGCCCTCTCGGAAAAGACCATTTCCGCACGGAACGTATTCTCTCTGCCCATCACAGGTTCGACAGATACCAGCCTCGATTCTCGATTCTCGATTCTCGATTCTCGTCGAGTATCCAGCATCGAGTATCCAGTATCGAGTATGGTCAATGTTGCTTTCAAGTGTAACTGTCCAGGGTTATAGCGCCCGGCCACGCGAATCGTAGTGCGGGCTTGTTCACCGGGTTTGTAGCCTTTTTTGTCCCACTTGACGCCAACAAAACGCTCCCCTTCCTCCCATTGCGACACGTTCCTGACCGACTGTCGCCAAAAATGACTATAAGCCTGCTTAAGCACATCGGATGCATGAGTCCATTTCCACAGCGTATTCGTCGCCACACCCATTGTCTGTCCCTGTCCGAAGCGCTGAAGGGCAACTACCGACACTGTCCTGTTACCCACCGAAGCATCTAACAGATTGATAGCTCCGCTCCTCAAAGGCCCGGATAGATTTATACTCTCAATAGTGGCTCCGGAAGCCTGCCCCCGCTCGTTGCTGGCGGGGGCCTGACCAATAAGTCTTGACATTTCGGAAACAATACTATGATTTGCCGCTGACAACGGCACATTCACCGTAAACCGGCCCGTCTGCAGCTCCGGCTCACCTGCACTTATCCGCCATGGAAACAGCGGCTCAATCACCGTCCTCGAATACCCGCCCTGACCGAAGGAATACTCTCCTCCGAGAAATATCACCGCTCCACCTTCACGCACGTATTCTACCAGAGCCTGCAATTGTTCTTGCTGCCACTGTCAAGCAGGGAACGAACCAACTATAACGCATTTATACAAATCAAGCAGTCCTTTGGTTGAAGGAAAACCTGCTTCAAGATTCTCATCACCTTTCTGACGACTTCCCCGCACAATAAATCGGTCGCTGCTCACCCGAAACAGCGCCGTCAGTGCCACCGACGTATCGTCGGACAGCTCCTTGTAAATCTGCCTGAAATCCCAGCCTAACTGCTGAGCAAAAAGAAGTACAGACAGAGTATTTTTACGTACCTCTATTGAGAAAATCCGCGTATTGTTCAATGCAGAAAGCTCCCCGTCAATCGTTTCAACTCGAACGCGATACTTTTTTGTCCCCATTTCAGATGGACTCTTCACAATGAACTTCACCCGTGCTCTGGAGTCTGTTAGGTCAACCAGTTTGGAATCTCGAGTTTCCCAGTCCTGCCCGTCTTTGGCTTCCACTCTCACATTCACCCGCTCTACTCCTGTGGCAAAAGCATAGGAAGCACAGCGAGCCACGATATCAGCAGTTACCTCAAAATCGCTTTGCTCTTCAACAACATCCGGCGCATCAATCCTGGTTATCGCTATATCATTCCATGTTTCAGGCTCGCTGCCCACGCCAACTATGTAAACCGGCACTTCAGGCAGCTTAACGTTTTGCACCACTTCGTCGCCGCCGTCCGTAAGCAGAAGAACGCTCATGTATTTGGACCCGCCAACGGTGGGTTTGCTCAAACCCAGCGCTGCCGGGTCCGGCTTATCCGCTATTGTAACCAGACACTTGCCTAAATCGGTCTCTCGGATGCCTTCCGCAAGTTGCTCTTCCTTTTTGCGCACCTCGCTGTCGAATTCCAGCGTATCAAAATCTATATAAGAAGAACGCAGTTTTTGCGTAAGTTTCTCAAGCATAGTATAGGCACGTTTACCTCGGCTGCCCTCAGCTTTATCCTCGACCTCCATGGAAGAAGATATATCCACAAGTGCAAGGACCTTTTGATTTTCGTCGGGCCTTTGCATCACGCTCCACACCGGGTCAAAATACGCCAAAATCAACAGCAGCACTATCAGTATCTTGGGCACCACCAACACTAAAGCCTGTTTGGCTGAATACTGCCTTCGCTGCCGCCGATACAGAATAATCAGCCAGACCCCCAGCCCCAGAATCAGTCCCGCCCCCAGGACCGGGTTAAGATGTGCTTGCCACCGCAGTATTCCCATTAGCCCGCCCTCCGCTCCGCAGATTTGCCAATAATGTTCCTTACCCGATGGCTGAGTCTGCTAACTGGGGACCACAATCGCCCCTTAGTACTTTCGGAAACTTCTGACGCTGTTTCCGCTTCTGGTGTCTTTTCTTCTCTGGCCTTGGACAACCTGGGCGCGCCAAGCCACCCCTCTACCAACAAAGCAAGCGTCGCTAACAAAAGCAGAAGCAAAAACAACTCTACTGACCTTGCCTGGCCCTTATGGTATTGCGCAAAGTCCACCGCCTCATCATAAGGCAAAATCTTATGTGCTATTTGACCCATAGCCGGAACTTCCGAACCTTCGACAAATTTCTCCAATCCCTCTTTCCCTGATGCTCGCACCGATATACAGTATTTTTTATCACCTGCCGTAACGAGGTACACACCGGCTCTCGGAAAGGCTGGAATATCCTGCTCTTTGCCTTTCCAGTCTATCGAATCACCTACTAAGGAAAGAACCTCAACTTCGCCGCCTTGTGCCCTGATACCACGCGGACGCTCACCCGCCACTAATGATATTGCTCGTTCCTGCTCGGACGAGGGCCCCGCTACTGCCATGCGTTGCGCAATCACCACCAATAACCCCGAAGAGGGCAGCGTGTTCCAACGCGAAGTAAACGCTGTACCGCTAACGTAAATATTGCCTTTGCTCAGCTTCCTGTGCGCAATTACCACTTTTTGAAAATCTACTCCCAGAAGCGGTGTAAACTCAGCAGACAGTGCCAGCGGATGAAACACGTATGCACTGACAGATTCCAGTTTTGAATTTGCCGTTGCTTCGCGGATTCGATTCCAGAAGGTAGTTTTTTCTGTCAACACCTCTAAGCCGACGCCCTGTGGGTACACCTCGCGGGCCTTTATGCCCGCACCGAGCCAGTCCGGAAGCTGTCCGGATAAAGCCCTTCGCCCGGCCCTAACTGATGGGACTACCAGAAGATTGCCGCCCTTTTCTACGTACTCCCGCAGCCATACTGAGTCCGCCGGGGCGGATTGCATCCCCGTCCACGTCGTAACAATCAGAATTGGTTTTTCCTTGGCGGCGGTCTGGCTCAACTGGCCCGGCAAGCCCTGGCCACCGGCAGGCGAGCTGAACTTCACGACCATACCGGTAAATTGTCCCTGTCCTGAAGGCGACAGCGCCACCGGCAGCACCCCGAATTCTTCCGGCGTACCCCCGAACAAAACCGTCGCCGTTTCTTCGCAGAATATCCCTATCCCCGCTTCATTGTCCGCCGAGAAACCATCGCCTTCGACCCACGCCTTAATCCAGTGATACCCAGTCTCATCCGGCGTCGTCTCCACCACTACCGTCTTAGCTCTGCCCCGTTCTATTGTTACGTTTTCTGTATTTCTCCTGCCCTGGTCGTCAATAGAGTTGACTCGCACATTAGCAACAATATCCGAGTTGTTCTGCAGGACTAAGCCGATTGTATAAGGCTGTTTAGGCAGAACCTTTCCCTCGGGAAACTGGACCGCCACTATCGCTACGTTAGCCTCGTCCCGGATTTCGGACTCGACCTTGTGAAAATAAACCGTTATTGGTGCCCCGCCAACGGCGGGTCGGATCAAACCCGCTTTCAGCGGGCCTGTTTTGACCTGTTCCAAATCTCTCCCCCACTCGCTCTGTTGCAGATCGCTGAACACATGCACCGCCCCGCCGCCCGTAGGGCTTGCGCGAAGAAGTTCAAAAGCCCGCGCCAGCGCATGGGCGGCATTCCCCGTCGCTGCCGTGGGTCTGATTTTACCAAGCGAATCTAAAAGCAATTCCGTATCGGAAGTTAATGAATCGGCTGCCGCTACCGCCAGCTCATCAACCAACAATATCACCGCTGCGTCCGCACTACCGGCCAGCGCCGAAATAAGCTTTCTTGCGCCTTCTCTCGCACATTCAAGTTTGCTCTTATCGGTATCATAGCTGCTGGCCTCACTCATTGAAGCGGAGTTGTCAACTATTGCTACCACCGAAATCTTACCGCCCAGACCCATCGACGTCACAAATTCAGGCCGCGATAAAGCTAACAGTATAAGTGCAATCAACAAAATCCGCATCAAAAGCAAAAGCCACTGCCGTATCTTGCGATGCGAGTTCAGCTTTGGGTCGGTCAGGTGGAAGAACATCAAAGTCGAGAATACAACCTTCCGTTTTTTCTGCTTTAGTATAAGGTGAAAAACTATCGGCAGCCCCGCCAACGGTACAAGATAAAGAAAGATGGGAGCGGAAAAAATCATACCATTCTACTCCTCTGCAAAATAGCGTCATACACCTCCGTCCTGGTCTCCGTCAGGATATATTCAGACCGGGTCTTCTGAAAGCCGCTTCGCAGCTCGTCGAGATAAAGACGCAACTGCTCAAGGTAGGCATCGCGTATTTGCCTGAAGTCCACCGTTATTTTCTCTTTCGACTCTAACGAGGTAACATCGGCCAGTCCCGTTATTGACATGTTCATCTCCGCCGGGTCCAGAATATGAAACAGCGTAATCTCTTTGCCGTCATAGTAAAGGTGGTTAATACCCTGCAGAATACTTTCCGGCTCTTCCAGCAGGTCGGAGATGACGACCACCAATGCTCTGCCCTTAATCAGCTCGGCCGCGCCGTGCAGCGCCGCTTCGATATTACCTTTATTATTAGATTCGATTTTCTCAAGGCCCTGCAGCATTGGTTTAAGCCCCACAAAGCTCCCCGAAGGCTCATAATACTCCCGTATCTGGTCATCAAACGTAATCAGCGAAACCATATCACCCTGCTGCACCATCACATACATCATCCCCGCCGCCAGATAGCAGGCGTATTCGCTCTTTTGCAGTGCCCCGTCCTGCTGGTACTTCATAGAAGCCGATATATCTAACATAATGTAGCAGCGGATACTTACGTCTTCGTGGAACTGCCGGATAACGTACCGGTCACTTCTGGCATAAACCGGCCAGTCAATCCTCGAAACCGGGTCACCGGGCGTATATTCGCGGTACTCGGCAAACTCAACCGAAGACCCGAATGCAGGAGACCTGTGCAGACCCTGATGGCTGCCGTCCATTGGCCGACGCACCCCTATTGCAACTCCGCGCAGACGCTCCGCCATTCGTGGAGGAAGATACCGATAGCCTGTGGACTCAACCATACACACCTCCGACTAAACACGGAAGACAGAAGTCAGATGTCAGATTATCTTTGTTATCTGTTCTCTGTCTTCTGTCCTCTGTTTTCTGTTTTCTGTTTTCTGTCTTCTGTCTTCTGTCTTCTGTCTTCTGTCTTCTGTCTTCTGTCTTCTGTCCTCTGTCTT
>JADFJC010000062.1 GCA_022566315.1 Planctomycetota bacterium
CAGGCAGCTGAGATTATCGGCATTGACCAGGAGGTTGCGCAGGAGCCGGAGCCGCTCGAAGATCATCAGTTACCGGGCCTGCTGATATCGCTTTTACCCATTATTCTACCTGTGCTTTTGGTCTCGACCAATACAATTGTCCGCACGATAGCCAAGGGCGTTGCTGAGGATTCGAGCTTAAACCGGGCCGCTGCCATAACAGCCGTATTGGGAAATGTGAATCTGGCGATGCTCATATCGGCGGCGATTGCCATGTGGATGCTAAAGAGTAAACGTGCCCTGACAAACGTACAATTGGCAAAAGTTGTCGAAGTATCATTGATGAGCGGCGGTATGATTATCCTCATCACCGCAGCAGGAGGTGCCTTTGGTGCAATGCTTAAAGCCGCCCAGATAGGCCCGGCAATCGAGAACATATTCAAGAGCGATAGCGGCCAACCGGCAGGTGGTATGATGCTGTTGGTCCTGGGTGCCCTTATCGCTGCACTGATGAAAATAGCCCAGGGCTCGACCACCGTTGCAATGATAACATCGTCAGCGATGATTGCCGCAATGATCACATCGACAGAGACGTTGGGTTATCACCCTGCGTATCTGGCTACCGCCATTGGAGGCGGCTCAATGATAGGTTCGTGGATGAACGACAGTGGATTCTGGATATTCGTAAAAATGTCCGGGCTGACCGAAGCCGAAGGACTCAAATCCTGGACGCCACTGCTGGCAATAGTCGGTTTCACAGGAATCGTCGTCTCGCTGCTGTTAGCTCTGATTTTGCCAATGGCATAAAGGCTTACAACAAGTAACCAAAAATCAGGCAAGAGCCAAAAAAGTCTGAAAAAAAGAGATTGGAGTGTGTGCACATAGATTGGAATATACCCAGCTACTTTTTCATCTGCCTTTAGGCTATCACATAAATCAAGGCGATCCATAGAACACGAGATTGTCATAAGTCCGCTTGTCCGCGCGTTTCTGTTGGTGTTCGGCCAATCCGCCGTGATACTCACAATGAAAAAATCGGCTGTCGAACATAGGAGGCGGCATCTCCTCGCTTCTACCTTCCAACGCCGCCGCCAAATGCAACAACGCCAAGGGGATTTCGTCGCCGGTTCTGGCAAATTCCCGTCCCGGCCGAGGAAACAGGCCTGTTTCTTTCTGTAGCTTTAATAGATTGTCTGCGACACGACAAGCCACCTGCAGCGTTGTCCGTAATCCGCTTAGGGACGCCTCACGGCGGGACTCCATAGGAGAGTGGTTGCCGGTTGCCCGGTGCAATTCAAGCAGAACGTAAATCAAACGCCAATCCGCACGATCCGTATCTAAATCCAAAGCCTGGCCTTCTCCGCTGGGCGAGCCAACATCGCCTATTCCGATAGACAGCCCCAGTTGACGAACCATCTTCCAGTGCATCTTGTCTTTAGAGAGACGGTAGGCCATCGCATAGCTCCACAGGAGGTACCCGTCAGGATTTTGAGGGGCGAAAGATTTGGGCACGTAGTACCCCGTCTTGGCTTCTTGCCATTTCAAAGGGGTGCCGTCCGTCATCAAGGCGATGAACTGCCCCATATTGGGATCGTAACTTCGATTGGCATATATCTTCAGGTCCTCAAGAGCCCATGCGATGAATTCCCGTCCCACCTCCGAGCATCTGCCTCCTGCTTCAAGCAACGCCTCAGCAGCCTGCATCTGAGCCAGAGGTATGTGGTGGTATCGGGAGGTCTGATGATATGAAGCGACCATCTTGGCTTCATTGATCGAAGGGTGAACGTGCCCCAAAGCATCCTGGGCCCGATCGTGTGTTCGATAACTAAGTTGCCCACCGCACAATCCGGTCTTGGGATGTTTTCCCTGCTGCCAGCGATAGGCCAGTCGGCGCGTCCATGTTAAAGCATCCTTGTTCTTGTCCAACACGGCTAACATGGTCCCGCTGTGTATCAATGGCGGGGTTACATTGGCAAAGGAGAGGTTGCCGCCCTTTGTTGGAAAAGGCACCTCGATGGCTGCGGCAAACTCGTGGTCCCATTTGGGTACTATATCCTTCTCCGTATTCGCGTGTCGGTTGTAGTCAAGACGGCTCCAATCAACAATATGTGTGGCCCAGATCGCTCCCATCAACTTGCATGTGGATTCGGGATCTACATCCCACATGAATCGATAGTAAGGTTGGTGCCCTTTCATCTCATGAATACCAGCGTACTGGCCGACCGGACGCTCTTTCTCTAAGTCCCACGCCAGATGACCACCCCAGTATAGAAGACCGTTCTTGGACTGAAGATGTCTCAGTACGTAACCGGTGGCATCCACCGCTGCCTGGCGATACTTGGAGTCTCCCGTCAACGTAGTAAGACCGTCGAGAATGCGTATCAGAGGCTGCTGGCTGGCAAAATTGCATAACACCCACGATTGGCCATCCTTCTTCCATATCACTGGTTCGAGGCTCTCGGCATGAAGGCCGTCAACAAATAATGGTGTGTGCTTGGGGCCATAGATATCTCTGCCATATTTGAGCACGTTATCTGCAAACTTACGGACGGCGTCGAGATACTTGCTGCTGTTGTTTGCGTCTGGATTATTTACGGCAAGGCAGACAGAGAACTGGCAGATCAGCAATATGGCAAGCACGGCCTGATGCATGAATCTTCCTTTCATGTTAGGATCTCCTGTATAAAGCTGCGGCTTTCCGGCAGCAACATGATGAAGCGAGGCCTGTCGGTGTGCATTATACCATGAGATGCGAAGTCCTGCAATTAAGATAAGCTTTGAGGTACTGGGAGTGGGCGGCCAAGCCTATGACCTATTGCCCAAGAGGTCGCACCGGTCATTGAAAACGGTGCCAAATTTTCACTTTTTTATAAATCACTGATAGTGCAGGATTTACAAGATGGGAATTTTTGCGAAATTGGCAGATAATGGCCTTTTGGGTTGTAGGGCAGTTATAGGCGATGGGTTTTTGTTTGCGTTGGTGCCACGTAATGACCAGAAGAAGGCGGGTCATTACTGATAAAGGTACAAATCTTTGTGCCGGAAAGCGTTCCTCTCAAACGCGCCGATTGCGAAACGATTGGCCTGCACAATATATACCTCTTGGTTTTTATTACTCATTTGTGTCTCCTTTGGAGTCCCCCAGTTTACTTGACAGCAAGAGCTAAATCATATATGATGTAAACCTAAAGCACGTAAATGGTGGTAGTATGTTTTCTGGTCTTTTTTACGACAGGATGTGAGCCGATGGCCACAGTACTGAAGCTGGATGAGATCAAGAGTCTGGTTGATATCCCTCAACTGATCCAAGATATTGAAGCGGGTTTTGTTCTCTATTCCGAAGGTCGGGTGAAGGTGCCCCCTGTGGGCTTTTTGCATTTTGACGATCCACCTGGTGATGTTCACATCAAGTATGGTTTTGTCAGCGGTGATGATTATTATGTCGTGAAAATGGCCTCTGGTTTTTATAATAATCCCGATTTGGATTTACCGGCCAGTAATGGCCTGGTTCTGCTCTTTAGTCAAAAAACAGGAGAATTAAAACTTATTATGTTGGATGAGTGTTGGCTCACCGACATCCGCACTGCCGCAGCAGGAGCTGTGGCAGCGAAGCATTTGGCCCCAAAAACCATCAATCATATTGGCATTGTGGGTACCGGCGTGCAGGCCAGGCGGCAATTGGAAATGTTGCAGCATGTGGTGGATTGCAATAGCTGTATCATTTGGGGCAGGAACCCTGAAAAGGTGCAAGCTCTGATTGAGGAGCTTCAATCGAGAGAAAGTTTCTTTGCGTGGGAATTAAAATTTCAAGGAACTCAGGATATGGAATTTCTGACTTCTCAATGCGAGCTCATTGTCACTACTACTTCGGCGAAAGCCCCTCTGATCAAGGCTGATCAGGTTAAAAAGGGCACTCACATCACGGCCGTGGGTGCCGATGATCATGGTAAACAAGAACTTGAAGCAGCGCTTTTGGCCAAGGCTGACATACTGGTGGCTGACAGTGTTTCACAATGCCTCGACCATGGAGAGTGCTTTCATGCAGTTAATAACAACCTGATAGAGGAAAATGTAATCCTTGAATTAGGTCATGTGATCAAAAACCCGAATATGGGTAGAACAAATGATGACCAGATCTCCATTGTGGACTTGACAGGTGTTGCCATACAGGATATACAAATCGCCAAAATGGTAAATCGTTTCTTCCTGGAAAGGAAACAGTAATGATTACAGGTAAACAGCCGCAACAGGATGTCCGTCAATGGGTATTGGACGCCGAAGAAAGATGCCGGGAGTATCTTTGTGAAACTCCGATGGAATACTCACTGCACCTGAGCAACTTGACGTCTGCGGAAGTTTATTTGAAGTTGGATCTGATGCAAAAAACGGGTTCATTCAAATTTCGTGGGGCAGTCAGCAAAATTATGTCTTTAACTGAAGAAGAATTGAACAAGGGCGTGGTGTCGGCATCCACCGGTAATTTTGCTTTGGCTGTGGGCGAAGCTGCGAGATTACGCGGTCATAAAGTCACTATTTATGTGGCCAAAAACATCGAAGCTTCCCGTCTGAAATTGATGGAGGCCCATGGTTTTGATGTAGTGATTTACGGGGAGGATGCCTGGGATGCTGAAAAGCGTGCCCGAGATGTAGCCGAACAAGAAGGTAAAATTTATATTTCACCCTACAACGATCCCATTGTGGTTGGAGGCCAAGGCACCTGCGGTTTGGAAATCTCCAAACAGTTGCCCGATGTGCAAGCCGCTTTTTTCGCTGTTGGTGGTGGCGGCCTGTGTTCCGGCTCAGGTGGCTGGCTAAAATCTTTCAATCCAGATATTGAAATCATAGGTGTCTCACCTGAAAACTCTCCGGTCATGTACGAATCGGTCAAAGCCAACAAAATAATAGAGATGGAAACCTTTCCCACCCTGGCCGACACCTGTGCCGGTGGCGTGGATCCAGACAGCATCACACTGGAGTTGTGTCAAAAATATGTGGACGAGATTATTCTTCTAACTGAACAGGAGATCGAAAACTCCATACGGCTCTTATTTGAACATCATCGCCTGGTGGTCGAAGGTTCGGGAGCTCTGAGTGTAGGTGGTCTGCTCAAACTGAAAGACTCGTTCAAGGGGAAAAAAGTGGTGCTGGCTATTTGCGGCCGGAATATTGGCCTGGATTTGTTCAAGCAGATCATAATATCGCGATAGGGTTTTTGGACACTAAGTGTACGTCTTCAGCAAAAATGAGACAAATTTGCCTTTCAATTAGGAGACGATTTCAACTCCGGTTTCAATAATTCTACGACAAAGTGAAAAAACTTGTAATCTACGCAAAAATTGAGTATGTCTCTGTAATGAGTGTGCTCAGTCCAAAACCAGGCCAGCTAAATTCAGTATACTCACGCGCCTGTATATCCTCTTTTCAAAGAACTTTTACGGTAACTTCAGCAGTTATGCAGTGGTCCGGTCAGCGCTTAACAATCGCACGTGCTCTCTCACCCATTCGTGGGAATACTCAATTCACGTAGTGTCCGACGCAGCCAGGCGAGTGATTTCTCTATCATGGGACCACCGGCCCCCTCGCACTCCATGCTGAGTACACCGTCATATCCAATATCCCTCAGGATAGTCAAGACCTTCCGGATGTTTTGAGCGTTGATGCCGTCACCGATGGCACAGTGGCTTACCGCGATTCCAGTCTGCTTACCGCGGACCGCCGCGGCCAGCGACTTGCTGACGTCTTTGACATGCACATGGGTGACCTTCTTCCTGAACCGGTCACAAAAAGCTACCGGATCTTGTCCGGCAATAAACGTGTTACCGGTATCCATATTCATGCGCAGATAAGGCGAATCGCAGAAAGCCAGCATTTTCTCCATCATGTCGGGATTGGTCGTGAAATAACCGTGCACCTCGATGTCGATGATCATCTCATAGGCCTCGGCAACCTCGATGATTTGGCCGTAGCTGCGTTTCATCATTTCCATGGCTTCATCATCGGACAGCCCCTTAGGCTTGTGCAGACCGTCGGTTGTGGCAATTCGTTCACAGCCAGCCAGTTTGGCCCAGGGGATACTCTTGAGGACATAAGGCACTCCGTACAGCGGCCCGTCCCTGCCTGACAGCGGGAATGCCGCGTCCACCTGTGAGAATCGCACACCATACTTCTCCATTTTCTTGCGCAATAACAAGGGATCTTCGTAAAGCGCAACATGCGGTTGATATCCGAGACCGTGAATCCAGCTTACCCCATCAATCAGCCCGCATTCAATAAAGTGGACACCGTTGGCCTGAGCCCATTCAAGGCATTTCTCGAAACTCCAGTAAGCCGAATTGAATGCATCCGTATGAAAACCGATTCTCATCATAGCGTTGTCCTTTCTTTTGCTCGCAGCACCTCCTAATGCCGCGCCAGCCAGCGTAACAGAAGCTGCTGCCACAAACTCGCGTCGTGTACAATTTATTTGCATATCGATATCCTTCCTTTGCTTTCTCACCCACCAATCGGAGTCTCTGCCCCAACCAGGGCAGTACCTTCTCTGTCATGAGATTATCCGTGGCGGCACACCGTAATTATACGGATGGTTGTCCCTGCCGAAAATTCGGCCCTTGTTTATTCACAAGGGTCTACGTATAATTGCCAACTTCCTGTTGCCACCAGAAATGATACCATAATCAGGATAAGTTAGCCAGCAGGAAGATGTGCCAGAGTATCCGATAGTCAATCCGATGTTCATCTTTGTCCCAAAGGTTAGTAATCGTGACGCCTACAATCCGAATACAACTGTACAACCCATTATCTGCCAATTCCGCAAAATGGTCATCTCATAAGCTCTTTAAAATCAGTATCGTATACTTAATCCGAAAAAAATGAAAAATTGCCAAAAAATATTCGCTTTTAGGCAAAAAATTGAGGTTTGGTGCTTCCATCAATTGTGAAACTTGACATCTGTGGCGTCAAAATGGAGACACGAATTTTCAAAGAATTCTGCCATTTTACAGCTCACGAAAATGGGGCCATTTTTGGGATGCTTCGTGCGTGCGCACTGGGCCTGAGAGGCTGGTAAGATCGTTCCAAAAGATTTTGGCAGAAGACCACATGTATTACAACCACTATGCCATCGAATCTGCCTTTAAAAAAGCAATGAACTTAGATACAATGGCTGTTGTCCATTTTGCTGTAAGCGCATGCAAATAGAGAAGGTCAGAATTTTCGGCATGGATGAATGTTGCTGAGCACATTATACTGAGCGAATTAGATGGAAATCTCGATTAAAGAAATCTCACAGAAAGGAACCACAAGACCCATGAACAAGACGATCCTCCGAAAAACAGTCGTAAGAACCGCATCTTTCGCACTCCGGACGGTTGCTCTGCTCCTGGCGTGCATCTGCTCCCCTCTCTCGGCGAAGGTCTCGGCCGCCGAACCGCGGAAGGACGGAGACCTGGTGCCCGATACTCTGAGCCGCATCGTTGCCCCCACTTTCCCGCAACGGGCCACAGACGCAGACGGTTTTGCCTCCATCTTCGATGGCAAAACCCTTTCGGGCTGGCGAGCCGTTCCGAGGGAGAGTGCGTCCGACTGGTCAGTATGCAACGGAGCGATCGTCGGTCTCGGGAGTAAGAACCGGCTATCCTACCTCGTTTGGCGGGACAACAACCTCACCGACTTTGAACTCAAACTAAGCTACCGTCTGCGCACTGACGGCAACAGCGGCGTCGAAATTCGCAGTCGGGTTGACGTTACGGGCAAGCGTCCATTCGAAGGTTATCACGCCGACCTCGGCCACGTGGGCATAGGCCCGCAGATACTCGGCGCGTGGGACTTTCATTTTGCAAAACGCAAGGAATACCCTTGCGATCGCGGAATGAGGCTCGTTATCGACGCAGACGGCAAGCCTCATCACAGCAGAATATCCGGAGCTTTGACGGCGGCAGATGTCAGGAAAGGTCAGTGGAACGAAATCCATATCATCGCCCGTGGCCGCCAATGCCAATTCTTCATTAATGGCAAAATCGCATCTGAGTTCATCGATAACGTCGAGCCAGAACGCTTGAAACGGGGGGCCATTGGATTGCAGATCCACGACAAAGGGATGAAGGTTGAGTTCAAGGACATCCGGCTGAAGAGAACGGAAGAGCTCAAGCTGGAGGTAGAACAAATCACCCACGGCCCCCGACATCATTTCTTCGGTTACATCGGGCAAAGTCTGACGATACCCTGGAACCAAAGTGGGCGGTACATCCTTTCGCTTAGAACTGATTTTCATGACCATATGCCGCAGCCCCATGAGGCAGCTGACATTGTTCTGATCGATACACAGGATAAGTACCGTGTCATTGCAATCGAGAAAACTCTTGCCTGGAACTTTCAGCAGGGCACCATGTTCTACTGGAATCCGACGCACGCCGAGTCACAGTTCTTCTTCAACGATCGAGACCCAAAAACACAGCAAGTCTTCACGGTGCTTTATGACATCAAGCAACGTCGTCGAATCCGGGAATACCGTTTCAATAATGTGCCCGTGGCGAATGGAGGTGTTTCCCCAACTGGTAACTTTTTCTTAGCAATCAATTATGGTCGCATGGCTCGCCTGCGCCCCGTGACTGGTTATCCCGGTGTTACCGATCCGACCGCCCAAGTTGCTGCTCCCAAGAACGATGGGATATTTCGAGTGGAGGTAGCCACGGGCCAGCGGAAACTCTTGGTTTCGTTTCGGCAACTCCGAGATTTATTGAAAAATAAACATGAGAGGATCAATGAAACCGAGTTTTATATCAATCACACGTTGTGCAATCGTAGTGGCGACTTGGTGTACTTCTACGCTCGTGCCAGATTAGGTGACCAAACAATGGCTGTGAACGTACCGTGCTCCATACGAACAGACGGAACGGGCTTGATGGCGCACGAGTACATTGGCGGGCATCCCGAATGGGATGAAGGTTCGGTCGTCATCGGGGCGAAAGGACAACGACAAGTCCGATATGACGTAGAGAAACAGTCCATCATCGGGCAGATTGGAACAGACGACGATTTTGTATCTCCTGGCGGGGATATTTCGTTGTCGCCCAACGCAAAGTGGTTTGCCAACGGCTTCTCCACGAACAACCGAAAACAAAACGAGTACATTCTGTTACGACGATCTGACGGAGCTTCGGTTCGATCGAGGGCGTTTTCACGAGGGCCTTACCAGCGCGGCGAACTTCGCATCGATCCGGCTCCACGCTGGAACCGGTGGGGAAATACGATCTTGGTTCCAGGAATCACGGCCGATGGCACACGCCAGCTCCATTTAGTGCGAGTCGTTGAGAAGTAATAAACACCAACCGTCTCATAGAGTCCAGGCGGTCGCTGATCGGCGTATTGTTGCAACCGAGCGTCGTCGTGTCGGTGGATGAACAGCTCGCTTCGTCGGCACGCGCAAGCAACTAATAGTCACACATAAACTCTTTGATTTATCCTGTTCCAGATCCAGAATTATAAGAGGGTAGCCAACAGTGGTTTTTATATCTGCCAGAGAGAGTTGGCCAAGAGGCACAAAATCTTTGTGGAGAAATTAGGTTTCGTTTTTGGCTGAGCGAGGAAGGCAATTACCCATATCGTCAGCCCAGAACTGTTGCAAAAGTGTTGCAGCAGTGATTTTGAGGGTTCAACACAAAAGGCTGCCAAGCGTAAGTGCTTGACAGCCCTAAAGTTAGCAAACGAGGCCGATGAGACTCGAACTCACAACCTTCGGATCGACAGTCCGACGCTCTAACCAATTGAGCTACGGCCCCGTAATCTCAATCATAAACTACAATATATCAGCACACCAACTTTTATGTCAACTGTTTTTATACAAAACAGGCTCATCCAGCTAAAAATTTGACAAGGACACTTATGAATTATGAACTTACGCTCCTATTTTCTCGAAGCTTGTGAGCGTCTGACCACGGGGTGTGACTTGGTGTCTTTCTTGAAATTTTGCTGCAGAATCCTCATTGCTTTTTTAACGTCGGCGACTTTTAGGACGCCTGTTGTTCGGCCTCCCTTTGCCCCTGCAGTGCAATACGCGTATGAAATATTTATGTGGTTCTTGGCCAGCTTTTCCGCAACCGTCGCCAGGGCACCGGACTTATTGGTCAGCGTTACACACAAAACCTCTGTTTCATTATGGGGCATATTCAGCTTTGCTAACACTTCTTTTGCCTTTTTGGGCGCAGCAAAAACTATTCGCATAACCCCGTGCTCCACAGAATCCATCATTGTCATCGCTATGATGTTAATCTTGGCTTGTGCAAATTCGCCGAGCACCTGAGCTAATACCCCAGGCTTATTGACCATAAAAATCGAAAATTGCATCGTAATATACATAACGTCAACCTCTCTGAGTAAACACATTCCTGCTTTGGCAAGAACGACATGTTACCCCTGAAAAAGTGGAAGTCAATCTGTGCCCACTGCCTGGAGGGCGCTTTCTTTGTCCGGGAAAAACCTGAAAATCTTATCCAGATTGGTTATCTTGAAAACTCTGTGCAGTTGTGGGTTTATCGCACTAATCACAACCTCGCCGTTATACGTTTCCAGCTTGGCCCGGATGTCCAGAAGCAGCCCCAGCACTTGGGAGGAGAAAAACTTTACACTCCCAAAATCGAATATCAACTTGTTTGGTTGATTTCCGTCAACAAATTCTTTTATCTGTTTGGCAGCGGCGGTTATTGCATCCACATCACTTACTGAAGCAGACTTGAAAGCCACTACCACAGTGCTGCCTTCGCTTGTTATTCCTATGCCAATTTCTTCGTCCATGACAATCGACACTCCTTCCCAATCAGAACTTAAGACAATTATCTCAAATTCAACAGTTTCCGTCGAGTTCTTGCTTATTTTTGCTCATTTTCACACATTTATCAACAATCATTTATCAATTATCAACTTTTTTTTAGTATCTCCAGCAGGCAACAAAATGCTCGTCAGAAGTGTTTCCCCCCCTTTTCAGTGCCGGTATTTGCTCTAAACAATCACTTTGGCGCCGAGGACACCTCGCCTGATATGGACAACCGGTTGGTGGGACCCCGCTTTGTGGGGACCGATTCAAGACACTCGGCACTTCGCCGCCCAGTGTGGTTCTCCGGCTTTGCCGGGGCCGATCAAGCTCCGGGACAGCCGAGATAAGGGCACGCGTATAAGGATGCAGAGGGTTTCGATACAACTCTTGGGCCGTAGCCTGTTCCACTATCCTGCCCATATACATCACCGCCACAATGTTACAGAAAAACTCAACCACAGCCAGGTCGTGTGCGATAAATAAGAACGTCAGCCCAAATTCTTCCTGCAAATCTTTGAGCAGATTCAAAATCTGCGATTGAATCGAAACATCAAGAGCACTAACCGGCTCATCGCAGATAATCAATTTTGGTTTCAGCGTCAAAGCCCTGGCGATGCCGATTCGCTGCCGCTGTCCACCTGAAAATTCGTGTGCATAACGGTTCATATAATCAGGGGACAGCCCAACCTTCAAAAGCAATACCATAACCCTTTCGGTCAGTTCACTGCCGGTTACTCTTTTATGAACCTTTAAAGGTTCACCAACAATATTACCAATAGTCATCCTCGGATTCAACGAGCCGTAAGGGTCCTGAAAAATAAGACTAATCTGGCTGCGAAGACGGCGCAATTCGACCTTGTCAGCGGACAGAATATCCCTCTGTTCGAAAAGGACCTTTCCCGCCGTTGCCGGAACTAATCGAACTATACTTCTGGCGACGGTTGTCTTGCCGCAGCCGCTTTCTCCGACAAGACCTAACGTCTGCCCCTTTTCGATGCCGAAACTTACCCCGTCAACCGCTTTGACGTAACCAGCAGTCCGCCGCAGCAAACCTTTCTTAATTGGGAAGTAGGTTCTTAAGCCGTCAACCTTTAGCAGATAATTATTTGTGTTTACCATATCCGAATTTCAAAATTCATTATTCGACATTCATCATTTATCAATTTCATAGCCCGGCGCGTGCCAGCAGGCGACGCACCGTCCCGGTTGAACTTCCCTCAACTCCGGCTCAACGGTCCGGCACCGCTTGTCTGTTTTACCTGTCGGGCAGCGAGGATGAAATTTGCAACCTCTCGGAAAATGCAACGGCTCGGGAACATTACCCGAAATTGTCGGCAGCCGTTTCTCTGAAAAACCCAATCGCGGCAGAGACTTTAACAGCCCACGAGTATAAGGATGTAAAGGCTCTGCAAAAAGCCTCTGCGTCTCGGCCACTTCCACTATTCGCGATGCGTACATCACGGCAACGTTCTCAGTTCGCTCGGCCACAATGCCCAAATCGTGGGTTATCAGCAAAATACTCATACCGTTTTGTTTTTGCAAATCATCTAACAAATCCAGTATCTGTGCCTGAATCGTTACGTCCAGAGCGGTTGTCGGCTCATCGGCTATAAGCAGCGCCGGCTCACAGCTTGCCGCCATTGCTATCATAACCCGCTGCTGCATACCACCGGACATCTGATGTGGATATTCATGCGCCCGCCGGGCCGGGTCCGCAATGCCCACTTTCCGCAGCATCTCGACTGCATTTGCCCAGGCCTCTTTACGGCTTTTTTTCTGGTGGCCCCTGATGGCCTCGGCAATCTGGCTGCCCACCGTATAGACCGGATTGAGACTGGTCTGCGGCTCCTGAAAGATCATAGCAATTTTATTGCCGCGAAATTTACGCATCTGGTTTTCACTCAACGCCGGCAGGTTCCGTCCCTCGAAAACAATTTCACCGCTGACGATTTTACCCTGCGGAGCAGGAACCAATCGCATAATTGATAGTGCCGTTACGCTCTTACCGCACCCGCTCTCGCCAACAAGCCCAAACGTTTGGCCTTTCTTTATCGAAAAGCTCACACCCTGCACCGCCTTTACTACGCCTTCTTCAGTAAAAAAGTGAGTCGAAAGATTCCTGACCGAAAGTAATGTTCCATTGTCACCCATATTTTTTCTGAATCTTATATCTTTCTATTTATACTCTTGTGCACTTGTGCTCATTGAATTCTCAACTTCGGGTCGAGCGAGTCTCTCAGGGCGTCGCCGAAGATATTCAATGCTAATGACAGGAAGAATATTGCCACCGTAGCCGCCGCCATTTGCCACCATACACCTCGCGAAAGCTCAATCCTGGCATCGTTTATCATCGCTCCCCAGCTCGGACGCTCCGCTTCTCCAAGCCCTAAAAAGCTCAGAATAACTTCTGCGTGAATGAAGGCCACGAATCGCAGCGAAAAGTCAATTATCACAAGATGAAAAACATTGGGCAGCAGATGTCCGAAGATTATCCGCCGGCGACTGCACCCATAGCTAATCGCAGCTACGATATATTCTCTGTCTTTGTGTTTGATAACTTCGCCGCGAATCAGCCGGCAAATGCCGACCCAGCTCGTAAGACCGATAGCTAAATAGACCGCCGTGATACCCGTAAGCTTATAGCCGAAAAAAGTCTTATCACGCAGCACAACGGCAAAAGCCAATATCAATAGGATATACGGAACTGAGCTTAGAGTTGAATAAATCCAGACGATTATTTCATCGACGAAGCCGCGAAAGTAGCCCGCGACGGCTCCTAAAGGGACACCGATGACGATACTGATAAGCGAAGCACATAACGCAACCGTTATCGATATCTTCGTTCCGTACAGCGTCTTTCGCAGAACTGACTGCCCGAATATATCGGTGCCGAATATATTTTTCGAGCTGGGCGGCGCATAAGATTGTCCGGCCTGTTCGGCCCAGAGTGTCGGCCCAATTCGCCAATCAAAAAACTCTGCCAAATAGATAAAACCGGCAAGCAAAAAATATAATGTTAGTACGCCAAGGCAAAGCATCGCTAACCTGCGCCTGCGAAGACGCCTGAAGCCGTCCTTCCATAGACTTGTGCCCTTCGGCGGCTCTGTTTTTATTAACTGCTGAGATTCACTCAAGAGAAATCCTCGGGTCAACGAGCGAGTAGCAAATATCTGTTATAAGATTAAATACCACAAAAAGTATCGCACTTATGTAAGTCATAGCGCTGATAACGAAATAGTCACGTGAATTGATTGCCTCCACCATCAGATAACCCAATCCAGGGATGCCGAAAAACCTCTCAAGCAGCAGCGACCCCAAGAACAAGAACGGTATCGCCAAAACCACCCGCGTAATAATAGGTATCATTGCATTTTTCAAAACGTGCTTGAACAGCACACGCCTAACTGTAAGCCCTTTCGCAAAAGCCGTCCGAACGTAATCGCTTCGCATCTCATCGAGCATAACTGTTCTAAAAAAACGCAGATTCCCTCCTATGCCTGCTGCTATACCAATTAGCACAGGCAAAGCTACGTACTGTGCCATTGTCAACTCCGGCGAAAAGAATACCGGAAAAAGACCCCACCTGTACGCGAGAAAGTATTGGCCGAAAAGAATAAAACTGAGATACGGAATACTCATCCCCGCAACACAAATAACCACGACTAAAATGTCCCAGACTGTACCGTGAACAAACGCGATAATGAGCGATAAGCTTACCGAAATTATTACGACCCCAAAGAACATCGGCACTGTCAACGCCAGAGAAGGTCCCACGCCCCTTTTGATTTTGTCAATAACCGGTTCACGGTCGCGGGCCCTGCCGAAATTGAATGTCAGCGCATTTTTGAAGTGGTTTACGAATTGGCTGTCCCACGACAGAAACAAAGGCTTGTTAAGGCCGTACTCCTCGCGGATTTCGTCTATTGTTTCCTGAGTGGCGCCTTTGCCGGCTATTTCAATGGATATGTCACCGCCAACGAGAGTGAACAATACAAAGGTCAGCAGAAGCACGCCGAATACAATCGGTACGGTGTATAAAATCCGCCTTATTATGTATGCTGTCATTTATTGAGCTTTGCGTTACGAAAAAAAACCAGGGTGTTGAAAATCTTCAATTTTTATACGCTGTGCGTTTGGCCATATCGATTCTGCGATACTTACTCAGCCCGTACGCGAAGGCGTGCGGCTTGTAATTCTTATACCAGTCATGATGCAGCACATACGCGACGCGATGGTTTAAGAAAGCCGCGGGGCAATCTTCCAGAACTATAAGTTCCATTTTTCTATACAGCCGACGTTTTTCGGGGCTGTCGAGCATTACTTGCGCTTTTTCATATAGTTTGTCAAACTCCGGATTGCAGTAGTTGAATTTATTTGGTCCGGGTGCATGGTATCTGCTGTAAAACATTGCCAGGAAATCCTGCGCGTCGGGTGTGCTTGCGCTGCTGCCAGAGGTGAACATCTGAATACTTTTGGTATTGACTTTCTCCAGATAAGTAGGTCTGTCCATATATTCCATTTCAACTTCGAGAGCGATAGCATTCAAATTACGTTTGAGGAATTGACCGAATTGACGGTACCAGGTATTTGTGCCCGGTAGAGCCATTTTGAACGCAGGCAGTTTTCCGCCGTGAATTTTCTCGGCCTCTTTCAATAGCTCTTTGGCCTTTTCCGGGTCATACTGGGCGTATCCCTTTTCTTTTATTTCGGTGCCGTAAGAGGGCATCACAGGTGGTATAAGGCCGTGGGCAATCAGATGTCGATTGTTGAAAAACAACTCTATAAACTTCTCTCGGTCTATAGCGCAGCTTATCGCCCGGCGAAGCGGTTTGTTTTTGCCGAGGACAGGGTCCTGCATGTTAAAACCAAGCCAGTAGGTTGATGGGTCTCTAAAGGTTTTCAGATGTATGTTGCGTTGTTTCATTGCTGGCGTCAATTCACCGACCCCGCCCATAACCTCATCGAAGTTGTCTTTGGGGATTACAGTGGCATCGACTTTGCCCTGCAAAAATAAAAGCCAGGCCGGCTGGCGCTCTTCGATTATGGTCCAGAGGACTCTATCGGCAAAAGGTATTGTCTTTCCTGCATCATCCAGATAGCCAGCCTCAGCATCACCGGGTTCGCCCCGGCTCGGATAAAGTTCGCCCCTGAAAGCCGGATTGCGGACAAGCTCGATGTAGCTGCCACGGTGCCATACATTCAGCCGGAACGGCCCGGTACCTACGGGATGGCTTACAATATCCCTGCCGTAATAATCCACCGCTTCTTTAGCTACAGGCGCTGTTGCTATATCCGCCAGTGCCATGCACAATTGGGGCCAGGGTTTCTTTAGCCTGATAACCAGTGTGTAGTCGTCGGGAGTTGTTAATCCTTGAACCTGCCGTGAATAATCGATATCCACCTCGCTTTTGCAGGTTTTTGTATATTCACGAAACTCATCAAGCCCGACAATTTTGTTATCAAACATAGACCAGTTTTGGCTCAGATACTTGATGTTGGCGACTCTTTTGATGGCGTAAACAAAATCCTCAGCCTTTAATTCTCTTGGCTTTCCTACCTGGAAACACGGGTCATCCTGAAAGTAAACGCCTTTTTTGATTTTTATGGTATAGGTGAGCAAATCGTCGCTGATTTGCGGCATATCTTCAGCTAATAGAGGTACGAGCTGGTACGGGCGCTTCAGGAAGTGATATTGATACAGGGGCTCGAATATCTGGCTGGCGACTATAATAGAATAGATATCACGCATATTGCCGGGGTCAAGGCCTTCTATCCTGCTGGAAAGGACGTGATGCAGTACCATTTCGTTTGGCTCTTCAACCGACCCTGAGCCATTACATCCTGCAGTAATCAACAAGGCTGTGGTAAATACAAGGCTTACAGACTTCAATGCAAAATCCCTTTTGCTTTAAGATATTTATCTATTGTATATCGTATTGTCGTGTGCGGAATCGAATATCAATTATCAGTAATCAATCATCAATAATCAACTCTTTTTAGCATTTCCAGCAGGTAATAAAATGCCTGTCATAAGCGTTTTTAATTCGTATTGCGTATCCCGATAAAAGACATCGGGACAGGTGTCGTATTGCGTGTGTTGAATGTTGCTTGCCAAAAGGAAAATTTACAAGTAGAATGCGTTGGCGGATAGCGAACAAAGACACAAGATGAAAGACACAAGACTCAAGGCCAAAGACGGAAGACTGAGGGCTGGAGAGGCGAGAAGTTGAATTTCGAGATAACGTATGACAGACGTTACACGAATCCTAAACGCAATCGAGCAAGGAGACGCTCGGGCGACAGAGAAACTGCTGCCGCTGGTATATGAGGAACTGCGTCTTCTGGCTGCCCGGAAGATGGCGCAGGAACAGCCGGGGCAAACACTTCAGGCAACAGCATTAGTTCATGAGGCTTATATCCGGCTGGTTGAGGGAGCAGACCAGAATTGGAACAGCAGGGGACATTTCTTCAAAGCTGCGGCCGAAGCAATGAGAAGAATTCTGGTTGAGAATGCGCGTCGAAAAGGCCGTATTAAACATGGAGGTGGATTCCAACGTGTTGAACTGAGCGAATCTGCGCCAGCAGAGTCGGACGGGCACATTGCTTATGAACTCATTGCCTTAGACGAGGCTCTGGATCGGTTCGCTCAGAAGGACAAGCTCAAGGCTGATCTCGTGAAACTAAGATATTTTGCTGGATTAACCATACCGCAAGCTGCCCAAATCCTGAATATCTCTCATGCCACAGCCGAGAGACATTGGATCTACGCACGTTGCTGGCTTCGCGCAGAAATCGATCGACAACGAAATATCTTCAATTCTAAGTGAACTTTCTTCCATTATCTTGGATTTTTTTGAGGGGATTTGGGGTAGTTTTGTCGCACTGTATAGTGGAACAGGATTTCTGGATTAGGCAATATGGTAGATGAAAACAAAAATGAAGAAAAGATTTTCCACGCAGCTATTGCTAAGCCGGTTTCGGAGCGAGCTGCTTATCTCCGTACGGCCTGTGGTAACAATCCTGAGCTGTTGAGTCATATCGAGAATCTAATCAGGGTATATGATGCTCAGGACGATTTTCTCGAAGCTCCACCTTGGGGCGAGGATGTTACACTTGATAGTTCTTCTCTTGTCGAGGGTCCCGGCACGGTCATCGGGCCGTATAAGCTGCTTGAGCTGATAGGCGAAGGCGGCTTTGGTGCGGTCTATATGGCGGAGCAGGAAGAGCCTATCCGCCGCCGGGTCGCGCTTAAGATTATTAAGCTCGGCATGGATACCAAACGGGTCATCGCCCGCTTCGAGGCTGAACGCCAGGCCCTGGCGATGATGGACCATCCCAACATCGCCAAAGTATTCGAGGCCGGTTCGACCGATAGGGGCCGGCCATACTTTTCTATGGAGTTAGTCAAGGGCGTGCCTATTACAGAGTATTGCGACAAGAACAGTCTCGATACACAACAACGGCTGGAGCTGTTTATCGACGTATGCAAAGCCGTTGAACATGCACATCAAAAAGGAATAATCCATAGGGACATCAAGCCCTCGAATGTGATGGTTACGCTGCATGACGGCAGACCGGTACCGAAAATCATCGACTTCGGTATCGCCAAGGCAATGCAGCAACGGCTCACCGAAAAAACACTCTTTACCGAATACCGACAGTTAATAGGTACGCCGGAGTACATGAGCCCTGAACAGGCGGAGTTCAGCGGTCTGGATGTCGATATACGGACTGATATATACTCGCTTGGTGTCTTGCTATATGAACTTATCACCGGAACCACGCCGTTTGAGGCCAAACAACTTCACAGTGCTTCTTATGATGAAATATGCAGAATCATCCGTGAGACCGAGCCTCTCAAGCCGTCCACACGCCTAAGCACATTAGGCGATGAGCTGGCCGAAGTTGCCAAACACCGCCAGGTCGAGGCGGGTAAGCTTTGCAAGACTATCCGCGGGG
The DNA here is from genome assembly GCA_022566315.1 of Planctomycetota bacterium. Lineage (GTDB taxonomy): Bacteria > Planctomycetota > Phycisphaerae > Sedimentisphaerales > Anaerobacaceae > NIOZ-UU13. The sequence goes on from JADFJC010000062.1 coordinate 18,746, forward strand.
ATCTGGACTGGATTGTGATGAAGGCTTTGGAGAAAGACCGGACTCGCCGGTACGAGACAGCTAATGAGCTGGCAGCGGACATCGAGCGGCATCTGGGTAATGTACCAGTTTCAGCGGGTCCTCCGAGTGCAGGTTACCGTCTGCACAAGTTTGTCCTGCGTCATCGGGCTGCCGTAATAACTTTTTCGTTAGTCACAGCCGCGTTGGCTATTGGCGCCACAACGGCCACGCTCACTTTTTTGACCTCAGGCCGTTTGACGGGAATGGTCGAACACGCAAGCGGAATGAATCAACGCCACGTCTGGAACGTGTCGCCCTCGTCGAGCCTCACGGGCGGGATATCGGCTGATGGGCGTTACTTGTCTTATGTTGACTGGACTGCGGGCAATCTGGCCGTCCGTGACCTGGTGACGGACGCAAACTGGCTGGTTACAGAAAACACCGATTCAACATGGAAGAACATAGACGGCTGGGCCGAATCCTCGACCATCTCGCCCGACGGCAAGCAGATCGCCTACTCGTGGTACAACCAGAAGGGCGTCAATTTCTATGACCTGCGCATTATCGATGTAGGAGGGACCAACATGCGCGTTCTGTATCACGATGCCTCGATTTTCTTTATCAAGCCGTACGCCTGGTCTCCGGACGGCAAAAACATTCTGGCATATTTCAGCGATGCAGAAAGGAACCTCGTGGACGAGAAGACCGGTGAACTCTTCAGGAAAGCTTATCTCATGCTGGTTTCGGCGGCCGATGGCTCGGCTCGGGTCCTCAAGACCTGGCAAAAACGCGGCTATCCGAAAATGGCGGTTTTCTCCCCGGGCGGGCGGTTCATTGCATACGATTTTACACAAGACGATGATCGCGCCGTGCACGACATCTTTCTGATGGACCTTAATAGCGGTGACGAAGTCCGTGTAGTTAGACACCCGGCGGATGACCGATTGGTTGGATGGACGCCGGACGGACGGAAGATTCTGTTTACCAGCGACCGTACGTCGAGACGTGGTCTATGGATGGTCGAGGTCGCAGACGGTGCACCTGAGGACTCGCCACGGCTGCTAATGGGCCAGTTTGAGGGACAGCCGATCGGTTTTACCCGGGATGGCTCGTTTTACTACGGTGTTCCCAGCACGGCAAGCAATGTGTATATTGCCCGGCTTGATTCGGCGGGTTTAGAGTTTGAAGGCAAGCCCGAGCTGGTCAGTTCGCAATTTGTCGGCTCTACAACGATGGGCGACTTCTCGCCTGACGGCAAGTTCCTTGTGTACAACGCCCGTCGGCTTGGGACCGGAGACAGGGTCTTCGTGGTCTATTCAGTCGAGACTTCTGGCGAGCGCATCCTCACGCCGTCCCCGTCGTTCCGCCCGGACACGCCTATGAGCGGGCCTCGTTGGTCGCCGGATGGACAGTCGCTGCTGGTGCGCGGAATCGGTCAGGAAAGTGGTGCCGGCGTGTACACCGTGGACGTGGAAACCGGCGCCGCTGCGGTAATCGCAAGCAGCCACGGAGAGAGTTTGCGTCAAGCGGTGTGGTCGCCCGATGGCAAGTCAGTCTATATCCGCTCGCTGATGAGCCTCAGCCGGTTGGAGGTGGCGAGCGGCCAGGAAACTGAGCTCTACCAAGGAGAGGGGGGACCGAGAGGTTTTGATGTTTCACCCGATGGCCGGTGGTTAGCTTTTTATCCAGATCTAAATTCGCTAACGGTGCTGCCCTCGGCGGGAGGCGACGGCGACCCGCGCCAAGTGGTTCACTGGGATGAGGGGGAACTGGCAGCCCCTTATGCCTTCGTGAGATGGACGCCCGACGGTGAGCACCTGCTTTTTTGCAAGCGCAATAACGAGTTGTGGAAAGTCCACGTTGAAACCGGCGAGCAGCAGCAGATAGGCCCGGAGATTGAAAATCTGGTCCACGCGACCATGCATCCTGATGGGCGGCAAATCGCATTTACCGTCGAGCAGGCCGGCTCGGAGCTGTGGGTCATGGAGAACTTCCTGCCGGAGTAGAAAGGAGGTGAATGCAGCGGAAACAGAAGACAGAAGCTTGTCCCGAGCGTAGTCGAGGGAACAGAAAACAGATGACAGAAAAAGTGGCCGGTGAGCATCAGTTACCAAGCCAATATCTCACCGGCCCGGCCTAACCCGGACGTTAACTCTGCGCATCCGGGCACAGGTTTATTTCATTATATCGCAGAGGAAGAAACAATGCAAATATGGAGGTACTAACTATGTTTGGCAAGAACAGAAACAAGAAAGTTGGACTTTGTTTGATGGTTGTAACGGCCTGCCTGGTCTTGGCCGGCCTCTGGGCCGTCCTGGCAGTTCCCGAAACCGCCCTGGCCGATCACAAACCCGGGCACGACAAACCTGGCGGTGGCGGCGGCAAGGACGAGCCGATCATTTTCACTGTCGATGTGGTAGAGGATAGGGACAGAACCGAGCAGCCGACCTACCTTTACCTTCCGACCTGCTCGGCCGAAACCCGTGGAGGTGGTTTTTCCGCCTGGTTTGCGAGGCATGACCTGTGCGCTACCGTCGTCACTTCCACCGGGGCAACGCTGACCGATGACATCGGATTGCAAGTCGAAACGAATAAAGACGGGAATATCATCTCATTTCAGTTGTTTGGGCAGGACGTGATCGGCAGGGATGGCATCATGCACCAGAGCGAGGTGGTCGCGATTTGGCCACCCGTAGTTCCCTCGATGGATGGCTTTACTCTGCACGTTGACGTGGATAACCTAGAAATCTGGAAGACGAACCACCACTTGAGATCGAATAAACCCAAACTCGTGAAGATGATCGGCGAAATCAGTGTAGGCGACCTGGTGTACACGCCAGTCCAACAGTAATCCCAAAAACTAAGGACGGCTCCAGCAATTACTATTAGTAGTTGGGGCGAGTGCACAGAAAACGGTGACTGTCCCTAATGTCAGGTGCGTCGCCAAAACATGGTTGCGTTAACCTTTTTGATAGTATAGGAATTTGTATTAGACACTGATTAACACTGATTAAAGAAATAAAGCTCAAAAAACTGTGTAAATCTGTGTCTGAGAAAGTTCCGCCGAAGACGGTTAATTTGAAGGAGGATTATTATGGGTAGAAAATCGAAGTCGCCAGACGCGACCCTCGGCGGGATCCGCTGCGGTGGACTGATTTTTAGAACATTAGCTGGTTTTATGTTCATCGCGTTTTCGATTGCCTTGCCTGCAATGAGCGTGGATTTCACCCAAGAGCCATCGCGGCTTGGCAGTGGCTGGGTGTCGGCCATCGCCTTCAGCCCGGATGGAACAATTTTAGCCGCCTGGTACGATGCGGATGGGGACTGGCGAACAGTAGAGGGAGAACTTCGTTTCTGGGATGTTGAGGCACAAAGGCAGGTGGGCGCGTTGAAAAAAGATTTAGGCTCGATTTTCACCATCGCCTTCAGCCCGGACGGCACATTGCTGGCTCTGGGCGGCGAAGACAATACAATTCGCCTGTGGGACGTGGCTGGACAAAATCAGGTGGGAGTGATGCAATCACCCACAATCTATGGGGTGTATTCTGTCGCCTTTAGTCCTGATGGGAAGACTTTAGCATCTTCGGGCAGCTGGAACAATACGGTTCGCCTCTGGGATGTTCAGACGCAAAAGCAAATAGGAGTGTTGCAGGGACATATAGGCAACTCGGTGTACGCCGTCGCCTTCAGCCCGGATGGGAGATTACTGGCTTCTGGGGGCCATCGCCAGGATACGGCAGTTCGCCTTTGGGATGTTCAGACACAACAGCAGGTGGGCGAGTTGATAGGACATTTAGACATTACTTATGCCCTCGCCTTCAGCCCGGATGGCACAATACTGGCCTCGGCCGGTGGATGGAATGACATGGCAGTTTATCTCTGGGATGTTCAGGCACAGAATCAGGTGGGGGTGTTGGGGGGACATTCAGCGCACGTGTATTCTATCGCCTTTAGTCCGAATGGGAAGCTCCTGGCATCAACAGTAAACTGGGACGACACAGTTCACCTCTGGGATGTTGAGGGGCAGGAACAGGTGGGGCTGTTGAAAGGTCATGATGCTTCAGACGAGGGGCACACCGCCGAAGTCGCCTTTAGCTCGGACGGGAAGTGGCTGGCTTGTGGAGGTGAAAACGGCGTTGAACTCTGGGAGTTGAACCTGCCAGGCCCCACTTACGCCTTTCGCCCTAAGCCGGCTGATAAGGCAACAGACGTGCCCCGGGATGTAGTCCTCAACTGGACGCCGGGATTTTACGTCCCGCCAATCAATGGGCATAGAGTTTACTTCAGCGAGAGCTTCAACGACGTCAATGATGGAATTGGCGCCATCGCTCAGGATGCCGGCAGCTATACTCCTGCCCAACGCCTTGATTTTGACAAGACTTACTACTGGCGTGTCGATGAGGTCAATGGCCCACCAGACTACACGGTCTTCGAAGGCAGAATCTGGAGTTTTACAATCGAACCCATTGCTTACGCAATCGAGAATGTAACCGCCACAGCCTCCAGCGGCAGCAGGGGTAGATCGCCTGAAAACACCATCAACGGCTCGGGACTGAATGATAACGACCTGCACTCGACAGTAGAGACGGATATGTGGCTTAGCGGCGATGAACCGAACGCCTGGATCGAATATGAGCTCGACAAGGTTCACAAACTGCACCAGATGTGGGTATGGAACTCTAACCCAACTTTCGCAGTTAGGCGGTGAAACCACGATTTTTTAAAATTCTTTCCTGCATAGCGTTTCATTTTCTCGGAAAATACTCTCAAACCTTACATGGTGAAGACCTACCCTATTGCAAAGCTGTTTTTCTAATGCGAAACTACAGGTATGTTTCTGAGAAGTTATAAACGCAGAAAGAACGGCAAATGGCACAAATATTTCAGCGTTGTGGAAAATCGCAGGGTTATCAACGGCA
>JADFJC010000063.1 GCA_022566315.1 Planctomycetota bacterium
TGATTGGGTTTGAATTGGGTTTGTTTTTTCGGACTCTCCACGGCCATTTATTTTCATAATCCATTGTATATACTGAGTTTGCAATCCGCCTACGGCGGACAAGATTGGGTTTGTTTTGCATAAAAAGGGGTGATTTGTAGAGGATTCTCTACAAGTGTAGAGGGGAATTTCGTTAAACGGATGCGCAGCTCGTGTCGGTTGCGTTAAGCGTAAATCGTCGTTTAAGACGTAACCGAAAGACAATAAACGAAACGAGCAGCGTAACCGCAACCGGATATTCGTTCCCTGGTCTGCTGAGTGCCTTATAGGCACGTAAATAACTGGATTCTCGATGGATCGGGATATTCGATATTGATAAATGATTATTGGTTGTCGTAGGTTCATATCCGGATAGACTCTATAGTATTTGTCTTCTTTTTGCCAGAGGCGAAAAAAGTAGCCCCTCTATAATTAGAGCTACCTGCGTATTTGATACGAAAAAAGTCCTTTCCGACAACAACGTAATCGCTGTAAATCGTTCCACTGTAAGCAATAAAAAAAATTTGCTTTTTTTTTATTTTTCCCCTGAGGTATCAGCGTTTTTGGTTGATTTCTCGCTGAATTCTTGCCTATCTTAACGCAAGAAACCACTGATTTCAAGTACGATATTTCGCACCATTTTTCGTATTCACACATGATTGGTGCGATTCATCGCACCCTACCACCTGCGAAAGCAGGGGTCCAGAGCGAAAAAGCTGGATTCCCGCTTTCGCGGGAATGACAAATATGGATACATACGCTTCTCCGTAAGGAGTCCTTAGGACTAACAGGCGTACTGTTTCCGCAACAGGAATTAACTACATTGCTTACGACAAATTAAGCGATAGTAAAAACGGTTAGAAAGACCTTAGCCTAAGTCAAATCACTATATTAAGGGGAAAGTGGGGACTAAACGGCCCCGCCCACAGGTAGCGGGGCTAAAATACTCCCTTGTCGCAAGATGATTGCCCCCCCACCACAGGGGTTGGGGCTAAATAAAACTTCGCAGGAATGACAACCCCCGACAGTGCCGGGGGCTAACAATTTGGATTGCCGCCTTGGCCTCGGACTCCGCCATAGGCGGACAAGTTTTCGCTCGGCCTCATAACGACCCTGTTATTCGGATAAGCTCTTATTGCCGTTGCTATATCTTTCCAATCTCCGCTGTTCAGTCGCCCTTACTTTCAATTTGTTGATAAGCTATCTCTGCTATGTTGGCATGCTTGCTCGCATGTTCGATAGTCATGCTCACCAGATTGCCGTCCGCGTCCAGGTCAATGTATATATTCTCGTTTATCTCTTTGGTCTGTGCTACCTGATGGTTTGAAAACTCCATCAAAGCAGTATCCGTATCTGTAAAGTATTTGATCTTCATAACATTACTCCTGAAAACTGCGATCAAAGAATGCGTTGTGTACGGTTACACCATCCGAAAGCAGAATAACCCGTAAATATTTATCGACTTCTTTTACATATATCCATTTTTGAATTCTGCCGTCTTTCTGAATTTTTGTTCGTATGGGGCTATCTACAGCATTTTGAATCCATTTATCTTTGATAAACGTACGATCTGGTCGATTTCTTGTATAAAGAAAATACTGGGTAAATTTCATTTCTATTTCTCATTGCCCGACTTCTGAATTATACAGTACCGTATAAGAACCCAAAGAGGGCTTATTATACGTATAAACAATATGATCCATAAAATAAACCGCCTTAATGGAAAAGTCAACCGATTTCGTTGATATCAACAAAATCATGGCAGGAAACATGTGTAACCAAAATGACCATTGCAGGCAGAGCCTTCCTGATTACCATAAGTGGGACTGGCGGAACTGTCTATGTCCAGAATGATCTCTTTGACAGGCTTGCGGTTATGAACTTTATCCACCCATTGACCAGGCTGGTTCTCGGGGCTTTGGGTTTTGTGGTTGTGTGAGGATTACCAAAACACAAAAACGGTTAGAAAGACCGTTGACTAAGTCAAATCCCCGTATTAAGCGAAAAGAAACCACCTATTTGTTTGTCAATTCTTTTTTAACAGGTCAGAATTTTTTTTTTAGGAGAGTACAACAGCGGATATGATTACTCTGGACGACGAGAAGTTTGGGATGTTATACGGAAACCATATAAGAGGCCTAATAAGAAGGAGAACTATCCTAAGTCGTTTTCAAGGGATTAGTTATGGACTTTGGGCAAAGGGGTGTTATACTAACACGTAGAAAATGCACGTGCCTCCACAAAGTAGAATTGATATTATGTGGCCAGCAACATCGTTGTTACGGCATTTAAAGAATCCAACGTGGCGTAAGGTAAGCACTTTTACCTGGATGCAATAGACCATATTCTTAGATGTAGAAAAAAGGAACCACTCAATGACTACTAAAATAAAAGTACTGTTCATCGTTATTTTACTGTTTCCATGTTGGCAGACTTTAGGCGGAAATGGTTGGCATCAGTTTCGTGCCGATGCCGCAAGAAGTGGCTATACGCCGGAGTCATTGCCCGCCAATCTCTCGTTGCAGTGGGTATACAAGCCAGCTCAACAGCCTCAACCCGCCTGGCAAGGAGACGATACACGTATGCCCTTCGACCACGCCTATCACGCGATCATTGCCAAAGGCTTAGTTTTTTTCGGCAATTCGGCGAATAATAAAGTATACGCCTTGGACCTTGCCACTGGCAAAGAACGATGGGTGTTTTTCGCCGACAGTCCCATCCGTTTTGCCCCGGCTTTCTGGCAAGGTCGGTTGTATGTGTCCAGTGATGACGGGTATCTGTATTGTCTTCGGGCCAAGACCGGAGAACTCATCTGGCGCAAGCGTGGAGGGCCGTCGGGAGATATGTTGCTTGGGAACGGGCGCATGATTTCGCGATGGCCTACGAGAGGCGCTGCAACTATTATGGACGATATCGTCTATTTTTGTGCCGGCATTTGGCCCTCAGAAGGGATTTATCTCTATGCACTCAAGCCCAAGACAGGCAAGGTCCTTTGGCTGAACGACTCGTCCGGCGATATATTGATGGCCCAACCCCATCCTGGAGCACAAGCCAGGAGCGGAGTTTCAGCACAAGGTTACATAGCGGCTGCCGGCGAGACATTACTGTTACCCACAGGTCGAGCGATACCCGCTGCCTTCAATAGAAGCGACGGCACATTCCGGTACTTTCACCTCCAGAGGTACGGTCAAGTACGGCCAGGCCCGTTCACTGTCCTTATGCGCGGCTTCATATTTGGCAGGAATGAATTATTTCGCTCCGAGAGTGGCGAGTTACTGCTCAAGGGAACGCCCGGCTCAGCCATCGCTGTTTTCCCGGAACATGTCGTTTTTGCTCAGGGAAACAGAATTAAAGGCATTAATCGGTCAAAACTTCTTGGAGAACAGCAGATAAAAGATTCGGACGGAAATGTCAAGAAACGAACCGTTCTGAGTTCTCCATCCTGGTCTATCCTCTGCTCAGAACCGTTGGGGGTGTCTCTCATAGGTGCCGGCGAGACAATCGTCGTAGGGACGAAGAACCACAAGGTCATCACTGCGAATGTGGAAACCCAATCTGTTGTTATGACCGCCGAGGTGGATGGTGCGCCATTGGGGCTTGCTGCCGCGGAAGGTTATCTGATCGTCAGCACAGATAAGGGCACCATCTACTGCTTCGGAAGCAGTCGTAGAAGTCGTACGGTCGAAATAAGTCCTAAGCCAAAGTCATCTGTCTACGGCAGAAACCGACTGTACGCCAGAGCGGCCAAAGAGATTGTCAATAGGACCGGAATAACCAAGGGTTACTGCCTCGATCTTGGCTGTGGCGAGGGCCAGCTTGCTTATGAACTGGCCAAACTTACAGATCTAAATATTTACGCTGTTGAATCAGATCCTGCGAAGGCTGCGAAGGCGCGGAAACTGCTCGATGAAGCTGGACTGTATGGCACACGGGTAACCGTCTTGCAGCGGAGTCTCATCAAGACGGAGCTTCCTAATTACTTCGCCAACCTGATTGTATCGGGAGCCTCTGTAAAGAAGGGGGCCGATAGTATTCCACAGAAAGAGATAGATCGTATTCTACGGCCTTATGGCGGCTCGGTATGTGTGGGTAAACCGAACGAAATGCGTTTGACTGTTCGCGGTCCCCTCGAAGGCGCCGGCAGTTGGACACACCAGTATTGCGATCCCGCAAACACGAACTGCTCTACCGATGAGCTGGTCAGAGGACCGCTGGGAATGTTGTGGTTCGTTGACAATGATTTTAAAATGCCTTCTCGACACGGCCGCGGTCCCGCGCCGCTTTGCCACAATGGGCGGTTATTCGTTGAAGGTTTACATGGCCTGCGTGCGCTGGACGCATACAACGGACATGTCATCTGGGAATATCCCGTCAAAAATATTTTGAAGGCATACGACCAGGAACACCTGATGGGAACAGCCGGGACCGGCAGTAACTTTTGCGTAACTATTGAAGGCCTCTATTTACGAACAGGGGATAAATGCCTGCAACTTGATCCCGATACAGGCAAACTCCTCACGGAGTTCGATGCCCCTGAGCATCCGAAAGGCAAGGAGAAGACTTGGGGTTATATTGCGTGTAAGAATCGCACGTTGTTTGGCACGTTGTCCGATACAGAACACATCGTGAAATATCGCTATGGAAAGAGTGATATGCAAACGCAGTTTACGGAATCGGTGCTCTTGTTCGCGATGGACGCGATGACAGGTAAGCGGAAATGGAACTACACGCCCCACCATTCTATCCGGAACAACACGATCGCCATTGGGGATGGCATAGTTTATCTCATCGACAGGCCATTGGCCTTATACGATCGCTTGCAGATTCTCGACAAAAATCAAGAATCGGAAGAAAAGGAGAATTTAAAAAGTTATTCACAGCCGATGGGGACGCTTGTTGCGCTAGACATAGACAACGGTGAAGTTCGCTGGAAGTTATCCGACAATATATATGGCACGATGCTGGCTGTGAGTGAGAAGTATGACGTATTGCTGATGGCCTATCAAGACACACGCTTCAAGCTGATTTCAGAAGTCGGTGGCAGAATGGCCGCCTTTCGAGCCTCAACTGGAAAACGATTGTGGGACGTAGAAGCACGCTATGCCTCTCGACCTATCATAAATGATTCCACTATCTACGCCCAGCCCGGTGCGTGGGATCTGATTACCGGCCGGAAAAAAGATTTTCATTTTGAACGCTCTTACGGCTGCGGCACCATTGCCGGTTCTAAGCATTTATTGGCTTTCCGTTCGGCAACACTTGGATACAGAGATCTCCTGTCCGGCAAGGGAACCGTCAACTATGGCGGTATCAGACCCGGTTGCTGGATTAATACCATTCCTGCCTCTGGACTGCTCCTTGTTCCTGAAGCGTCCAATCGATGCGTCTGTAGCTATCTCATCAAAGCCACCATCGCTTTGCAGCCGATGCAACAATAGAGTCTTTCCCTTCAGAGACGTTTGAGTATTTGCGAACGAAACAAAACGCCCAGAATACTCAAAAGACCGGCAGCCCGAGAGGGTTATCAACTCTTTCTGTTTGGAATTGGACACCTATGAACACATAAAATTACGCTTGATTTTCAGTATTTTAACACATAAGCTGATGTCATTACGGCCGGCTAAATGTATCTGGAGAGCTACTCTATGACGGAGATATCACAATTCAGGTTTCCTAATGATATACGATTTGGTATCGGTGCGCGTTCGGTGCTGGCTGAATTCGCCCGGGAGTATAAAGTGAGTCGTCCTTTGTTGGTTACAGATTCAGGGTTACTTAAAACCGAGGCATTTCATCTGGTTACCGAACAGATGGGCCTGGTTTGGCCCGGAACATACGTGCAGTTTACGGGTGTTCATCCCAATCCCACAGACGAGGACGTAGAGAATGCGTGGAGTGCATACGTGCAAGGCGACTGTGACGGCGTGGTGGGATTGGGCGGCGGCAGTGCGCTCGATGCAGCGAGGGCTTTGCGGCTTAAGGTTGCTTTTCCAAACGTGGCCCTAATAGAAATACCGCTTGGCGAACTGCCGCAGTTGGTTCCTATGTGCGCGATTCCGACGACGGCAGGGACCGGCAGTGAAGTGGGGCGAAGCAGTGTTATCATAATACGACCGACGGGACGAAAGACAGTATTGGGTGCTCAGCCGCTGATGGCTGAGATGGCGGTACTGGACCCCGAACTGACCGTTGGATTACCGCCAGATTTGACCGCCTCGACTGGTATGGATGCGATGACCCACGCCATTGAAGCATTCGTATGTCCGGTCTTTCACCCGATGTGTGACGCCATCGCCCTTGAAGCAATCCGTCTGGTGCGGCTGTACCTGCCGCGGGCTTACTCCGATGGAGCAGACCTCGAAGCGCGTGGAATGATGCAAATGGCCGCTGCGATGGGTGCGGTGGCTTTTCAGAAGGATTTGGGTGCGGCGCATTCCTTGTCACATCCATTGTCAAGTGATTTTGGTATTCAACATGGCCTTGCAAATGCGATTGCTCTGCCGGGCGTGGTACGTTTCAACGGACAGCAGGACAGCACTCAGTATGAAAGGATTGCGGCAGCGTTGGGCTGCTTAGAACCTCCAGATAATCCTGCGTCGTGGGTAGCCGATTTCCTGATTGATTTTAATCGCTCAATTGGTATTACTCAGCGTTTACGGGACCTGAAGGTCCCGCATGAGAAACTGCCGGAGCTGGCGGCTAAAGCGATGGAAGATGGATGCCATTTGTCCAACCCACGACGCTGTACCGAGGCGGACATGTTACGGCTTTATGAGGAGATATGGTAATGGCAAAGATATCCAATTGTATGCTTATTAATGGCCAATTGCGTTCACAAGCATCCGGCGGGAGTTTAGAACTGACCGAGCCGGCAACAGAGCGGGTATGGAATGAAGTACCTGCAGCAGGTAAACAGGAAATCGACGAAGCACTTCAGGCTGCGGCTGAGGCGTTCCGTAAATCGGATTGGCCCTCAGCGAACCCGGGACGCAGGATTGAGACCCTTTATTGTTTAGCGAGGCTTATCCTCGAACATGCCGAAGAATTGGCGGTGTTAGAGTCCCGCAACGTGGGCAAACCGATCAACGACGCGCGTTGGGAGATTAACGCCGGTGCACGCTGCTTTGAATACTACGCAGGCGGTATTAGCCAATTCGGCGGCCAGACAATTCCCGTTGCGGGCAATGGATTTGACTATACGCTGCGCGTGCCGGTAGGTGTTGTTGCGGCAATTGTACCGTGGAACTTTCCTTTTTTGATGGCGTGCTGGAAAGTAGCTCCGGCACTTGCGACGGGCAATGCGGTCCTTTTAAAGCCCGCGAGTCTGACGCCTTTGACGGCACTGGCGTTGGGGCAACTGGCGATGGAAGCCGGCGTTCCGGAAGGAATTCTACAGGTTGTGCCTGGCCGGAGCGGGGAGATAGGTGATTATCTTGTCTGTCACAGCCTTGTCAATAAAATCACTTTAACGGGAGAAACCAGCACAGGTGCACACATCGTTAAACTCGCAGCCGATGATATTAAACGAGTCTCCTTAGAATTAGGCGGCAAGAGTCCAAACATTATCTTTGCTGATGCCGATGTGGACGCAGCGGCAACGGCAGCGCCAATGGCGGTTTTTGCCAATACCGGACAGGACTGTTGTGCACGCAGCCGGATATTAGTGGAAAAGTCGGCATACGACAGGTTCCTTGAAATTTTCGTCAAAGCGACGCGAGCACTGGTGGTAGGCGACCCGCTGGATGAGTTGACCCAGGTCGGCCCGATGGTATCAGCTAAGCAAAGAGAAGGTGTCGAAGAGTACATCGATGTTGCGCGCCAGGAAGGTGGGCATATTCTCTGCGGCGGCAATCGTCCGCAGGAGCCGGGCTACTACCTTGCCCCAACCATCGTCGAGGGATTAGGCTCATCCGCACGGGTCTGTCAGGAAGAAATTTTCGGTCCGGTGGCCTGTGTTATCCCGTTTAGAGACGAGCAGGAGGCTATCGAGCTTGCCAATGATACAAAATACGGGCTGAGCGCATCCCTTTGGACGAAAGACCTGGAGCGTGCGCTGCGTGTGGCACGGGCAGTGCGAAGCGGCGTGATGAGTGTAAATACAAACAGCAGTGTATATGTGGAGGCACCGTTTGGCGGTTTCAAACGAAGCGGTTTTGGACGTGACCTTGGGACCGAGGCAATGCGGCTATATACGGAGGTGAAGAATGTTTTCATATCGGTGGGAGATGGAAAGTAGATACAGCCTCGTCGCTCGTCCTGTATAGATTGCCTTTCTTATGTTTCACGAACGACCGGCCGTGGGCAGTACCAGCTTATTGAGCCAGTTGACGAATTCACACTGTCGGATTTGGTCAGAAAGCACATCGTCGTCAATAGCCAATTGCCATCGCAGGTCTTTTCGGCCTGGTTCTCTGGCAAGTGCCTCCATACGGTCCACAAGGTTTGTCAGGTCTTCGTGACCGTGGAAGAACCCGGCAGCGATGAGCTTTTTCTGGCGTGCAACGATTAATCTGGCCATCTCGTGGAGGTTGTACTCGGGATGGTACTGTGTGGCCCAGAAAGTTCCATTCTTATGCGTTACTGCTATTGCCTGGACGTTGGCGAAGCTGTTACCGGCCAGCAAGACACCGCCCGGCGGGATTTTGGTAACTATATCATCGTGGCTTACAAAGCCTTCAAATACACGGGGCTTGCCTTCAAACATAGGGTGATTGTATGCCTCGGGCATCTGGTAAATTTTACGGGCCAGCCCCATCTCCCGACCTTTCGGATTGGACTTGACTTGGCCCCCGGCGGCCACGGCGGCCATTTGGATCCCCCAGCAGCTTCCATAGCTTGGCACTCCCACCTCAAAAGCGTTCTTAGCTAATTCGATTTGACTTGAGACGTTAGGATTGTCTGTGTCATAAATAGTGAGGTTGCAGCCAGTCCAGATTATGCCGGCATATCTGTGGAGGTCTTTTGCCGAAGGCATCCCGGCGCGCCGGGGCACCGGGTCGCTTGGAAGCAAAACATCGTAAACTGCCTGACTCAGGTGCTGCAAAAGCATGTCTGCATAAAGCTCCCAGGCAAGCTTCATGCCGGCTTCCTGAAGCTCATCCCGGCTTTGTTTAGGATAGCCGTCAATAATTAGAAATCGTAAAGGGTTTGTCATCCGTTGCTCCTGTGGTCAGGACTGGTTTAGCTTTTCCAAAATAGCAGGTAAGTCCATAAAGTTGTCGCAGATGGCGTCAGCCTTAGTGTTTTCACTACTGCGGTCTTTGACCACCGTACATAAAACAGCACGAGCACCAACGGCATGTGGACCCTCGATATCTTTTGACTCACGGTCTCCGATATGTACTATCTCGCTGGGCTTGACACCAAGGACCTTAGCTGCTGCCTCGAAGACAGCGGCATTGGGCTTGGCGCAACCGATTTCATCAGAGAAAACAAAAGCACTAAAAAATTGCAGAATATCGTAGCCGGCCAACAACTGACGAAGAGCACGGCCGGGACTGAAAATAGCGTCTGATATCACCCCCATCTTATATTTGGCTTGCAGAGAGCTTAAGGCCTTTGCTACATCAGGCGCCAGGTCAGGTCGAACTGATAATTCCATTTCTTCGTGCAGTCGAACCAGCTCATCAAGCTCAGACTCAGGCAAATGGCGTCTCAAGCCTTTGAGTAGAACCGAGAGCCTCTCTCGAACCGTCCAGGTGACATTTTGCCCGTACCAGACCTGGCCAAATGCAGCATCTGCCGTGTTGTAGGCCAGGTCAATCAGCTCCCTGGAAATTGGTTCATGCCGCTCTAAGAATTGCTGAACCAGGTTCCGTCGCTCAACCGGCTTGGGTGCAAGTCCCTGGGCTGCGCGCTTCGGCTCATCTGAATCATCGATGAAAACAGTGTCCCACAAATCAAATGTAATCGCTCGTATTGCTGCTCTACCCATAAAACCTTATTCTTCCCCCGAAATATAGCTTAGGCCCGTTACTAACAGTTATTCCGAAAATATCTGACGAACCGGATTCAGGATATGATACTATCAATATCCAGCAGACTGTCAAGATTGGTAATAACGGGCACTGAGGTCTCCTTGTTGGGCCAGGACCGGGACAACAAACTGTGCTTAATCCAAATTGGCTGAAAACCCGCATCAACCACGCCACAGATATCTGTGTGCCAGTCATCGCCGACATAGACGGTTTCAGTACGATCAACGCCCAGAATATCCAGACACGCCAGAAAAACGCTGATGTCCGGCTTTGGTGACAAATCCTCCTCGCCCGCAATAATTACTACCTCAAAATATTTCGTGAGATGCGGCATCTGAATCAGACGGTGTTTTTGTGGGCCGGCCTGTGCCTGTGTGTTGGTAATAACTGCCAGTTTGTAACGACCGGAAAGATTCTTTAATACATTCAAAGCTTCAGGAAAAAGCGTCGTATGGGTCTTGACCGTTTCCCAGTAGTCATTTTCCCACTTTTCAAGGACAGATGAATCACACCCTCTGCAATAGTGCCAATAGACTTCCTCCCAAAGTGACTTTCTTGATAGATTTGATTCTGCATGAAATTGCTTTCGAAGCCGGCGATAGTTCGAGAGGAAATCGTCCCAGGAAGTTATGGCCAAGTCTTCGAAGATTTTTTTCTGTGCCTGTTTTTCAGCAGAACGAAAGCCGTCGCTTGAATTGACCAAAGTCTGGTCGAAATCGAAAAGTACCGCCTTTATCATAGAAAAATCCGGTCCTTTTTTCGTCTCACAGCGTTACTCCACTACTCCGGGGTGAAGGGATTAATCTCTTCCCCATTTCTTTAGATAATCACCGAAGAGCTCCTCGTCGGTGGGTATGTGTTCAGGAATTGGAGTTGACAGCCATGTATAGTTTAGGAAATGTTTCCAGTTAATATTGTCGGTGGTCATATTTCCGGCCCATGTTCCACCACCAAGCGAATCCGTGGTCGGCTGACCATTAAACCAACTACCGCTGTTGGCCGCAGCATGCGGCATATTGCAATTCACCCTGCCAACATTGGTCTTGAGAGCTAATTCTATCTGTCGGTCTTCGTTTAAGCTGTGAATGGAGACCGAATGTCCTTCGCCGGAGAATTTTAGGATTTTCGCCGTTCGCTCAACCATCTCAGTGAAATCAGTCCATTTCCAGACGGTGAGAACAAGTGAAATTTTTTCCCCTGAGAACCGGTCTTCCGGGCCTATTTTTTGGCCTATTACCATCAGGAAACGTGTGCTTTCGGGCACATCGATTTTGGCCTGCTCAGCAATATAACAAACGGGCTTAGCCACAATATCTCTGTTGAGCATCTTTCCATCGGGCCACATATATTTTCTGAGGCGTTCCTGCTCCTGGTTATCGCACAGGTACCCGCCTTCGTTTTTCAGGGCTTGTATCATTTCATCATAGATGGTTTCCTGAATAGCAACGGCGTTTTCGGAAGAACAAGAAGCCGAATTGTTAGCTATTTTGGACTTAACGATTTTCGCTGCGGTCGAAGGGACATCAATCGTTTCATCAATTATCGAGACCACGTTGCCTGCGCCAACAGTGTGGCAGGGCTTGCCGGCGGCATAAACAACCTTGACCAGGGCCGCTCCGCCTGTGGCAACAGCAAAATCACAGTTTTTCATAAGCTCAACAGTTTTATCTTTGCTGGTCTGCTTGATACACTGCAGCAGGTCTTCCGGGGCGCCGACTTTTTGCAGCGCCTTTCTGCCGTACTCAATCGTTAGATAAGAACTGCCTTGAGTTCTCGGGTGAGGTGAGACAATCATTGCGTTTCTGGTTTTGAGTGTACTCAGGGCGAGGCAGCAGACTGTCGATTCGGGATTCGTGCAGGGGACTACATTGGCAATAACACCCATTGGCTTGGCAAAGATTTTCAATCCCTTTTCCTTATCTTCTCTTATCAGGCCGCAGGTCTTTGCTCCAATCAGGTCTCGCATAATACCGCGGGTTTTATTCTGAATTTTAGCCACCTTATCTTCGTACACACCGATATTAGATTCATCTACCGCTAATCGAGCCAGTGCCATTGCTGTTTCTTCTTTCTGCCACTCCCAGCCTGCTGCGGCAACCATTTCATCTACCTTCTCTTGCGGCCATGATTCGACTTCTTTAAAGGCTTTTTGGGCCCTGGTGCACATTTCCTTTATATTATCTGTCATAATTTTCTGCTGCCTCCATTGTCTCATTCAAAATCAGTCTATTTTCTAACAATTGAATATTTCTACAATCATCTGCCAACTTTTTTGATTCCAGTTTTTTTACTTGGGTCTTCAATTTCTTCGCCGATGGCAAATCCACTACCGTAAATCTTCTTCTTTTCATCGAAAGCTTTTTTCCATTCTTCGGTGTTATAGGTTTGGGCTGGTTTGGCGATTTTGTCACGATTGTTGAGGTCAGGTACGGCCCGGTCCGGTGGGCCGTCGTAATCTTCTTTTGGGCTTAAAGTCTGCCCTAATCGTGTGCAGCTTTCTCTTTCCACCTCCTCAATGTAGTGTGCTCCCGCGGCAAAAGCGCGGGTAACCGCAAGGATGGCCCAGGTCGCTTCCGGGCTGAATCCCAAATCCATCATTGTGGCCCCCGTAGCCCCAAGAATATCCAAATCCACAGGCTCAGGGCTGATTTTCTGCGCGGCTTTCACAATTTCTTTCATAAAGGCAATGTATTTGCCGGCAACGCCAAGTTTTTCGGCTCTTGCAATCATACGCTTAGCTGCGGGGTCTTTAAGCATCAATCCCGAGACGCCCGACGACTCATCATTGAGATTTTCTTTTACCAGAAGCTGAGCTATCTCAACAATAGTCTTACCTTGTTCTTCACCTCTTTCGAGATATTGCTCGAGTCTGTTGCCAAAAGCCGAATATGCCCCATAAGCATGGCCGAAGGCCAGGACTGAAGCCCCGCAGGCCTGCGTCAAAAAGGTCTTGGACTGAGCTACAATTCTCGATAACGCAGCCGGCATTGATAATCCATCTTCCAATGATAAAACCATCACGTAATTGAGCATTTTTTCTTCTTCGAGCAACGGTATCCTGGCCTGAAAATCTATAAAAAGGATATCTACGAGTCCGTAGCCCTCTTCTACAAGCTCGGTGGTATCATATCCCCTCGATACTATACGGTGCACATTCTTATATGCGACTTCAGAGACCCATCTAAAAGGCTTTCTTTTGGTATCCGGCGGTACCGTGCCGTATTCCCTTTCGTAGTAATCGTAGGGCATCTTCTCGTTACCCAAGTTGCCGATTTTCCTCTTTTTCTTTTCTTCGTTTAAATTACCCACTTTTTGTATTCTCCTTGTTCTTTTTGCTTTTTGGCGTATTCCTGTCTTTCTTTTTGTTTGGGAACTATCCTGTCTTCCGGGCCGACATACTCAATCATACTGAGGTCTATCATCTGTACCATAGGCTCTCTGCGTGAAGCACCCCATGCACGTCCTTTTTTCATATTGAACAGAGCGTGCGCCGAACAACTGAAGCCACGACAAACGCTGCCAACACACCAGGCCGCATTTGGCGAAAAGCCTATATCACACAAAGCAGTATTACCTGCTCCTACGACATTAACACCCACATAAGACCTGCCTTCTCTTTTTCTCCTTGCATGGAAGTGTTTTTCGATTGCTCTTTGAAACTCCAGATACACACCGCCAACTTTCAGTTCCTCCTGTTTTACATGAATCGGTTCGGCCCTGGGGTCACTGTCAACGTGTTGCGGCTGCCCCAGACCCATAACCGGTCTTTTGTTATCGAGGTACTCGTCCACCAGTATCTTGGCCATTTCATCGAGTGATTTTCCTTCCACGCGTGCCCTCTCGATGTACTTGTTCATCATATAACCGTGTGCAGCGCCCGGTCCGTGCACACCGCCGAAGGTCATAATCGAAGCGGCCACAGCAGTGGGCAGATTGGGCCTGCCGGTGCTAACGCCTATCGCTGCAACAGCAGATGGTGACATAGAATGTTCCAGGAACACACCCATTTCATATTTGAGCATCTTTTCTTCGTTTTCAGTAGGTATCCTGTTCTGAAACAGTACGAACATGGCATCACAAAAGGAATAGCCCTTCTCCGCTAATTCGCTCAGATCGTATCCACGCAGTACTGTTTTTTCTTCAGTTTTGTACGAAATAGCTGTTTTTCTTCTAAACGGTGGTTTTCTGTTCATCAGTTTTGCTCCGGTTTTTTAATAAGTTCTTTTGTAGAATATTGTTTTTTTTCGGGGGTGCTTGTTTTATGCCGTAATGTCCTTATCGAAGCTCCCAATCAGTTAGCATCATCTTTGCGTTTACTATTGAATCCCATTGTTTGCAGTTCTTCTTTGACCTCACCAATCGAGCACGTGCTTCTGCACAAATACGTTCACATTTTCTAAGATTGAGATAAATCTTCCGGTGAATATACAACAACTCCTCTATCAATACAAGATTCTATCGCATAGGTATTCCTATATTCGACAGCTCTTTCTTAATCTTCTCAACAAAGTCCAGGTATTCATCTGTGGGATTGCCGGTTTCCAGGTCGAAGCACTCGGTGTAGCTTTTTCCAACAGATGCTTCGGCGAGATTCTGTTCATATTTTGGCAGCAAGGCTTTAACAACTTTATTGGCTTCTTTGCGGGTCATTCCCGCACAGGCAAGCGCTGTTTCGGTTGTAGTTTTCATTTCGAGAGGAGTAACATAGTCCGGCAGGACCGCCTTGGCCGGGTGTGGGGTCTGCGTGGAAACGCCTGATGCAATCGAAGCGGCAATGAAAGCTGCACTTTCATAGTAGAAAGATTCTGTCATAGGGCCGCCGGCAGCGTAGGCCAGGGTAAGGGTGGGCATATTCGTATTTCGAGCTATGGCCTGGGCGCTAAGGGCGGTTGCCCAGATTACATTGCGAGTCGTCGAGCAACTCAGGTTGATGTGCAGCGGCAGCGAGAGATAGTAATTGCACTGGTAAACAAGAATTCCAAAGAGCACATAAGCTGTGTTCAGGATAGCGGTACCTTCCGGCCCGCCGCCGTAACCGCCGAGCATCGGTGCGCTGGCAAGAACGATATTGAAGCCGGTACTCAGGCAGTAAGCCACCTTTGCCAGCATTTCCCAGTTTGTTTTGAACTCGGCAAGAGCGCCCACAATAATGCCGTCGCTCGGACGCAGGCAAAACTGCGTACCGGCTGCTGCAATGGTGGCGATAGCGCTGCCGGCGGTTGCGATACCGTTGATAATGGGCAAGCCCGGCCGACCTGCCGCTCGACACGCCTCACGAGCAATCTTTATCGACCTGATCGCGCCGAGAATCTCGGTCGGCTGACCCGTGTTTATAGCGAAACCGTCAATCCTGTCCAGGGCATTGACGCTCATCGAGTCGGCGGCCTTGATGGAAGCATTGCCCTGAACAATCCTGGATGCAATCTCCTCGGTCGATGCCACTATGCCGGAACCGACGTGGCACCAGGGCCTGGTGCTGCTGTCGGGCTTACGCGAACGGAAGATTCGTGCCTCCTTACCCTCGCCGAAATGGCAGTCGCCGTTATGATTAGCTACCGCGTTTAGTACTTCCTGAGACGAGAAACCAACCACCGTCCTGGTATCCTGAACATAGACTCCGCACTCCACGAAGAACCCAACAGCAGCTTCGAATACTCTATCAGCCAGCGCATCATCACTGGGAACGGGATTATCCGGGTCGTATTTGATATCGTATTTTTTGACCAGACGTGTCAGGCTCGCATACAGGCGGTCCAGGTCAAAAGATTCCCCCGACATTGTCCGGCCCTTTTGGGCTCGTTGATATATTTCCAGCAGTTGAACCATTATTTCTCCGTTTTCGGTCTTTTGCTTATGGGCTGATTGTGTTAATTTCAACTCCTGATGCCGAATCCCATTGCTCGCAGCTCTTCGACGACCTGGCCATAGAGCTCCACGTATTCCCGGCAGGGCAAACCTGTTTCGATATCGTAACAATCCTGGTATTTCGTGCCGATGGGCGCATCGTCCAACTTGTCCTCGTACTTTTCAAGCAGTTCTTTGGCTAACTCGTTGCCCTGGGTACGGCTCATGCCCACACAAGCCTGGTTGATTTCGACCGAACCCAGCATTTCCATCGGTGTAACATAATCGTTCAATACCGCCCTTGCCGGATGCGTTGTCTGTGCGGAGACCCCGGAAGGTACAGCAGCGGCAAGATATGCGGCGGTCTCATAGAAAAACTGCTTAGTCATCGGGCCGGCTGCTATGTAGCCAAGCGACCAGACCAGTTCCCTTGTGTTCCGGCTGATGGCTTGTGAGCTAACTGCTACACACCACAATACTTCACGGGTGGTACTGCAGGACTTTGTGATATGAATCGGAAAAGTAAGATGATAGTCGCACTCAAGCACGAGTATTCCAATCAATCTGTAGGCCACGTTAAGGATCGCCGTTCCGGCAGGACCGCCGGCGTAGCCTCCGACCAAAGGCCCGGATTCATTGCCTATATTCGCCCCCCAGCTTGACAGGTACGCTACTTTATTTAACGCGCCCATATTGAGCTTCATTTCAGCCAACATTCCCACTAACCAGCCGTCCGAAGGGCGAAGCCCGGAATGCGAACCACTGGCGGCAATGGTGGCAAGGGATGTCCCTGCAGTGGAGATGCAGTTGCCGATGGCCAGGCCCGGTCGGCCGGCATGACGCAGGGCATCACGGGCAATCTTTATCCCGCGAATGGCGCCCAAAATCTCCGTAGGAGTGCCGGAGGATACCTGGCAGCCATCTATTTTCTCCAACGCAGGCACGCTGACCGAATTCGCCTGCTTTATCCCGGCGTATGACCTCACAAGATTAAATGCGATGCGCTCGTCGGTGTTGACGATGCCGGTGCCGACATGATACCAGGGTTTCGTATCGCTGTCAGGCAAACGCGGTGTCCATTCATACCGGTCTTTGCCCTGGCCCATTACGCAGCGGCCGCGGGAATTGGCTACGGCCTCTAAAACTTCGTCCCTCGTGAATTTTATCACACTACTGGTATCCGGGCAGTAAACACCTGTCTCAATCACAAAGTCAATGGCGGCCTGAAATGTCCGGTCGGCCAAATCATCATCTGACGGTACAGGGTTCGCTTTATCATATACAATCTTGTACTTCTCACACAGTCTCTTCGCATTGGCGAACACAACATCGAGGTCAAACACCTCAGCAGCCATTCTCGGGCCGGCTTCGAGACGACGACAAATTTCTGAAATACCTATCATCTAACTATCTTTCAACCTCTTTAAGACATTCATCCAAAATGTTCAATGCCCTGTCCATTTCCTGTTTGTTAATCGTTAATGGGGGCGTCAGGGTTATGATACTGCCCATTGTTACCTTAAAGTTAAGCCCTTTGCTAAGTGCGCTGTACATCACCTGCTCGGCTTCTTCAACTGCCGGTTCCTTTGTTTGACGGTCTTTGACCAGCTCCATCCCCATCAGCAGTCCAAGACCTCTGACGGCTCCGATTATTTTGTGCTGCTGCATCATGTTGCGCATGCGATTCATGGCATAATCGCCCATTTTTTCGGCATTCGCCGGCAGATTTTCTTCTTCCAGACATTCGATTGTAGCAATGGCCGCGGCACAGGCAACGGGATTCTTCTCATGGGTATAATGGCCGAGGGCACGGTCCGGCATTATGTCCAAATCCTGGTGGGCTATAAGTGCAGCCAACGGAAATATTCCGCCACCTAAACCCTTGCCGACCACCAACATATCCGGAACAACCTCAAAGTGCTGGCAGGTAAACATTTTCCCCGTACGGCCGAGGCAGTGGGGTATTTCGTCGAGTATCAGCAGTGCGCCATATTTATCGCACGCTGCGCGAATTTTCTTCCAGTAACCAGCGGGAGGAACAACCGAGGTACTTCGCACGGTCTCTGCAATTACGGCCCCAACATCACCCTCTTTACCCAAGACATATTCGACATAGTCAGCACACTTGAGAGTGCAGTTATCCTCATCGCATCCCCAAAGACAACGGTAACAGTCCGGTGGCGGGACATGCTCGGTACCCGGCAGGAGCGGTCCGACATTCTTGCGAAAGATAGCTTCGCCACCAACAGAGATGGCATCGAGCGAGGCACCGTGAAAAGAATCCCACATTGAAATCGTCTTAAATTTGCCGGTTGCCATCCGCGCCAGTTTCAGGGCCATTCCAATAGCCGCTGTTCCCGCCGGTGCAAAGAGAACCTTGTTCAACTTTCCCGGAGCTAATTGGGCCAGCTTTTCGGCGAGCCTTATCGCAGGGATATTGGTATAGCGACGTGTGCAGAAGGCAAGCTCTTCCATTTGATTCTTAACAGCATCAATCACCCGGCGGTTGGCAAATCCAACCTGATGGACGTTGTTGCCGTGGAAGTCCATGAAACTCCGGCCCTGAAGGTCCTCAAGATTAATGCCTTCACAATGAGACAGAACGTTCAAACAGGGAGTTGAGAGCGACTGATGCAAAAAATACTTAGCATCCAAATCAAGCCAATGCTGAGTCTCGGCGTCGATATGCTTTTTCGACCAGGCCTTGCGACGCGGGGAGATATTCAGGTCACCTTCTGACCGTAGGCTGTTGATATCTTTCTTTTCAAATCGCATTTGGCTCTTCTAAACCGACACAGTCCTAAAGTTTAACACCCATCTCAGCGATTGTCTCGGCGATCGCGGCCAGGAGAGCTTTGATATCGGCTTCGAAGATTCGGCCGATATTTCCTATCCGGAAGCAGTTGGCATCACTGACTTTACCAGGGTAAATTACATAATCCTTTTGATTCAAACTTTCATAGAACTTTTCAAAGGAAAAATTAGGGTCATCCGGATACAGGAACGAAGTGATAATATATCCCTGGTCTTCGGGTTTGATGTATTCTCTAAATCCCATCTGTCGCATACCGGCAATGAGAGTTTCATAGTTTTTGCGGTAACGCTCAGCCCTGCCGGGGACACCACCTTCGGCCTCCAACTCTGCAAGGGCCTGCCGAAAGGCTGCCAGGACGTGGGTGGGTGGTGTAAAACGAAACTGACCATTCTTCTCAAGGCCCTGATACTGACTAAGCAGGTCAAAACTCAAGCTGCGTGCGTAGCCGACGGTTTCTTTGAGCGAGCTGAGTTTGCATAAAACAAATGAAAAACCAGGCACGCCCTCAATGCACTTATTGGCAGAGGAGACAAGATAATCAATGTTGCACTCGGCAAGATTAACCGGCACCGCACCAAAACTGCTCATAGCATCGACAAAATACTTGGCGCCGGATTTTACGACAAATTCGCCGATTTCCCTGATAGGGTTGATAATTCCTGTAGTCGTTTCGCAATGTACAACTGCGACGTTGGTTATCTTACCGTCAGTCTTTAGCGTATTTTCAATCTCCCCCAGATCAGGTGTTGTGTTTTCGGGATATTCGAGCGTTACAGTGTCAATCTTAAGCACCGATGCGATTTTGGCAAGTCGTTTTCCGTACACCCCATTGATAATCACCAGCAGCTTACCGTCCGGCGGGACTGTAGATGAAACGACCGCTTCCAAGCCGAACGTGCCGCTGCCCTGCATGAGAACCGCTGTATATTCATCGGTACTGCCCTGGCCAAGTTCAACCAGTTTCTCGCAGATTTCCTTCACCAGGTTGATGAAATCAAAATCACGTGAACCAAGGTCTCTCAGCATCGCCTGCTTAACGGTTCTGCTGGTTGTTAATGGTCCAGGAGTAAATAGGATTTTGTCCTCCCTCGCTTCCCTCGACTGCTCGGATGGTGAGCCCTGCTCGGCCTTGCCTGCCGGCAGGCAGGGATGGTGAGCCTGCCGAACCATTCCAGCCTGAAATTGTTGGCTCTCGATGCATTTTCTAAACCTTCATAAAATCACAAGTAACTTTGGCCTTTCTACAGTTAAGGCCTGCCGAAAACTGCATTGTACCGGAAAAAGACTCGCAATCCATACACAAATTACTTAGTTGCGAAATTTTAACTATTCATGCATACTACTACGGAAACTTTATAGCTAATTAGAATTAGAGATGATTATGGATGAAATGACCGAAAAACAAATCCTCAAGACAAAGGGTTTACACCCAAAACAAATGATAGCCTTTTTCAGCATGGCATCCTTATATCTTTTTTATTATTTCTGCAAATATAACATTGGTGTAGCTACTAAGGAAATGCAGGATGTATTCGGATTTTCGAATCAATCCATCGGCTGGATAACCACTATCTTTGCTTTGACCTATGCCGCAGGACAATTCATCAACGGCTTTCTGGGCGACCGTTATGGTCCGAAGCGTATTATGCTTATTGGGGCCGTCGGCAGCGTTATCGCGAATGTATGTTTCGGCCTCTCAGGAACACTTGTATTTTTTGTTTTGTTCTGGTCGATAAATGCGTACTTTTCATCATGTGGCTGGGCGCCCGGCTGTAGTATCTTATACAGATGGTTTCCGGAAGACCGATGGGGAGGATGGATGGGGATTTACAATGCCATGTGTTATTTAGGCGGGGCCATTGTTCTTCCAATTGCAGCTTTTGCCATTACCAAATGGGGCTGGAGAGGAGCGTTTTTCCTGCCATCGGTCTTCCCGCTTGGTATGGCTGTCGTGTTTGCGTTATTTGGAAAAAATTCGCCTGCCGACGCCGGCTTGGAAACCGAATGGATGCCGAACGATCAAAATATACCAGAAAAAAGAATTGGTGCCAAAGAGTACTGGCTCGCTTTTACAAATCTGAAAATGAATATAGCTTATTTCTCAGGTTTTGGCGCCAATTTCGTACGTTGGGGTTTGTTGACATGGATGGTAAAAATTTTAGTTGAGCCGGTAGCAGATGGGGGGTTCGGGCTTTCTCTTGGTAAAGCGGCTTTAATATCCTCGCTCATGCATTATGGCGGTGCGTTTTTCTCGCTCATCCTGGGAATGATTTCCGACAGGATATTTAAGGGGACCAGGTGGCAGACGATCCTGATCTCTTTTGTTATCAGCGGCGGCGCACTGCTTTTTATTGGGCAGGGTTCTGTGATATTGCAATATCCAATGGGTATATTTCTCCTTAGTACCGCGATGTTCCTTGCTGGAGGACTTATCCAGGGCCTCCAGACCCCACTTTTCGACCTTCCGGGAGATATTCTTGGCAAGGAGTTGGGCGGCACCGGCGCTGGAATAATGGATGGCTGGATGTACATCGGTGCTTCATTTGCCGGCTTATTTTTGGGTTGGTGGTTGGATACCTACGGACTGCTCTCAGGAATTTTTCTTATGGCTGTCGTCAGTTTCGTATCCGGCCTACTCTCCATTGCGATCCGTAAATAAAGCATTCAGCCAAAACACGAAAACAATCCATCTCCAACTAAATCCACACAAATTGGAATTGGAATAGTTACTGCAGGATTCATTTATGTCCCAGCTATTCTGGTGATAATAGTCAAATGGCTGTTTGGGACAGGATAGATTTTTTGAGAATTACCGTAAAGCCGGTTAATTTTTTTGTGGCCTTGACAAGTAAAAATGGCCGGAGATATGAGTTTTTGTACCTTACGAGGAGTTTATTGTTGACATCAGTTACTGGATGCCCTTAAATTGATGTTAAATGAGAACCCCGTTAATAACTTAAATTACTTTCTTTTTGGAGAGAATTCCTATGGAAAACATGCTCTTGGCAATCGTAGCCGAAGGTGATAATTTATGTGCTTTTTTGCTCTCGGCCGCTGTTTACTTGCTTTGTAGTTTCCTGATAGTTTACTTTTTGCGTACACCGGGAAACAAGCTTATGCTACTCGGTCTGCTTACCATGCTGGCCGGTCTTGTATTTGCAGCCATTATGCCCAGTGTGTCCAGGCTCGCTTGGGTTTTGGCGATTATCGGCGGCTTTCTTGTATTCCATGGTGCAACAAAATCCTCATAGTCAGTAAATAGCTGCTGAGGTCAAGATAAACATAGAGAATGCCGACCATTAGGGCAAGAGTAAAAAGTGTCAAACGATAAGGACTACAACAAGGTATTGGTCTTGGTCGTCGGAGCAGGACCGGCAGGCCTGGCAAGTGCGATACAACTCAAAATTGAAAAGCCCGATATTGACGTTTGTGTCATAGAAAAAGCAGCCGATCTGGGCAATCACAATCTCTCCGGTGCCGTTTTAGAGGCAGAGCCTCTGCATACTCTGCTGGATTCGGCTGTCCCTGGCTGGCCGGACAGTGACGCGGCGAAAGATGTTCTGGCAAATGTGATCGATAAAGACGACATAATGTTTTTGTTAGGCAAGAAGCTGGCGTTCAATATCTTCTTTGTGATTGAGTGGGCAAGGGCCTTTGGTCTTGGGTTCGGGCACATGATACACAAGGGGGACTATTCTATATCGATAAGCAAGCTCACTAAATGGATGGGGCAAATTGCAAAAGACCTCGGCGCCGAAGTGCTGACCGGCTTCGCGGCCCAGGATATCATTCTCGACGAATCGTCCGAGACGGCAATAGGTGTAAAACTTGTTGACCAGGGTCTCGACAAAGAGGACAATAAACAACCGAACTTCGTCGAAGGTGAGATTATAAGTGCTGATTTTGTGGTGCTTGCCGAAGGATGCGACGGGCTTGTTACAGAAAAATTTGTGGAGAAGGCAAATCTGCAAAGACAAAGCCCACAACTGTATTCGGTGGGCGTAAAAGAGCTTATAAAGGTAAGTCCTGAACAATACAATAAGTTTACCTCAGGCCGTGTCATTCATGCTATGGGCTACCCAATCTGGACACCGATTATCGGCCCGTCAATGTTCGGCGGCGGCATTGTTTATGCCGGTGACCAGGACCATCTAACTGTCGGTATGATTGTCGGTGCCGACTGGAAATACTGCGACTTTAACGTGCAGGATGCACTGACGAATTTCAAAAACCATAGCTTCATAAATCAATTTATCGCTGGCGGTACGGTCGTAGAAGCCGGGGCGAAAATGATTCCCGAAGGCGGTTACTACGCCATACCGAGAGACCCAAAAACCGCAAGTATAGGCAAAGCCAACGTAATGATTCTGGGCGACAGCGCCGGCTTTGCAAATATGCTCAAAATCAAGGGCCTGCACAATGCTATTGACTCCGGTATGCAGGCGGCAAAGGCTATAGCTGAGACTTTAGATAAACCTGAGAAAGCGGCGGTGAAATATACCGAAATGGTCGAGCAATCGAATATTATGAAGGAAATGAAGCTGGCAAGGAACTTCCGGCAGACGGTTGCGCACTTCGGATTGCTGCAGGGAATGCCGCTCTCAATCCTCGGCGGACTGCTGCCGAAGTTTAAGGTTGAAAAAGACTGCGAGGCAATGACCATCGCCCGGTACAGACTCAAACCCGACCGCGAATTCGATAAAGACACCTTCACCGCCCTGGCGGCAACGCAGCATCGCGAAGAGGAGCCGTCACATCTGACCATTCTGGATTCAGCCATTTGTAGAACCAAATGCACACCCATGTTCAATAGTCCCTGTATCACGTTCTGCCCCGCAGGAGTATATGAGACGGTCCACGACGAAGTATTGCCGGCCAATCCATCAAACTGTCTGCACTGCAAGACTTGCCAGAGAAAGTGTCCGTTCGACAATATCCGATGGAGCGTTGCGGAAGGCGGCGGCGGACCACGCTATAAAAGGATGTA
>JADFJC010000064.1 GCA_022566315.1 Planctomycetota bacterium
TGTGGCGGTTATGTTCTCGATGGCATAAGCAATTGGCTCGGTCGTAAACTGCCAGACTTCGCCTTTGAACTCTATTTGGCTGGTGGGTGGAGCATTGACCTCATCGACCCGCCAGTAGTAAGTCGTGCTAAAATCAAGGCGCTGTGGTGGAGCATAGCTGTTGGCATCCTGGGTGATTCCGCCGGTGGCATCGTTGACGTCGTTGAAGCTCTGGCCCAAATAGACTTTGTGCCCGTTCACCAATGCTGCAAATTCTCCAGGCGTCCAGCTAAGTGTCACCTCCCGCGGCACATCTGTCGCCTCATTAGCAGGGATTGGAGCAGAGGCAAGCCAGGGCTCGGCACTTGCCACTGCGTAAAAACCGGATGGATCAATACCAGGGGACGAGATTTGAATGCCCTCAATTATACTGCTGTTGGTCAGGTTGTTGCCGTTTTGATCCAGGAGGTCCGTTATGGCAAACGCTACTCCTTCGATAGTCTGGCCATTATGCGGGCCAGAGGTTGTGATGACCAGCCCCGTATCTCCAAAAGTCGATTGCGGAACATTAACTGACTGTCCAATAACTCCACCGGGCAGGATTGCTTCAATAGAGAAATCCTGGTTTCCGTTGGTTTCGAAGAGAAAGAAGTCCGGATTGTCACCGTTGGTGTTGAGCCAGGTGGACTCGCCCCCAAGTTCTTTAATCTGCCACGTGGGGGGAACTTCGTTGGCACGACCTGCGAATAAATTCAGATCAAAATTGTCTGCATCCGTAATGTCGTCGTAAGGGGCCGGTTGCGCTGTGGCCACCCCCGTGGACACGCCTGTGACGAGTTCATCAACCGCTACGGTATAACCTCCGACGGTTATACTCTCAAGCCAGAAATTGGGTGCGGCCCCCGTATTATCTACCCTTGTAACAACAACACTCGTAACTGGGGTGATCTCCGCCTGGCCGATTGCAGTTACAACCGCCAACACAAACAGGATTAAACAAATCGATTTTTTAGACATAACAGTCCTCCTTAAAAAAATAAAGATAGGTTGTTAATTGAGATGTAAAATATTTTCGCTGCGAGGCACAAAGTTTCCACTACAACTTCGTATCCCGCATGCTAATTCCTCCTCTATTCGGAAAACTAAAAAGATTCTGTGCAATAGGTGCCGAATAATTCAAAAACTCCACCAACACTTACTTTATTTATACTATATTAGCAATCTTGCCGTCAAGTAAAAAATCAAAATTTTTGGCAGGCGACTCGTGCTGCGTAGCGAGTACTTCGCAGAGTAATATTTCCTGGCTGTCAATACTCATTCACGAGGTGTAATGAGGTTGCTGTTGAAGTTAGTGGAGACGAAGGGAATCGAACCCTCATTCCCGCGATGCGACCGCGGTGTGCTCCCGTTACACCACGTCCCCGAAATTATCCTTTTTTAACTATTTTACAGAATCGGCTCCGAAATTCAATATGTTTTTAAGTCATTCTACATCAAAAACTTAGAACTGCCATTTTTCATAGCACACTATCTTTTCTATCGGCTCGCGGCTCGGCTGTTTCGGACTGTCAGCCGGATAACCAACCGCCATCAGCTCTATTATTGCTATATCGTCAGGAATGCCCAATATTGTTCTGACTTTTTCCGTACAGAACGAGCCAATCCAGCATGTGGCCAATCCTAACTCCGCTGCCTGCAAGGCGATATGTTCAAGTGCGATAGCTATGTCAATAGGTCCAATCGCCTGGCCGCAACGCATCACATCATCGCTGTTGCTGCAGGCGGCTATGATAACTCCTGCCTTCTCGAAAACCTGTGGTCTGTTAGTGGTCTCGGCAACCTGATGTTTGGTTGCTTTGTCGGTAACAACTACAAAACGCCAATCCTGCGTATTCTTGGCCGAAGGCGCCAGCCGAGCCGCCTCGAAAAGACTGTCGAGTTTTTCCTGCTCTATGGGTCTATCCTGATATGACCGGCAGGAATATCTTTTACGAATAACTTCAAGTAATGTCATAAGAACACCTCAAAATTTCATTGCCATCGTGGCTGGTCATATAAAATATCTACAGTATTAACAATCATCTGCCGAGAATATAAAATATAAACAATCTTGACGCAAGAGGTAAAGATTTGTACTTTTATAAACAAATCCGGGGCGATTAGCTCAGTTGGCTAGAGCGCCTGCTTTACACGCAGGAAGTCACAGGTTCAAGTCCTGTATCGCCCATTTGTGTAAGTAAAGAATATATAAGTACTTGCCCTTCGGTAAACATTTACTTAGCTCCCCCAATCCGAATTTGTGCCAATACTCTTACTGCTCGGCTTGTCGTCATCTTGCAGTAAGGGCCTCACTCTTATATCCGCCGATACTCAGCAGGATGATTTTAGGGGGACCCTATGTTGAAGGCGATGATACAGGTACAGGGAGTTTTTGCGGAACTCGATAAATCATTGCTCGTTGCTAAGCTTCGCAAGGCCAGAGAAGCCAAGAAAGCTAAAACGGGACGCTGTGAAGGCCGAAAGCCGTATGGCTTTTTTGAAGGTGAAGAGAAGGTCGTCAAACGTATAAAGCAGTTGCATAGAAAACCACGTGGTGGCAAACGCTTAGCTCGACTTTTGCCATTTTGACTCTGTCTGACTGCATAAGTCCTTGCGGCACAGATACTTACGATTAAGCACAGCAAGGCAAAAACGGTTACTGTAAGTGCTGTATATACAACAAGTTACGATAAAATGGCAAAAGTCGAGATTAGGGCCTTATCAAATAGCCCGAATCCTGAACGGAAGGCTGGCCCACCCGCAAAGCGACTCTGTGGCGAGGCTCCCATGTCAGTGCCATCCTGAAACGGCTCAAGAGCCGAACTTAATCATCTTGCAGAGGTGTTGAATATCTTTGAGTTAGTTGTGGAATATGGCATTGGCCGAACTTCCGCTCACTAAGTTGCCCAAAAAAATTAAGGCCCCGACTTTTGCCAGAGCCATTTTTCTTGTAAGGCAAATTATGAAGCTTGAATGGGACGGCGGAGATACAGGACAACCTTACCGTACTTGTCACCCTCCAAGTCTTTAAGCTCATGTTCAATATCAAAAGATGAGCCAAGTTTGCTTGTCCACTTTCCATTCTTTAGTTGTCTCGCTGCATGTTTCACTCTGTTTCCCTGTGTATATAAAGCAATTTTTTCAACCTCCTTTTCTTGATTT
Organism: Planctomycetota bacterium; assembly: GCA_022566315.1. Lineage (GTDB taxonomy): Bacteria > Planctomycetota > Phycisphaerae > Sedimentisphaerales > Anaerobacaceae > NIOZ-UU13. The sequence goes on from JADFJC010000064.1 coordinate 3,181, forward strand.
TCATTTTCACAGGGCTTATACCCAAGCATTGCAAAAAACTTGACGAACGCATCTTCTGTGTCTTCACAAGGGTATGTTAGAGGCCAGAATGAGAGATTGTTTGGCCAGCAAAACACATCAGTCCAACCTGCTGCCCAGCTAATGCAGTTATACTGTTTGGATTCAGGACTGCAAATTCGATAATTTGACCTTTTAAGGTGCGGGAAACGGCCAGATAAATCTCCTGTCTTATCAATAACCATTCTTGCGTCCCCACTCAAGCCAAGCTTCGCTCATTGCTTTTACATTGCCCCTGATGTCTTGAGTAACTGGGTTCTCTCCGGTTATGAAATTTAGTGCCCAGAACCACAGGTCAGCTTCCTCTTTCAAGCGATTCAGAATTAGAGACACGGCTTTAGGTCCCATAGCGATAATTTGCATGTGTGCTGGGTGGATTATAATATCACTGATTGAAGAAAGGAATTTCGTTTCTTCTTTCCATGTTTCTGCTAACTCGCTGAATTTTTTCCTTAACTCCTTCTCAGCAGCAGTTTCTCTTTGTAATAAAGAAACCGCTTCACCTAATAGAATCTCCCATGGAATGTAATTGTCGACAACATCAGATGTGTCGAATTCTTCCGCAGTATCTAAATAGATTTCACTTGGTGTCAAAGCTGATGTTGCAGTCGCTACGGCAGGATTTGAATAATTCATACCATTCATTTTATTTCGCCTTTATTCTGCTTTTTACAGCTAATTCAATTTTTTCACCTAACCATTTATGTATAGACTCAGCAATCGCCAAATCTACTATTGCTTCAACTTCAACCTCTCGAACAATAGCGTCTTGTTCTTTTACGCTTACCCGATCACCTAATTTGCCATTTTTGATAACGTATTTTTCATTTCTGGGTATAGGCACTCTCTCACTAAACATTGCCATTTGAATAGCATTTCCCTTTGGTGTAATTCCTCCGTGCACGCCGTCAACGTGGATAACGCGGAATTGTTTGCTTTTAATATAATCAAAATCTATCGTTGTCTTTTTGGCCTTTTTATTCTCACTTGGTTTTGCCATTATCTTTACCTTTCCTTAGGATTTTGTTTTCCACAACTTGTATATTCTATCAGGTATTTTCGGCTAATGCAACCTACAATATAATTCACCAAGGTAATTGTATTAAAATATTTTGAATCAATTACAGGGACGCTTCCCTCTTACAAACCTATAACTGGCTCGCTTACCAGAGCATTATTTTTTTAATGCGATAAGGCAATCCGGACAAAACAGCTCACCTGAGTCCATTCTAACTAACTGCTCTTCCGGAGAATCTTTCCTGTCGCAACCGTCACAGCTTCCACTTTTTCCTGAAACAGCCCGAATTTCGGTCTGAGCTGCTTGAGTTTTGAAACCAGGCCCTGCTCCGGTCTCGGCTTCAAAGCCAGCTCTTTTTTCGGCTTCGGCCTCAGCCCTGCGTCTTGCCTGGATTTCGGCTTTTAACTTTTCCTCTGCCCCGGCTCTGGCCTGGGCTTCGGCCTTACTCTGCTCTTTGGCTTTGGCTATAGCTTTGAGATAGCCCTTTTTTTCAGCTTTTGCCTTCGCTTTGGCCGCTGCTTTCGCTTCAGCCTTGGCTATTCTCTCGGCTCTGGCAGTAGTTACTGCTTTCAACTCGGCTTCATAGGCAGCTCGTTTTTTATATTCGATTTCTGCCCTATTTTCGACAGTGCGTCTTACCTGGATTTCGGCTTTTAACTTCTCCTCTGCCTCGGCTCTTGCCTGAGTCTGGGCTTGAAGTTTACTTTCTGCCTCGGCTATCGCCTCTGCATAGGATATCGCTTTTTCCTGGGCCTCAGATTCGGCTCGCACTTGCGCTTCAGCCCTGGCCTTGGCTTCTGCTTCAAACTTAGCTAATAATTCTCCACAGACCCTTGCCTTTTCTTCCAGTTCGGTTTTCGCTTCCTGCTCAACTCTGGCTCTTGCCTGGGCTTCTGATTCGGCTCTTGCCTCGGCTTCAGCTTTTGCCTCTGCCGCTGCTTCCGCTCTCGCTTGGGCTTTCGCCCTTTCTTGTGCCTCGGCTGCGGCCCTCTCCTCAGCCCCAATTCTTGCTTCTGTTTCGGCTTTTAACTTCTCCTCCGCCTCGGCCCTTGCCTGAGTCTGGGCTTGAAGTTTCCTTTCTGTCTCGGCTATTGTCTCAGCATAAGACCTCACTTTCTCCTGGGCCTCAGAGCTGGCTTGTCTTTCAACTCCGGCCCTCTCTTCGGATTCAGCCCTGGCCTTGGCTTCTGCTTCAAACCTGGCCATTAACTCTCCACAGACTCTTGCCTTTTCTTCCAGTTCGGTTTTAGTTTCCTGCTCAACTCTGGCTCTTGCCTGGGCTTCTGATTCGGCTCTTGCCTGGGCTTCAGCTTTTGCCTTTGCCGCTGCTTCTGATATTGCCTGGGCTTTCGCCCTTTCCTGTGCCTCGGCTGCAACCCTGGCCTCAGCCTTTTGTCTTGCTTGGGTTTCGTCTTTTAACTTTTCCTCCGCCTCTGCTCTTGCCTGGGCTTCGGCCTTTCTCTGCTCTTCGGCTTTGTCTTTAGCCTTGAGATGACCTTTTCTATCAGCTATTGCCTTCGCTTTGGCTGCCGCCTTCGCTTCAGCCTTAGCTATTCTCTCGGCTCTGGCATTAGTTACTGCTTTAAACTCGGCTTCATAGGCAGCTCTTTTTTCAGATTCGGCCTCTGCCCTATTTTCGGCACTGATTCTTGCTTCGGTTTCAGCTTTTAACTTTCCCTCTGTCTCGACTATTGCCTCAGCATAGTACCTCGCTTTCTCCCGGGCCTCAGATATGGCTTGTCTTCCAACTCTGTCTCTGGCCTGGGCTTCTGATTCGGCTCTGGCATGGGCTTTAGCTTTTGCCTTTGCCTCGGCTTGGACTTTCGCCATTTCTTCGGCTTGCGTCTTTAGTTTCTGCTCTGCTTCGGTTAGTGCCTCGCCGTATGACCTGGCTTTTCGCTCTGCCTCACTTCTGGCCCCGGCTTCGATTGTTGCTTTTTCCTCAGCTCTTGCTGCAGCCTCCATGTATGCCTTCGTTTTATCTTCAGCCTTAAATCTCGCTTCTCTTTCATCTTTGGCTGCTGCCTCGGCTTTCGCCCTGTTTTCGGCTTCGGCCCTCAACCTTTCTTCTGCCTCGGCCATTGCGTCGTCATAGGCTCTTTCTTCAGCTTTTGCTTTTGCCTTGGCCTCGACCTCGGCTTTGGCTTGGGCCCTGAGTCTTGCTTTGGCCTCGGCCTTGGCCTTTCTTTTCGTTTCTGCTTTTTCCCTTTTTTCAGCCTTGGCTTTTGCCTTGGCCTTACGCTTATTAAAACAAGGAGTTAACATATGGTGAGGCCAATGTTTTTCTCCGCATATTTTACAGGTTGGTACGAACTTCTCATCTTTGGAACCGTTCATCTTTTCTGTCATTTCCGAACCTCCTTGCTTATTCTGCTTAATTACACATAGCACAAAGCATAGTACACAATTGGCATATTGCCAAGCTAAAAAACTTATTCAAGACAGGACCTGATACACATTCGCAAAATAAGGTGGAACTGAATAGGCGATGTGGGTACAATAGCGAGCAGTCCGCTTAGGGACGCCTACCTGGGGCACAGGTTACGGCGGAAACTTACCGATATGACTTAAAGATGTGGATAGTAAAAAGGAGCACGTAAGATGAAACATACCAAACTAACCAAAACCGTGCTGTTGATACTGTTGTTCTGTAGTCCTCTGACGGGGCTGGCTGCTGAGGACAATAAACTGCTCTGGCAGATTGGCAAAGCCGACAATCACACCGCTGAGTTTGCATTAGGACCGGACAGAAGCAACCAGTATTCGGGGGCGTTCCCTCAGGATGTCTTGTTCGTGGCCGGGCAATCCGACCCGAAGCAGGACTGGCCTTACATACAGCCGGGGCCGGCGGATGCCTGGGCAGGCAGTAAGAGTCATACTTTTACGATTATGTTCGGCCTCAGAGCTGCGCCGACCGCAGGCAAAGGCAAATTCGTCCTGGACTTCGTGGATACCCACAGTTCCAGGCCCCCCAAAATGCAAATCAAAATCAACGATGCGTCCTTTATCCACGACCTGCCCCGCGGTGCCGGTGACGCCTCAGCTCATGGTCAGCCCAACAAGGGTCGTGAGCATCGGCTGGTCATTGACTTTCCCGCCCGCGCGCTTAAGGTCGGCACTAACGAAATCACCATCACCTCATTAGCCGGTAGCTGGGTACTTTACGACTATGTAGCTCTCACAACGCCTGTCGGTGTTAAAGCGGGGCCGCTCAAACCCCTCAACAAGCTGCTGGATGTCCATAGTCAGCCCTTCTTAGTCAAGCACAAAGACGGCAAGCTGTATCAGCCCGTTCTGGCATCTGTCCTGCATATTGGCGGGCCGGTCGAGGCTACAGTCGTTGTCAACGGGTCCGAATTAGTCAAACAAAACCTCAAACCGGGCTTTAAGGTCATCGAAGGATTTGCACCAGCGGTGAACAAACCAACTTCCGTTGAGGTCGATGTCAAGGTGGCGGGCAAATCTATCGGCAGGCAAACCCTGACTATCAAGCCCGTCCGCAAGTGGGAGATATATGTGCTGCACCACTCCCACGTGGACATCGGTTACACGCACGTGCAGACCGAAGTTGAACGCATGCATTGGGAATATTTTAAGCAGGTAATTGAGCTGGCGCGCGAGACGGCGAATTATCCAGCCGGGTCGCGGTTCAAATGGAACGTCGAAGTGCTGTGGGCGGTGGACAGCTATCTGAAACAGGCCTCACCGAAGGAACGCAGGGCCTTTATCGATGCCGTCAGGAAAGGCTGGATTGGTCTGGATGCCCTGTACGGCAGTGAGCTGACGGCCTTGTGCCGGCCGGAAGAGCTTATTCGGTTAGTGGATTATGCCCAGAAGCTAAGGAATCGCTATAATTTGACGATTAACACGGCCATGATTACCGATGTGCCAGGCTACACCTGGGGCATAGTGCCGGTCTTGGCCCATAGCGGAGTGAAGTATTTTTCGGTTGGGCCTAACCGTGGGCACCGCATCGGCTATACGCTATCGACCTGGGGCGATAAGCCGTTTTACTGGGAGTCACCTTCGGGTAAACGCAATATTCTCTGCTGGGTGGCCGGTGAAGGATATTCCTTTTTTCACAGCGGACGTCTCGAAGCCGGTAAGCTTTTCGACTACCTCAAACGCCTGGAAAAATCGGAATACCCTTACGATATGGTCCAGCTTCGCTACTCGATTGGCGGCGATAACGGCCCGCCTGACCCGAAGCTGAGTGAATACGTTAAGGACTGGAATGCAAAGTACGCCTATCCTAAATTGGTTGTGGCCACTACCAGCGAAATGTTCGAAGAGTTTGAACGGCGCTACGGCAAGCAGATACCCAAGGCCCGCGGCGATTTCACGCCGTACTGGGAAGACGGAGCAGGCTCGTCCTCGCGTGAGACTTCGATTAACCGCCAGGCCGCCGAACGTTTAGTGCAGGCCGAGACGTTGTGGGCGATGCTCAATCCGGCCGGCTATCCCGCCGACAAGTTCTACGACGCATGGCGCAACGTGATACTTTACGACGAGCACACCTGGGGTGCTCACTGTAGTATAAGCCAGCCTGATAGTGATTTCACCAAGGCCCAGTGGAAGATCAAGCAGGCCTTCGCCATCGATGGCGATAGTCAGTCTCGCAAGCTGCTGAACGACTCGTTAGCCAAATACCGAAGCGAGGCAAAAAGGGTCATGGCGGTGGATGTGTTCAACACCTGCTCCTGGATGCGAACAGACCTCGTTGTGCTCCCGGGAGATATGATTGTTGCCGGTGAGGTCGTTAAGGACGCCGATGGGAGGGTAGTTAAATCACAACGGCTTTCAACAGGTGAGCTGGCCTTTCTTGCCCGGGACATAGCGCCATTTTCCGCAAAACGATTCACCCTATCCCGATTTATCGGGAGTCAGGTTCGGACATCCGGCAATGCCAGGGCGAAGGGCGCTGAACTGAGCAACAGACAAATTGCTTTGAAATGCGATGAAAAGACCGGTGCTATCAAGAGTTTGAAGTGGAAGGAATTGAATATCGAATTGGTGGACGGCGAGGCCGGGCTGGGGCTTAACGATTATTTCTATGTGGCGGGCAGAGACCCGAAAGACCCGCAGCGCAACGGACCGGTCAAAATCAGCATTAAAGAGCGAGGGCCGCTGGTGGCATCGCTGCTGATAGAATCCGATGCGCCGGGCTGTCATAAGCTCACTCGCGAGCTGCGCATCATCGACAGCATCGACCGTGTGGACATCATCAACGTCATCGACAAGCAGAAAATCTACACGCAGGAAGCAGTGCACCTGGCTTTTGCCTTCAACGTGCCAAAGGGTGTAATGCGAATGGACACGCCCTGGGCGGTAGTTCGGCCTGAAGTGGACCAATTGCCCGGCGCGTGCAAGAATTATTTCACCGTCCAGCGATGGGTCGATGTATCCAACAAGGATTACGGTGTTACCTGGGCGACCGTCGATGCGCCGCTGATCGAGGTCGGCGCGATTACCAACGACCCCCGTGGGGGTGTCGGGTGGATAAAGAAGCTCGAGCCGTCAACGACGCTGTATTCCTATGTGATGAACAACTACTGGGAGACCAACTACAAGGCCAGCCAGGAAGGCCCGACGACGTTCCGTTATTCAATCAAACCTCACCGGCGTTTTGATTCCGGCAGGGCGGCAAGATTTGGCATTGAACGCAGTCAGCCACTTATAGTTGTGCCGGTTGATAGCAGGGCTGCTGTTCAACGTTCTATTCTGAGCGTTAAACCCACGGGTGTAATCGTAACGGCCTTTAAGCCAAGCGAAGACGGCAAGGCCCTGGTCGTGCGACTGTTCAATGCAAGTGGACGGCCTGAGAAAACCACACTTACCTGGTCGAAACCGGCGCCTAAAACAATATGGTTAAGCAACTTCGCCGAAGAAAAGATTTCCAAAATGACCGGGCCGATAGAGATGACAGCGTACGAAATTGTAACTTTGCGGGTTTCACTGCCTGGAAAATAAGTAAATGGCGATTACCTCACGAGAGCGGGTTTTAGCGGCGTTGGAGCATCGCCAAACTGACCGTGTTCCGGTTGACTTTTCCGGGCACCGGTCTTCTGGCATTGCGGCAATTGCATATCCCAGGCTGCGAAAGTATCTGGGCCTGCCACCCAAACCGATTCGTGTTTATGACGTTATTCAGCAGTTGGCCATTGTCGATGAGGACGTGCTGGATAGATTTGGTGTGGACACCATCGAGCTGGGTCGGGGTTTTGCATTAGACGATAAATCCTGGTCGCCATGGACATTGCCGGATGGTACAGAGTGTTTTGTACCTGCCTGGACGCGGCTTGAACGGGACGAGGGACGCTGGGTGATTCGTTCTCAAAGCGGCAGAGTCCTCGCCCAGATGCCTGACGGAGCGCTGTATTTTGAGCAGACTTATTTTCCTTTTCTTGACGGGGGCGACGAGCCGGAAGCAATTCGTGAGGCCCTTGCAGAATCTATGTGGACGGCTATTGCCAGTCCGCCCGGTCCAATAGACAACAGGGCGTTTTCTGAAGGTGCGAGGCGATTGCGGAAAAACACCGACCGCGCCATTATAGGTTTGTTCGGGGGTAACCTGTTTGAAATCGGCCAGTTTCTTTACCGCAATGACCGGTTCATGATGCTGCTGGCTTCTGAACCGCAGCGTGCTCACCGTTTCCTCGATAAATTAGTTGAAATTCATTTAGCCAACCTCGAGCGATTCTTAGGGACCGTCGGTGAATATATCGATATTATTCTTTTTGGAGACGACCTCGGGATGCAAACAGGCCCGATGATTTCGCCGCAGATGTATTGCGAGTTTTTCAAGCCGCGACACAAACTGCTTTGGAACCGCGCAAAAGAATTAGCTGATATTAAGGTCATGCTTCACTGCTGTGGGGGAGTTCGCGAGCTTCTCGGCGATTTAATCGAGGCAGGGGTTGATGCTATCAATCCGGTCCAGATTAGCTGCTCAGGAATGAATGCCGCAGAGCTAAAGGCAGAGTTTGGTAAGGAACTTACCTTCTGGGGCGGCGGCTGCGATACCAGAGATGTCCTGCCCAATGGTACGCCTCAGCAGGTTGCTGAACACGTTAAAGAGCAGGTGAAGATACTCAGAGCCGGTGGGGGGGTTGTTTTCCAGCAGGTGCACAATATTCTGGCAAACGTGCCGCCGGAAAACATCGTGGCGATGTTCGATGCAGTAGAGAACAGAGGACAGAAGACAGAAGACAGAAGACAGAAGACAGAAGACAGAAAACAGAAAACAGAAAACAGAAAAATCTGACTTCTGACCTCTGACCTCTGACTTCTGACCTCTGACTTCTATTATGAGAAATGATATATGAGTTCAGTTGATTATGCGATAATTCTCGTTTATTTCGCTGTTGTGATAGGGCTGGGCTTCTGGTATCAAAAACGAGCGTCAAAAAATCTGAGGGCCTACTTTCTGGGGGGCAAGAACATCCACTGGCTGGCCCTGGCAATGTCCGGTTCGGTATCCAACTTTGATATTACAGGGACTATGTGGATTATTTCCATCCTGTATGTTCTGGGAATGAAATCTATGTGGCATCACTGGATGTGGGGGGTTTTAATGGGGGCTTTTTTCCTCAGCTATATGGGTAAATGGGTGCGGCGGTCAAACGTGATGACCGCAGCCGAATGGATGAAGACCCGTTTTGGCAGTGATTCAGGCGGCAAATTGGCCCGGACCGCCTACGCATTGATGGCAGTATTGACTTTAGCCTGTTTTGTTGGATATGCCTACCAGGGAATCGGCAAGTTTGCCTCGGTATATATTCCGCTCGAATCCCTTGCCCAATATACGTCCATTCCCTGGCTCCAGAAGATGCTCACTGAATACGAACCCGATTGTTTAGCCGTTTTGATTATCGGCATAACGACTCTCTACGTTGTGCTCGGCGGACTTTACAGCGTGGTGGTAACCGATGTCATCCAGACGGCCATACTGACATTAGCCAGCATTTTCATTGCGTATATTGCATGGTCAAGATTGACCCCGGAACTGTTGTCTCAGTTACCGCAGGACTGGACTTCATTAAGGATTCCGTGGCGCATCGAGGAATTAGCCGGGACGGATAACGCTTATTTCGAGCTGTTTGGTGCCCTTGTAATTGTCTGGGTATTAAAGGGATTACTGCTGAATGCAGGTGGACCGGCACAGATGTACGATTTCCAGCGGTTCTTAGCGGCGCGCGACGCCCGTGATGCAGCCAAGGTCGGGGCGGCCTGGAGTGTCTTTCTGATTGTTCGATGGGCAATGGCCATCGGAATTGCCCTGCTGGGTCTTACGGTAATTACAAACATTACGGATTCCGAACAAGTTATGCCAGTAGTACTGCAGGAAATTCTACCTAAGGGTATCAGGGGAATCGTCATTGCCGGTTTGTTAGCAGCATTTATGTCAACGTTCAGTTCCACGGTCAACAGCGGAGCTTCCTTTATTGTTCGCGATATCTGGCAGCCTTACTTCCGCCCGCAGGCCAACGAAAAGGAATCTGTTCGATTCAGTTATTTGGCCACGCTTTTGCTGGTTATGATCGGAGTTATCATCGGTTCAATGGTCAACTCGATTGCTGATATATGGAACTGGATGATGATGGTGCTTGGGGCGGGTATGGCCATACCGAATGTGCTGAGATGGTATTGGTGGCGAATGAATGGCTGGGGGTATTCGGTGGGAACCTTTGTTGGTATTATTTTGTCTTTAACAATCTTATTCATCCCCGATGCTCCGGTGTACTATGTGTTTCCTTCTGTTTGCGCAGTTTCGCTTCTTGCGAGTATTGCAGTGTCATTGGCAACCCAACCCACTGATTGCGACATCCTTGTCAGCTTTTATAAAACCGTTCGACCGTTTGGGCTGTGGAAGCCGATTGTAGAAAAAGCCGAACTATCGGTAGAAGAGTTGTCATCCAGTTCAGAAAGTGTGTTGCGGACAATCCTGAATGTTGTGCTTGCTATGCTTGCGATTACCGGCTTGTATTTATTCCCTATGTACCTTGTTGGCCATTGGTACGTCAATTCGATTATATGGCTTGTACTGGCGATAGCGGCCATATTAGCTCTGAGATACACCTGGTACAAATTTCTGCCTGCGGAACGCAGTTGAGTAAATGAGTTAATGCGTATATGCGTATATGAGTATATGAGTCCACCCATCCACTCATCAACTCATCCACGCATTCACTCTTTTCGAATTGTTGCCGCACATACCTTGTATTCCGGTATCTTCGCTGTTGGGTCCAGGGCGTCGATGGTCAGCATATTGGCGGGACCTTCACAGAAATGGAAGGGCATAAACAACCAGCCCCTTTCAATAGTTCGTGTTACCTTAGCCAGCGTGGATACTCTGCCGCGAATGGTGGCTACTTCGACAGTGTCACCGTCGGCAATTCCAAGTTTGCCGGCATCTTCGATGTGTATTTCAACGTAGCCGGTGGGTGAAACCTGGTTTATAACGGCTGATTTTCTGGTCATAGTGCCGGTGTGGTATTGATATAATTGCCTGCCGGTCGAGAGTACAAACGGATACTCATCACTTGGCTCTTCGGCCGGGGCCTTGAACTCTACCGGATGAAACTTTCCCCTGCCTCTGGTGAACTTTCCCTTGTGCAGGTACTTTGTACCGGGATGGTCCTTGTCCGTGCAGGGCCACTGCAAGCCGACCGAATCGATCCGGTCAAAAGAGATGCCGCCATAGATGGGTGTAACAGAGGCGATTTCGTTCATTATTGTCTCGGCACCGTCATACTGCATCCGATAGCCCATTTTGGTTGCGACCTCGCAGACAATTTCCCAATCGTTTCGCGCACCTGCCGGCGGAGTAACAGCTTTCCTGACTCGCTGCACACGGCGTTCGGTGTTTGTGAATGTGCCGTCCTTCTCGGCAAAGCAGAACGAGGGCAGAACTACCTCGGCGTATTGGGCCGTCTCAGAGAGGAAAATATCCTGCACGACCAGAAAATCGACCATATCGAGTGCCTTTCGCGTCCTGTTGAGGTTTGGGTCGGAAAGTGCGGGATTCTCGCCCATTATGTAAATCGCCTTTATGTCGCCTGTCTCGACGGCGTGGAATATCTCGACAACAGTGAGCCCCTTGTTCCCAGAAAGCTCTTTTGCCCAGGCTTTTTCAAACTTTGCTCTGATGGCCGAATCTTCCACTGACTGGTAACCCGGATAGACGTTCGGCAGAGCACCGATGTCGCAGGCGCCCTGGACGTTATTTTGACCGCGGAGCGGATTTACGCCGGTCGATTCTTTGCCGAGGTTGCCCGTGAGCATTGAGAGATTGGCAAGTGAAAGGACGTTGTCGGTGCCGGTAGTGTGCTGAGTGATGCCCATGCTGTAAACGATAGTGGCCGTTAAGGCACCGGCATATATCCTCGCGGCCTGGCGGATTTTTTCGGCGGGGACGGTCGTAATCTCCTCGGCCTTTTCCGGTGTAAAATCCTTCAGGGCCTCAGCCATAGCGTCAAAGCCCTCTGTTCGGTCATTTATGAAATCGCTATCAAGCAGTTTTTCGCTTATTATCACGTTCATCATAGCGTTTATGAGGGCGACGTCCGTGCCGGGTTTTTGAGAGAGGTGCAATTCGGCGAATCGGACGATGTCGATTTGGCGCGGGTCGGCCACTATCAGCTTGGCGCCGTTCCTGGCGACTGCCTCTTTTATGCTGAGGGCAATCACGGGATGGGCCTCAGAGGTGTTCGAGCCGATGATAAATATGCAGGCGGAATTCTTAAGCTCATCAATCGAGTTGGTCATAGCACCGCTGCCGAAAGCCCTTGCAAGGCCGGCAACGGTCGATGAGTGGCAGAGTCTGGCGCAATGGTCAACATTATTAGTGCCAATCACTGCACGAATAAACTTCTGAAAGATGTAGTTGTCCTCATTGGTGCACTTTGCAGATGAAAGCCCGGCGATGCTGTCGGGGCCGTTCTGCGTTTTTATTTTGGTCAAACGTTCAGCGATAAAATTTGTTGCTTCGTCCCACGTCGCTTTTTCGAACTCGCCGTTTCGTTTTATAAGCGGACAGGTAAGTCTTTTCTCACTTGCGACAAAGTCCATCGCAAATCTGCCCTTGGCGCACAAATTGCCATCGTTCGGGATACAACCGACTTCGCTGGTTACGCGGACAATTTTGTTTGTCTTTGGATTTACGTTAAGGTCAATCTGGCAGCCGACACCACAATAAGGACAAGTAGTTCTTGTGCGGAGGATGTCTTTGCACTGGCCTTTGCCCTTGGCCTGTCGCTCATACAAAGCGCCTGTCGGACACGTGGAGATGCACTGACCACACAGTTCGCAGGTCGAGTCGTTCAATGGAATATCAAAGGCAGTGGTCACTTCAATATTGGCAGCTCTGTCCTTAAAAGTCAAAGCGCTGTCCATCTGGACCTCTTCGCATATCCTTATGCACCTGCCGCACCGAATACACTTGTCCGGATCGTATTCTATGGCTTCATTGCCGGTTGTGTAGTTCTCCTGTGCAACGTTGACGGTGGAAATCTGGAATACGTCATCATCGAGCTGATATTCATAGGCATAACGCTGGAGTTTACAGTCCCCGTTGTCGTCGCAGGTCGTACATACACCCAGATGCTCATAAAACAACAGTTCCAGTACGGTCTTGCGCAGACGGCGAATAAAGTCGGTCTCCGTTTTGACGACCAGCCCCTCTGATATCTCAAAGGTGCAGGCCGTAACCGGTTGTTTCTGGCCCTCTACCTCCACCAGACACAGTCTGCATGCACCCGAAGGCTTGAGACGAGCATCGTGACAAAGGTTCGGAATTTCGATTCCATTTTCGATTGCAACATCAAGAATAGTCTGCCCCGCTCTTGCCGGAATCTCTTTGCCGTTTATTGTGATAGTCGGTATATCGCTCATTTTTCTCTTATTTTGTTATCGCCTGGAATTTACACGCCTCGAAACACTGACCGCACTTAATGCATTTGTTTTGATCGATTACGTGCTGTTCTTTCTTTTCGCCGCTTATAGCGCCAACAGGACAGACCTTTCTGCACGCTCCGCACCCGGTGCAGACTTCCAGAATCTCGTATGTTAGCAAATTCGTGCATACCCCCGCCGGACACTTCTTGTCCACAATATGCTGAACATATTCGTCTTTGAAGTTCCTTAACGTACTGAGTACCGGGTTAGGCGCGGTCTGGCCAAGCCCGCACAGGGAGGCTTTACTGATATCCACTGCCATACGTTCGAGCTTGTCGAGGTCTTCAATTCTCGCCTCACCCGCACAAACAGCGTTTAGAATGTCGAGCATTTTCTTCGTTCCGACCCTGCAGGGTGTGCAATTGCCGCAGGATTCGGATTGTACGAATTCGAGGAAATACCTGGCAATATCAACCATGCAGGTATTCTCATCCATCACGATGAGGCCGCCGGAGCCCATTATCGCCCCGATTTGCTGGACACTGTCATAATCGATTTCTCTGTCGAGGTATTTTGCCGGAATACAGCCGCCGGAAGGTCCGCCCATTTGAGCGGCTTTGAATTTCCTGCCCTTCGGGATTCCGCCGCCAATATCAAAAATTATCTCACGAAGCGTAGTTCCCATCGGGACTTCCACCAGGCCGGTATTATTGACCTTGCCGGCGAGGGCAAAAATCTTGGTCCCTTTGCTCTTGGCGGTGCCGATCTTGCTGTAGTTTTTCGCTCCGTCTTTCAATACGATAGGAATGTTGGCAAATGTTTCGACGTTGTTGATATTTGTAGGTTTTCCCTGGTAACCTTTTACAGCGGGAAATGGCGGACGCGTGGTTGGCATGCCGCGTTTGCCTTCGAGCGAGGCAATCAGGGCGGTCTCTTCGCCGCAGACAAACGCCCCTGCACCCATGCGGACCTCAATATCAAAACCAAAGCCGGCTCCTGCAATGTTATCACCGAGCAGGCCGAGCGCTCTTGCCTGTTCGAGCGCGATATTTATGTGCTCGACGGCAATGGGGTATTCGGCGCGGACATATATGAAGCCGTGGCCGGCCCCGATGGCGTAGGCGGCGATAATCATACCCTCAATGACACGGTGTGGGTCGCCCTCGAGCAATGCCCTGTCCATAAAGGCACCGGGGTCACCTTCGTCTGCGTTGCAAATGAGGTACTTTTCTTCGCCGGGCGATTTTCGAGCGAAGTTCCATTTGACACCGGTGGGGAATCCGGCGCCGCCGCGGCCTCTAAGGCCTGAGTCGGTGACCTCGTCGATGATCTGCTGGGGCTGCTTTTCAGTCAGTGTCCGGATGGCGGTAACGTAGCCGCCGCGCTCTATGGCGTTCTCGATGCTCCTCGGATCGATTCGACCGCAGTTTTCAAGCACCTTTCTATCTTGTCTTTTGTAGAAGTCAATATCGCTGATCTTGACCACGGGCTTGCCGTCCTGGGTTACTGCAAGGCGGTTGAGGGGCTTTGACTTTTGAATTGTCGTGGAGATTATTTCTTCGACGTCTTCGGGAGCAACGCCGCCGTAGAAGTATTCATAGGGTTCGATGAGTACCACGGGCGCGCGGGCGCACATACCGATACAGCCGGTCTCGATGACGGTAACCTGCTCGTCAAGGGAAAGCCGCTTTAGCTGCCTTCGGAATTCGGTGCAGACGTCCTGGGCGCCAAGCGCCCGGCAGCCGGTCATACAGACCAGCACCTTTGCCTTGCAGCTTTGCTGCCTGCTCAAGAGCTGCTGCCGAAGTTTCTCTATGTCCTGCAGTGATGTTATTTTCTTATGGGACATTCTTTCTAAGTGTACCTTTCGAGAATGCTTTTAATCTTTCTGGCATTGAGGTGGCCGTAATAATCGTTGTTGACCATCATAACGGGTGCGAGAAAACAGGTTCCAAGGCAGGCGACTGTTTCAAACGTGTAGCGCATATCTTCGGTCGTCTCGTTCGGCTCAACGCCCAGATTCTGCTTTATCGCTTTTATGATATTGGGGCCGCCCTTGACGTGACAGGCGGTGCCCCGGCAGCATCGCACCGTATGGCGACCGTGCGGGACAAGGTGGAACTGCTCGTAAAATGTAGCGACGCCGTAAATCCGGCTGGCAGGGATACCGGTACGGTCGCTTACAGCCATCAGAATGGGTTTCGGCAGGTAGCCGTAGGCCTTTTGAACTTGCTGGAGGATGGGCACGAGGTCATTCGGGCCGGCATCCGGCATTGATGCTAAGATTCTGTCGAGCGGCTTGGTGTCCAAAGAA
Organism: Planctomycetota bacterium; assembly: GCA_022566315.1. GTDB lineage: Bacteria > Planctomycetota > Phycisphaerae > Sedimentisphaerales > Anaerobacaceae > NIOZ-UU13. Next base: position 18,465 of record JADFJC010000064.1, read on the forward strand.
GCCGTATTGCTGTTACTCATATTTAATTCCCGTACGTCTTGATTCAGGATACAATTTCAATTCCTGTTTTAGTGATTTTACTGTTATATTTTTTCTTTTCAAGAATTCTTTTTTTTTAAGACAAGTCAGGGACCCCTTCACCTTTTGATTTCATCATTCCGGCTATTTCTGATTTGGTCAAGAATTTCCCGCCCGCCGGCGGCCAACATTTCTTGTGCGAGTTTCTCGGCGCAGGAATTGGCCTCGTTGATTCGAGAAGTTTTTGAGCGCTTGATATATTTCTTACCTTCCACATCAGAGAGCATTGCGTCAATGGTTATATTATCGCCGGAGATTTGTGAATACACGCCTAAAGGAATACTGCATCCGCCGTGCATAGATGTAAGAATACATCGTTCGGCCTCGACGGTAATCCGAGAATGTGTATCGTTGATTTTTGAGACAAGTTCGGCAAGCTCAGTATCTGCGGTGCGAATCTGTACGGCCAATGCGCCCTGTGCCGGGGCGGGCAGGAACTCACGGGGCGGCAGAATTGCAGAGATTCTATCAGCCAGACCAAGCCGGTTCAAACCTGCGCAGGCGACAATAGCTGCGTCAATTTTGCCAAGGGCAACCTTTTCAACCCTTGTTTCGACATTCCCCCGCAAAGGAACACATTTTATATCATCTCTAAGCCGGCGCAACTGCGCAATGCGTCGGAGGCTCGATGTTCCCACGGTTGCCCCGGCCGGCAGAGCAGCAATCACGGATTGCACAGATTTCACTGATTTTTTATTTGTGTTTAGTCCGTGTAATCCGCGAAATCCGCGGTTGGCTATCAACGCATCGGCAGCAGACTCTCTTTTCGGTACCGCGGCAACTACCAGCCCTTCCGTGCAGGCCGTGGGCAGGTCCTTAAGACTATGAACAGCGATGTCAGCCCTGCCGTCAAGCACCGCATTCTCAACTTCAGAAGTGAAAAAGCCTATGGAGTCGGACTTATAAAGGAAGTCTGATTTGTCGCGGTCGCCTTTCGTCGAGACCTTTATTAGAGAAATTTCAATGCCGTCGCTGAGATTCTTGAGCAAGCTGAGGATATGGTTGGATTGTACCAAAGCCAGCTTACTGCCACGGCTTGCGATTTTGATGGGTCTCATTCCTGGTCTTCCACAATTCATTCTTTGACGTCTTTTTAAGTTTTTACACTAAAAACGGGGCAGATTCAAGCATTTCCGGAATTTCAGTATTCTGTTTTCTGTCTTCTGTCTTCTGTTTTCTGTTTTCTGTCTTCTGTCTTCTGTTTTCTGTCTTCTGTCTTCTGTTGCTTCTGTCTTCTGTCTTCTGTTTTCTGTCTTCTGTCTTCTGTCTTCTGTCTTCTGTCTTCTGTTTTCCGACTTCTGTTTTCCAACTTCTAAATTGCAATTGTGGACCGAACTCAATATAATGCAGTTATGTCTAATATTGAGCAGAAGATTCTGGCTGTTCTTCAACAGGGATTGCCGAAAAGTCAAAGTCCCTTTAAGGATATGGCCCAACAGATAGGTATAGATACAGGACAACTGCTGGCAGTATTGAAAGACTGGAAAAAGCAGGGTAAGCTTCGACGAATAGGGGCAATAGTGAATCATTTCAAGGTGGGCCTGGGCGCTGGAGCAATGGTGGCCTGGCAGGTGGAACCCGAACGAACCGAGGAAGTGGGCAAGATATTTGCCGGGTTTAGTGAGGTTAGTCACGCCTATGAACGCCATACTGATAAGAACTGGCCTTATAGTGTATATACGATGGTCCACGGGAAAAGCGACGAAGATGTTCAGCAGACGGTTCGACAAATGAGCCAGGCGTGCGGAATTTCAAACTACCGAATGCTGGTTACTGAAAAAGAGCTTAAAAAGGTGGCGCCAACATATATTCCACAATTGGGTGCACAAAATACTAAGGAGCAAGAGCAAAAATGTTAGCTCTGCCAATACCGGAAATAATCATATTTGCATTTGTGATAGCGCTATATCTGGCGGCAGCGATTGTAGGCATTCTTCAACTGTCGGCCGGCGGCGAGAAATACAAACGCTTCCTTTTGCCTCTCGTCTCGCTGGCGGTAACGCTGGAAGCTGTCATACTGATATTCAGGGCTGTTGCGATAAAAGCGGTGCCGCTGACAGGACTGTTTGAGTCGATGATTGTCCTTACTATTGTATTTGGCATTATATACCTGTTTTTCAGTATTGCTATCCAGCAGGTGTGGTTCGGTTCGGTAATGGTATGGGTAATCCTGGCAATGATCCTGATGACTGCGACTGTTGCCGAACCTGCCTCGGAGCCGCATGCGGTGGCCGCCACTCCATGGGCAATCGTCCACGGTATTGCAATGATTTTCGCCGGTGTAGCAACAATGCTCGCGACCGCCAGCGCCCTTCTATACTTGCTGGGCAGACGCAAGCTAAAGCAAAAAAAGGTCATGCAGGTCCTCGGCAAGGTGCCCAATTTCGAGAAGCTCGAACAGATGAATCTGCTGGGGCTAAAGGCTTGTTTTGTCCTGCTGACATTCGGGCTGGTTAGTGGAACCGTAATGGCTGCGGTAAACTCGGCGGCGCTCGGAATATCTGCTCATGCCTGGCTGACAGACGCCAAGATTGTTCTTATTATGGTTGTTTGGGCTCTATTAGGGATAATTCTGGCTTTGCGACACATGAACATACTAAGGGGCAAGAAGATGGCGTACGTTACCTTGCTGGTCTTCTTTTTAATTGTATTTGCGATAGTTGGAACCACGGTTTTTTGTGGAACAAAACACGATTTCGTCAAGGATTTAGGCCAGACGGCTGAATCGATAAAGTAAGTGTGACAAATGAAGATTGTAGTTTTAGGACTCAACCACAAGACTGCTCCGGTAGAGATTCGTGAGAAACTGGCGTTTGACGCCGTGGAGACCACCAGGGCACTGTGCGAGCTGAAAAACAGGTTTCGCCAGGCGGAGTTTGTGCTGATATCGACGTGCAACCGTGTTGAGTTGTATTGTGCCGACAAACGTGCAGGGGGTGCCGATGCGGATGACCTTACTAAGTTCATTTCGGAGTTTCATAATATTAAGCCGGAGAAGTTTGCTGAGTTCCTGTACTCCTACAGCGATGCCGATGCGGTCAGGCATCTGCTGACGGTCGCATCGAGTCTGGACAGCATGGTCGTGGGCGAGGCACAGATAATCGGGCAGGTCAAGGAGAGCTACAAGCTGGCCTGTGCGGTCAAGAGCACGGGAAAGATTCTGAATCGCCTATTTCACTGTGCCTTTGCTACCAGCAAGAAGATATATACAACCACCTCAATCTCATACGGTCGAGTCAGTATTGCCGGCGTTGCGGTCGAGCTGGCCAAGCAGCTCTTTGCCGATATCTCATCGGCGAAAGTGGTTGTTATCGGGGCTGGGGAAATGGGTCAGCTTATCGTACAGCACCTTCTTCAGGTTGGGGCCAGGGATATAACGGTCGTCAACAGGTCTTACGAGCGCGGTATGAGCGTGGCCGAGCAGTACGGCATTGCGGTCCGCAAATGGGAAGAAGTTGAGGACCAGCTTATTAGTGCTAATATCGCGATAGCCTCGGCGACGGTACAAGATTATCTTTTCAGGAAGGCCCCATTCAAGAAGATAATGGACACTCGGCGCCGAAGTACGCTGCTGATTATCGATATTGCGGTACCGCGAAACTTTGAACCTTCGATAAATAAACTGGATGGTGTGTACCTTTATAGTGTTGACGACCTTGCCGAGGTAGTAGAGCAGAATCGCAAGGCCCGCGAGCGGGACATCGCCAGGGGGATGGAGATAGTCTTTGAAAATGTTACAGATTTTATGGACTGGTTCGGAGCCAGGGACATAGGGCCTCTGATAGGTCAGATGAAGGAAAAATTTGCCCAAATCGGTAAAAATGAGATAGAGCAGTTCTTTGTCGGAACAAGGCAGGAAGCTTCATGCAAAGAGGTCATGGAGACAATGGTCAACCGCGTTGTCAATAAGCTGCTGCACTGCGTAATTAAGAATGTCAACACTATAGCTAAAGAGAATGGCGCCGCTGAGGCTGCAAAGCTGGTTGACAGTATCGTACGTCAGGCTGAAAAGATATCGTCCGGGCCGGACAGTAATGAGGATGAGCAGTCGTGAAAGAAGCTTTAGTGTCAAATCAAATCCTGAGACTTTTATTTTGGGAGACTACGATAAAATGCAATTTGACCTGTGCACATTGTCGGCGTTTGGAATCTGACGAAGCGGCTTTTAAGGATTTAACAACCACACAGGCGAAAGATTTGATAGCACAGTTAGCTGAATTAGGCAGGGCGCAACCTATGATGCCGGTCCTGGTATTTTCAGGCGGTGAGCCGCTCTGTCGTGATGACTTATTTGAATTGATTTCTGAGGCGAAGGCAGCGGGGATTATACCGGCCCTTGCGACCAATGGAACATTGGTAGATGCAGCAGCAGCCGAGCAAATACGTGATAGCGGAATCGTGAGGGTTGCGGTGAGTTTGGATGGCGCAACTGCCGAGGTCCACGACAAGCTGAGGCAGTTGGAAGGTTCTTTTGAAAGGGCGCTTCAAGGTATCAAACACCTTCGTGAGAAAGAAATACCTATTCAGGTAAATATCACATTGACTAAGCACAATGCCGGGCAATTAGAGGATGTTTACGAACTTGCCAAGTCAGTGGGCGCAATAGCAGTGCACATATTCATGCTGGTTCCGGTTGGATGCGGGCAGGTCCTGGCTGAAACAGATATGCTTTCACCTGAGCAATATGAACAAAAGATGCTTGAGATTTGTAGATTGGATAGTCGCAGCGAGTTACAAATGAAAGTAACCTGTGGCCCTCATTATGAACGTATTATCAGGCAGCAAGGCCTGTATCAGGCCCGTAAAAAGAAAGCAAATGCTGGCGGTTCTGTACCAGGTAGAGCCGGGCATGGCGGTGCTTCGCGTGGATGCCTTGCAGGGCTTGGTGTGCTGTTCGTAGGCCATCAGGGAGACGTATTTCCCTGTGGGTATCTGCCTGTAAAATGTGGTAATGTGCTCAAACAAAAACTTGCAGAGATATGGCATAAAAAC
>JADFJC010000065.1 GCA_022566315.1 Planctomycetota bacterium
ATACGCTTCACAAGATACGACATACGAATTTATGCGACCAACGAAACGAGAAATCTTGGATATATGGGCCTTGATAATGGCTTTGGGATAGTGTACAGAAAATAAAGTAGAGAGCTTTGCCTGTCATGAATTATTCTTGAGTTTGGGGCGCACATGAATTACAGAGTCGCAGAATATAGTGAGTACAAAGAGTTGAGAGGAAAAGATGATTGGGACAGTGGAATACTAAAAGTACATTTGTCCTCATGGAACGATTTTCATGATGTTACCGCACGATTGCTCGACCTTGGTGATTTCATATGGCGTGGGCAGAAAATCGATTGGCCACTGATATCAAGATTTGACCGCCTGGTAAAGTCTGATCGCAAAGCGAAGCTAAGAAACCATCGTGAGGCCTTTGTTCGTTCAATTCAGGGCCGACGTGGAAACAATCCACCTAAATTAGATAAGCCAAAGGAGATATGGTCGCTTGGTCAGCACCATGGACTTGCAACACCATTGTTGGACTGGACCGAATCTCCCTTTGTTGCTGCTTATTTTGCGTTTGAGAAAAAGTCTGTCAATATTCTTACGAATGCAACGATTGCTGGCAGGATTATCAATGGCGAGAACAAGGAAACTGTACTTAAGGATGCACCAAAACGATTCATTTACGGATTAAGCGAAGACATCGTGCGATGGGGTCCGAGTCGCTCTAAGGGTGTCAAACCTTACGACCACTTCATCAAGTTTGTACGGCCCGATTCTGATGAAAATCCGCGATTATTGAGTCAGAGAGGGTTATACACAGAACCGCTATCATCAGACATCGAGATAGATAAAATCGTTGGACTGTGCTATGCTGAAGATGAGAAGAAAGGTTTTAGCAGAATTATTTTCGTCAAGATAGATATTCCTGAGGTTGAGAGAGAGAATTGTTTACGAAATCTAAATAGAATGAATATTAATCATACAACACTATTTCCTGATTTGACCGGCGCGGCTGAGTACTGCAATTTGAAGCTTGAAATTAAGAACTATTCTTAGGAATGATTAAGGACGCTTACTATTTTAGCCTTCGTTCATGACCAGCAGGCCGTGCGAAGAAGAAAAAGCAGGCCGAAGCTACATATAAACAAAAGTAGAAGAACTGAATAAGTTAATATCGATAGATAAACGTCCCAATTTTACCCTCGATAATTGCGGGTTTTGAAAAGTAAATGATAATGGAAGATCAATCGGATGAGATCCGGGGCAAGATTAAAGAACTGTTAATTGATTGTGGCTATAATCCTATTAGCGTGGACTTTGAGCGGCCGTTGCCTAACAACGTCAAACACCGGATACATGTTCTTTGTGAAGCGAAGGATGCCCCAAATAGTTCGTTGCTCATTGACGCAACGATTTTGTATAACAGAAAGTTAAGGATTCGTATTACAGATAGGAGCACATTCAAGTCGCGTGTGGAGACTTTCACGAGCAATGATCCTATACTTAAGCTATTTGAGTTTATCAAGGACGAGTTGACTAACCTCCAATTTACTGATTGATGTGCATCAAAGGTGTCCGCCTGCGCCATAGGGTGTGTTTTTTTAAAAATATGGACAGCCACCTATCATAGCTATGGACAGTACGCAAAAAGGATGATTTTCCCAAATAAAACTATTTTTTTGTTGACTTTTGTTTGATGATATGTAAAAATACCCACATGTTAGCCAGCAGGCTAACACAGCCCGCCAGCAGGCGAAGATGACATTTCAGTTTGCATGTCGTAAGCTGCAGCGCAGCAAGGACTTATAGCCAGTCGGCCCAGTCAATGAACCATGAACTATAAACCATGAACTAATTACCATTATCCAATGAACCATGAACCATGAACCATTTACAAGCATCGAGAATCCAACTTTAGCTCACTTCCTGCCGAGCCGTGGCTCTGGCACGGCTGGTAGGCACTTTAGCTCACTCTTCACTAACTTGCCTGCCTATAAGGCAGCAGATATTTACGTGCCTATAAGGCACTACATTTGTCGAGAACGCTCTACAAATCAGCTACTTTTTATGCAAAACAAACCCAATTTCCAAAAAAGTCAAATGAACGTAAACATCTATAATACAACGGATTATGAAAACAAATCCAATTGGACACTTGGTGAAAACAAACCCAATTCAAACCCAATCAAACCCAATTTCCAAAAGGCCAAAATGAATGTAAACTTAACTTTAACAAAGGATTACAGAAAAAATGATGATTTTATAGTCCGAATAAACAAAGCCAATTCAAACCCAATTTCAGAAACGCGCAAAATTAACGTAAACTTATATGTTATAGAGGATTATGAAAATGAAACCGCTTTCCGGCCCAAAAAAACAAACCCAAACAAACCCAATTTCCGATTATCCTTGTGTCTTTGAATGGCTTCTGTATAATCTCGTTCTCCGTGATGGTAACATAATGCACAGCATGCCTAACGGCAGAAATTTTGATGGAGAGTATGTGAAATGGCAGATGCACCTAAAGCCAATGCGGTAGTTGGACAATCAGGCGGGCCGACCGGGGTTATAAATGCCTCTCTGGTCGGCGTTATCGAAGAAGCGAATAAACATCCTGAAATCCAAAACATCTACGGTGCTATTCACGCCGTGGTCGGTATGGTCAAAGATGACTTTATCGATTTGACGAAGCTGTCAGCCGATACGCTCGAATTGGTAGCGGCTTCGCCGTCTTCGGCTATCGGCACCAGCAGGGACAAGCCGGACGAAGAAGATTGTGCGAAGATTCTTGAGGTCTTCAAAAAGCGCAATATCAGATACTTTTTCTACATCGGCGGCAACGACTCAGCCAATACCGCTCATATTCTCAACACGGTGGCCGACGAGGTGAACTTTGATATTCGGGCGTTTCACATTCCTAAAACGGTGGATAACGATTTATTAGTTACCGACCATTGTCCCGGCTATGGGACCGCAGCGAAGTTCGAGGCCTGTGCCCTGATGGGTGATGATTTGGACAACCGTGCCTTACCCGGCGTGAAAATCGATGTGATTATGGGCAGGCACGCCGGCTTTTTGACCGCTGCCACCGTCTTAGGCAAGCAAAGGGATGACGATGGCCCTCATCTGGTATATGTCCCCGAAAGGCCTGTTTCGATGGACAAGTTCCTTGCTGATGTGGAAGCCGTCTATAAGAAACTCGGCCGATGTGTCATTACGGCCAGCGAGGGAATCTGCGATGCCGACGGCGTTACCTGGGCGAAGAAACTTGCAGAGCAGGCGGAAACCGATGCCCACGGAAATATACAACTGTCCGGCACGGGCGCTTTAGCTGACTTTTTAGCAGGGCAGGTAAAAGCCAAACTTGGTGTAAAACGTGTCCGCGCTGATACCTTCGGCTACCTGCAGAGAAGCTTCCCCGGCTTACAGTCTGTTGTCGATGTTAATGAGGCCCGGTGGTGCGGCCGTCACGCGGTCCAGTACGCTATGAAAGAAGATAGCGGCTCAGTGGCAATAAGACGCCTCGGCAACGGTGCCGATTATAAAATCGAATTATTCCGCACCGAACTTAGCAATGTGGCCGAAAAAACGAAACCGATGCCCGACGAATTCATTAACGCCGAAGGTAATGGTGTAACCGAGGCCTTTATCGAATATGCGATGCCGTTGATAGGCGAGTTGCCAAAGACAGAATATTTAGGCGGTTGTCCCAGGGTTTGAGAGTGTTTGGCAAATTCTACTTTAAGAAAGGACATATTCAGAGATGGTACGCCAAAAGTTGTTGAGCAGCCCCTTGGCAGTCAAACGTATTTTGTTGTGAAAGAAGGAATTGTATTTAAGGAGGTTTGCCGTGAAAAAAGCATTTGTCTTTTCACTCAAGCGAATTATCGTAATCGTTACAGTTCTTACTATTGGTCTTTTCCCTGCAACTTCATCCGTCCAATCTAAGGAAAGTACGAGTGTTCTCCGCAAGGAGTCCCCAGGACTGCAGGCCGGTACCGCAAAGATTGATATAACACCGAAAAAACCTGTTAAAATGGCTGGCTATTCCAGCCGTACAGGCTTATCTACGGGCGTACACGACCCTTTATCCGCCCGAGTTGTCGTATTTGGAAATAATGGTAAACGGCTCGTGCTGGTTTCAACCGATTTGATAGGCTTTTATGGTGGAACGGCTGAGTATATGCGGAAAGTTATTTTAGATGAGTTCCAGCTTGAGTCATCTGAACTTTTTCTCAGCGCGATACATACACACGCCGGGCCAAGTTTGACTATAAACAAGGAAAAAGGTCACCCGAATAATCTCGAATATACAAAACGCTTAAAAGTTAAGCTGATAGAAGTAATTCGCAAAGCGTTGAGTAATATGGGGCCAGTCAATATCGGTGCAGGCATCGGATATTCCCCAGTCGGTATGAATCGACGTGAGCTGAAATTCGATAGCCCAGGAAACAGTTCAATAAGACTCGGACGCAATCCCTATGGCCCTACTGACAAAGAGGTTTTGGTGGTGAAAATGACAAAACCTGACGGCAGGACAATTGCCGCACTATTTGATTATGCGACCCACGCTACCTGCTTAGGAGGTAAAAATTATACCATCAGTGGTGATGTCCTCGGATTAGCCGAACAGTTCGTTGAGAAGATTCTTGGTGACGATGTAATTACTGCTGGGTTTGCAGGTGCATCCGGCGATATCGACCCGTGGTTTAGAGTGCTTCCTGCATTCAACACCGAACCGGGCTGGATTCCTGAGCCAGTACTATTAGGGACAATGTTGGGTGAGGAGGTAGTGCATACTTTCCGCGACATTGGAAAAGTTTCCGGTGGCGGCGAAATTGCAACCGCTTTTGTAACGCTTGAGCTTCCGGGTAAACCACGAAATGAAGATACAATTGAGAAGGGTCACCCCCCTACTCCCCTGAATATAACTGCCGCACGGGTGGGTGACATTGCCTTTGTAGGTATTGGCGGTGAGGTTCTGACGGAAATCGGTATGGCAATTAAAGCTGCTTCACCATATAAGCATACTTTTGTGATTACGCACTGCAACGGTGCAGCCGGGTATCTTCCGCCGGAGCATCTGTACATAGAAGGAGGATACGAAATCAAAAGCAGTCCCTTCGCACCTCAAGCAGCCGATATGGTTGTCAAACAAGCCGTCAAAATGCTTCATGAACTATAACTCAGACCAATCACAGAAATTAAGTGCGCTCGATATGCGCCCGTTCTGAATCCAGAGGGGCAATTACCCCTCCCTTACGGTCGGGGCTCTGTTTAATAAAGCGCATATACTTCTTGAACCGTATTAAACACTGCCGGATAGGGGAATTCAGCGTTTGCGTTTGCGCTGGTCGAGGCGCTCGCCCAGGGGACGGCGTATGGGGATATCCAGCCCGCCGCCGGCTTCAAGCTCATCGAAGAGCTGCTTCTTCATCGCCGCGATACGCTCGCGGTAAGCGGGGACGTTGATCAGGTTGTGCCGTTCGTGCGGGTCGGTCCGCAGGTCGTAGAACCCATCGTGGTCCCATACACCGTGATAGAAGATGTACTTGTACCGCTCGGTGCGAATGGCAAACACCGTCGGTGTGGCGGGGAAGTTCCACTCCCAGTAGTACTCGTAAAGGATGTGGTCGCGCCAGGTAATCGACTCGTCACGCAGCAGCGGCAGGAAGGATCGCCCGTCCATTTTCGCCGCCTTCGGCGGCTGCACGCCGGCCGCGGCCAGCAGCGTCGGGGCGATGTCGATGTTCTGTACCATCTGTGTAACCTTCGTGCCCGGCTTTATCATGCCCGGGGCGTACGCGAGCATCGGCACGCGGATCGACTCCTCGAAAGCATCCCGCTTGTCGTAGAAGCCGTGCTCACCGAGTGCGAAGCCGTTGTCGCCCATATAGAGCACCAGCGTTGACTTACTCAGGCCCGTCTCGTCTAAGTAATTCAGCACGCGACCGAGGTTCTCGTCCAGCCCGTGCACGGTCTCGCAGTACCGCAGGTACAGCTCGTCAAACGACGGCACGGGGTCATTGTCGTATTGTCCGGTTTCCATGTGGTCGATACCGTGGATGCTGTAACGCCGCTCGCGGACCCAATGCGGCTGCGTCTGATAGTTGCGTTCGGTATTTGCCATCGTTTCCGGGCGTTTGACCTTGGCCTTTGCGTAGCGGCCCTGGTAGCGTTTGGCGGGCTGGAAAGGATAGTGAACGGCTTTAAATGATAGATAGAGAAAAAATGGCTGGTTGGTGTCTCGACCATCCTTGAGCCATGCCAGAGCCTGGTCTGTCAGCACATCGGTCGTGTATCCCTTAAATTTCCGGCGCTTGTTGTTGATGTTGAGCGTCGGGTCGAAGTAGGTGCCCTGGCCTTTGAAGCTGGCCCAGTGGTCGAAGCCGGGTCTCGGGGCGTCGTGGTCGTGACCCATGTGCCACTTACCGACGAAGGCCGTTTGATAGCCGGCCTTCTGCAGGTACTGCGGGAAGAACACTATTCCTTTCGGCGCCAGCCGCTGGTTGTCAACGATGTGATGGTTGTGCATGTACTGTCCGGTGAGTATCGACGCCCGGCTGGGCGAGCACAACGAGGTACTGACGAATGCGTTGACAAGGTGCGCGCCCTGCTGCGCCATTCGGTCCATGTTCGGAGTTTCCAGGAATGCCGGCGCCTCTTTCATAAACCCCATAAAGTCGTAGCGATGATCGTCGCTGAGTACCAGGATGATGTTCCGCCGCGCTGTCTTGTCGTTCTGCGCGGCCAGTAGAGAGCGCCCGGCAGCACCAAAGAAAACCAATCCGGCCGTACCGCGGCAGGCTGACTTGAGGAAGTTACGCCGGCTGCAGCAAGTCCGTCGTGGATTACCGTGAACTGTCATGTTCGTTGCCTCCTGCTGATAAGCACACAACACTTCCGTCCCGCAGGGAAGCGAACAGGCGACCACCTGCTGCTATCATGCCGTCGAACACAGGGGGATACTCAAGTTGAGTTTCAGACAGTTTTTTTCCATCTTTAGCCGAAACAGCCACAACCTTGGCTCCTTTGCGCGCTTCGAAGGCGGCATAGGGGTCTTTCGGGTCAAAAACATCCGGAGCGCCGGCCACGAATAGAATATCACCTGCCTTGACCATCGCACGTATTCGAACCGGCAGCCACTGCTTCCAGACCGGCTGTTCCGCTCGCGTATAGCCGATGCCCTTGTCCCTCCCGAATCCCCAGCTCACGTTGTCCAACCCAGGGTTGCCTTTGCGAGGGATGTGTGATTGGGGCAACCACGCGACCGGCTTCCGCCAACCCGCTTCTCCAACGAGCTGCGGCTCGTTCGCATTGAGGTCGGCAAACAGCAGATAACCTTCCTTGCCCGGGAAGAACATCGGGCTGTGCACGTTCCGACGATAGAACACGCGGACGGCATAAGTCTTCTCGTCGTCAACCACAAGGAGCTGTCCAGTCTTCGGGGCCTGGTTCGCTAACTGGAACCCGGGCCATCGCTTCGAGTACATCCAGAACGTGCGGTTGTACCAGGAGCCGTCCAACAGGCCGGATGTCGAGAAGATATGAAGGCCCACGTCCTGGGCGCCTTTACTCGACAAAACATCCACTTCAATCTCCTCCAGCTCCGGCGTCATCTTCTTCTGACGCATGTAGAGGAACCCGCCTTCGCTGACGAGCACGTCCGAATTGGCCCCAAGTATGAAAAAGGCGAGATCGCGATCTTTGTCCACGTCTCGATGCGGTCCTTCCAACAGGCCCTTGTGGAGGATTCTTCCACTAACCGCATCAAGCCCATAGAGGCGGATACCGCCGTCGAGATAGGTCGAACGTCCTGCCGTGAAATAGACCACGTTGCGACCAGCACGCTGCCGTGGACCGGCCAGACTGACTCGATCTGGTCGAAGTAGGCTATGCGCCGATCGGTCGGTGCTGCGAGGAACCGCCACACAAGCTCACCGTCGGACGCTCGGAGGCAATATACGCGCCCGTCGGCTGACCCAAACAGAACCATTCCATCTCGGATTGTCGGCGGCGAGTCAATTCGCCCGCCAGCCGTAAAGTGCCACAAGATCTTGCCGCTTTCCCTGTCGAGCGCATAGACGGTATGGGCGTCCGACTTGGCCACGAACACCTTGCCGGACCATGCCACTGGTGCCGTCAGCGTGCCTTTCAACTCGGTTTTCCAGACGACCGACACGTCAGGAGCCACGCCGACAGTTGTGGTGCCGCTTCGCGCCGAGTCGTGGCGAAACGTCGGCCAGTTGTCCATCGAAGGAGATTCCGGCTCAAAGGCCTTTCCGTAGGCAGGCCCTTTCTCCAAACGCTTCTCATCCGCGACTTCTTCAAGCGCGACCTCCGGTGCGGTTTTCAATGCCGCGTAGCCGAGCAGCTTCGAGCCGGGTTGGCAGAAACACTGGTCCGACGGGACGTACAGCATTCCGTTCGCCGGCATCATTCCGTACCTGCAGACGCCGCGAACAAAGTTGCTCTGGCTGTGGTCGTCCCCCTGAAAATCAAGGAACTCGGCTCCTTCGTAAGAACTGATTAGATACCGGACGGTCGCCTTGTTGCGATAGCAGCGATGATGGTGTTCCGGACTTCGCAGGTTATTGACGAGAATCCGCTTCTTCTCCTCGCCCGAGCGAAGGTCCCAACCAATGACCATCGCATTCGGGCTCTTGCGTACCGGCTTGCCGTTGTCGTCCACGCTGAGCATCCCGCGCCAAAGAAGTCCATCGACTACGAACAGGTCGGCCCCTTCCCCCCCGCCGATTGGCGGGACGGTTTTCTCCCAAAGCAGCTTGCCGTCCGTCGCATCATAGGCGGCGACGAACTTTCCACCTTGCATGACGATAACATCGTTGACGGCAAGCAGCGTCTTCGGTGTGGTACGCTTCGGTTGAATTTTCCAAAGCTGCCGGCTGGTTTTCAAATCCAGTGCGACGAGGTCTTTGGCGCTCAAATAGATAATGCGTCCGTTGTCAATCGCCAATGCCAGAGGCCGTATTGGGTCGATCTGTTTGTCCCAGAGCACCTTTGACGTCCGGCCGTGGACAGCAACCAACGCCGCTCCAGCTACATCCTTGGCTCCCCTGCGACGGGCAATACCTTCCGATACTTCTCGAGTATAGGCAACGACGATGCCGTCGCTGACCAGTATCTCTCTCGTGCCCCGCGTCGCTTCAACCGTAGCAATGATATCGCCCGTGGCCGCATCCAATATCGACATGGGGGCCCGGTAGCGAAGAGTTGTGTAGAGCCGGTCGCCGTCGGCAACGATTCGACGCTGGTTTCCGGCAGGCACGTCGGTTCGCTTGCCGCCTAACGTGGTCCAGTCTTTGCCTTCGTATTGCTCGAAGCTCCATTCACGCCAGCCCCAGGCTTCGAGCGACCGCTTCCAAAGCAGCCTGCCATTGAAAGCGTCCCGGCAAATAAGCGACCAACGGTCAGGCAGACGTTCGTCTGTAATGCCGATGAGCCCTTCGTCTAAGAAGTAGAACAGTCGGCCGGCGGCCGAGACGGGCGCCTGAATCCCCGACGGTGTTTCATGGCTTCGAAGCCACAGCGGCGGCGCAACCCACTGGAGACTTCGAGGTGGTCCGACGACGGAATCATCGGCAACCGCGTTGTTGCTTGCATCATGCAGGAAATGTGTCCACTGGTCAATATTGTCAGGCCAGGCTTTGACGAACTTTTTCCACTTGCCGTTGCGGAGAACGCAGGCCGCTCCTCCGGGTGCCAGGACTCGCATTATCTCGTTTCTGGTGACATTACCAGCATCCTGCACGACAACCAGGTTGATTAGATTATCGGTATAAGGAAGTACCGACCCAGAATACCGCTCAACAGAGACGGGCCCGTAGATGCCCTTGGCCTGGATATAGCTTCTCGCTTCGGCAACCTTGGCCGGGTCCGCTTCGAGTCCATGAACCGTATAGCGGGAACTTTCGCGCAGGGCCGCCGTCAGCTTCCCGTTACCACAACCAAGGTGGACCACGATGCCACCCTGCACGCCGGTGGTATCGAGAATCTCTTTGGCCAACGTTATCGCATCAATCTTTTTTGCTTCCACTGTACAAGCCAAAAGGCAAACAGTTAGTAGTACCGGTACCCATGACTCAATTTTACCCGCCCAACTCACGGCGGGTGAAGAATAGCGTTTCATTTTGCAAAACTCCTTTCTGTAATTCAGAAGTCGGAAGTCGGAAGTCGGAAGTCAGAAATCTGTTCTCTGTCTTCTGTTCTCTAATGATACAACATTATAACAATATTTCTTGAAATTTCAAGCCCTCTATGATAATCTTGCCCTTTGTCGCCGATGGTGGGAAGTGTAACTGAATCTATTCATAGCATCTATATAATTGAGAGGGTCGTAATGAGACGACGTGAATTTCTTAAAGCAGCCGCAAGCACTATTCTTCTGTCTTGGCGGGCCTGGGCCAAAGAAATACCAGACGATTTCAGGATTACCCGTATTGTTGGTTTTGACCTTCTTAGCGAACGCCCGAAATTAGTGGGCAAGAACTCCCGGCGCGATGTGCATGGCAAACGGGCCGTTGACCGAATGGTCAGGCTTTACACAAGCGCGGGCATAGAAGGGATTGGTAACTGTCGTGCGGGACAGACAGCTCTGGCACAGTTGCTGGGAAAGAGCCCTTTTGATTTTTACGAATCTGCAAACCGGAAGGTAAGCGGTCCGCTGGGTGCCGGGACGATGCCGGTGTGGGACTTAATCGGTAAGGCTTTGAACAAGCCCGTTTACCAACTGTTTGGTGGTGCAGGTCCTGTGCGGGTTCCAGTCTATGACGGGTCAATTTACTTCAGCGATTTACTTGACGAATACAGAAACAAGCCACTCGACCGGTTCAAAGAAGAAATTGATATGGGATTAGCTATGGGGCACCGCGCTTTCAAAGTAAAGATCGGTCGTGGAGCTAAGTGGATGCCACCAGAAGAAGGTTACGCTCGCGATATAGAGGTGCTGAAAACCATTCGTCAACATGCCGGCCCAAAGATCCTCATCGCAGTGGATGCCAACAATGGTTATGATTTAGCTAAAACCAAACGGCTGTTGGAGGAATTACCTGACTATAATTTTGCCTTTTTGGAAGAAATGTTTCCAGAAGATATTGAGAAGTGTTTGGAGCTCAAACGTTTTATGTCCCGGCACGGCTGGAAAACCCTGTTGGCAGATGGCGAAACTCAGGGGAGCCTGGATGCTTATAAACCGTTCATTGAGGCCCGGGCAATCGACATATTTCAGGGAGATATGAATCGCTTTGGTTTCGAAGGCATCCTGACTGAGGCTGCCTGGTGCGAATCTCAAGGATTGCAAATTGCTCCTCATAACTGGGGTTCGCTGGTAGGTTACTATATGCAGTTGCACATTGGGCGGGCTATCACCAATTTCTACAGAGCTGAACACGACCCACTTTCCAATGCGATACTGATTGCAGAGGGGTATGAGATCCGGGATGGTTGCTCAACCGTTCCAGATGCACCGGGCTTCGGTCTAAGAATTGACGAGGAAAAATTCGCCGGAAATGTACGAGTAAATTTCGACCTTATGCTTTAAGAGGTTTAGAGGAACACAGTGGAATCAACGGCAAATGGGAAATCCCAGTTGACAACTTATCCACGATGGCGTAAGATATGTTTGTTACTTTTTTTGATTTGCATTCCCCATAAGGGATACTGTGTACAAATACTGTAATCTAAAAAGAGGGTGCCTATTATGAACAAAAGCATTTGTTATGTCTTGGTTTTCTTGGCCTTATGGTTCACCTGTATATCGGTTCCGGCTCGACTGAGCTCGCCGAAGTCTGCCGCTGAAACTGCTAATCCTTATATTGGACACTGGGCGTTGACAATTCCCGGCGGAGGCGCTGGTTGGCTCGGTGTCGAACAGAAAGATGGGTATTTAGACGCAAATATCCTATGGGGCGGGGGAAGTGTCGTCCCTGTGGCGAGTGTCTATATGGATGGGGATGCCCTGAATGTCACGCGTGTTCATAAGGTTGAACGCAAAGACGCCAGGGGCAAAGTGATTCGGACGCATACGTTTACTGAAATGATTATTGCGAAGGTCTCAGGGGACACCCTGCGTTTGACACAAATCCGGCCTCGCTCAAATGGAAAGGGTGTTAACAGGAGTGAATTCACCGGCAAGCGGATTCCTCCGCTGCCTCCGAAGCCGGACCTGTCTAAGGTCAAATACGGCAAACCAATCGTACTATTCAATGGAACCAATCTGGACGGGTGGAAGCTGACCAATCCAAGGCAGACTAATGGTTGGTCAGCGGAAGATGGGGTTCTTGTCAATAGGCCGGTCCAGCAGGAAGGAAAACGTCATATTTCCTATGGCAACCTTCGCACCGTAGCCGAGTTCGAGGATTTCAACCTGAAATTAGAAGTGAACGTTCCCAAGAGGGGGAACAGCGGGGTTTATCTGCGAGGCATTTACGAGGTTCAGGTCAGCAATTCATACGGCAGAGGTCTCGATTCACATAACATGGGGGCGATTTACAGCCGAATTAAGCCCCGTGTGAATGCTGAGAAGCCGACCGGGCGGTGGCAGACCATGAATATCACGCTCATAGACCGCCACGTAACAGTGGAGCTGAACGGCAAGATAATTATTGACAACCAGCCGCTTCTGGGCTGCACCGGCGGCGCGCTGTGGTCGGATGTATTCCGGCCTGGTCCCATTTATCTGCAAGGTGACCACTCAGCCATCAATTATCGAAATATCGTTCTCACACCGGTCATCATACGTTAGGCAAACACAGGTGCCGGCATCGGTCGCAGCTATAAAGTCCAGCCCTCGCCAAAATAGGGTCAGTGCAGGTATTTGTTCGCTTCGGGGACGTTGGTGATTTTGAAGTTCGGGCCGTCCCAGAGGAGTTTTCTTCTGAAGCGAAGAGCGACGTTGCCAAGCAGCAGGGCCTGGGTTACGAGGCCGGAGTATTCGAAGTTGGCGCCGCCGGGTTCGCCACCTTTGCAGGCACTGAGCCATTCTTCATGGTGGCCTATCGAACGCGGCAGGGTCTTTGGCGGTCTTTTGAATGACCGCATTTTTGATTCGGGTATCAGGCGGGGGCCCTGTCCTGAGAAGCCGCAGAGGATTTTGCCTTTGTCGCCGACGAATATGAGGCCTTCACGTTGGAGCTGGCGTCCTTCAAGCTCATCGGTCTCAAAAGGTTTTAGGCCGCCGTCGTACCAGTAGAGTTTGACAGGGGGCATATCACCGCGGGCGCCGAATGCCCAGCGGATGAATGAGGCCCTGGGGTAGGTTTCTGTGTTGGGTTTCAGTTGGGTCCACATCTTCGGTGCGAAGTCTGATGCGTGTGCTTCGACGCTTGTGGGGTATTTGAGTTTTAGGACGCGGAAGATGGTGTCGAAGCTGTAGCAGCCCATGTCACCGAGTGCGCTGGTTCCGAAATCGAGCCAGCCTCGCCAGACGAGGGGCAGGTATGCGGGATGGTAGGGTCTGTAGGGGGCCGGGCCGAGCCAGAGGTCCCAGTCGAGGCCTGCGGGGACGGGAGGTGTCTCTTTGGGACGGTCGATGCCCTGGGGCCAGATGGGGCGGTTGGACCAGTTGTGGACTTCGCGTACGGGGCCGATGGCACCGGCCCATATCCATTCGCGGAGCAGGCGAGAGTCCTCGGAGGCCTGGTTGCCGGTTCCGAGCTGGGTGGCGACTTTGTACTTCCTGGCGGCCTGGGCGAGAGTTTTGGCTTCGAAGACGGTGTGGGTGAGGGGTTTCTGGCAGTAAACGTGTTTGCCCATTCTCATTGCTGCGAGTGACACAAGGGTGTGTGAGTGATCGGGAGTAATGACGAGAACGGCGTCGATGTCTTTGCGTGTGCTGAGCATTTCGCGGAAGTTGTTGTATGCCGCGCAGTCGGAGGAGCCGTATTTTTCGTCCACGATTTGTTTCGCCTTTTTGCGATTGCCGGTATCGACATCGCATACTGCGACGACGCGGACCTGTTTCTGAGTGAGGAATCTCTTCATATCGCGTGTGCCCTGGTCGCCGAGGCCGATGCAGCCGAGGTTGATTTTGTTATTAGGTGCGATTTTGCCGGGGCCTGCGAGGACGCGGCTGGGTACGATTGTGAAGGCGGCGGCTGCGGCGGCGCCGGTTAGAAGAGAGCGTCTGGAGATATTGGTGCTCCCGAATTTAGCGGCTTTGCCATCGGTTTTCATGATTGGTCCCTTTCAAGTAAATCAGCCGAGATTTCCTGTCGGAAATCGCGGGATTCCTCAGCTATCAGATTTTGGCTAACTGTTCAGGATATTATTTCTTAGGAATCGGCTCCAGATAGATGTTGCGAAACTCGATAGGGCTGCCTTCGCTTTGCAGACAGATTGGGCCGTGTGAAGGATTGCTATCGGTGCCCTTATTCTGAAGCAGGCCATTGACGAAAAGCGTAACCGTCCTGCCGTCACAGACAATATCATAAGAGTTCCACTCTCCGAGGGGTTTCTCGTTCGAGGGATGCTTCTTCTTGGCGTTGGCGTAGTCCTTTGGTCCTATTTGCTGACCGTCAACTTTAATCTTTGAATGGTTCAGCAACCAGAAATCCCCGGCGTTCTCATGCATCAGTTGCGCCTCCACACACTTGGGCCAGGTACGATCGATACCTGCGCGGTGCAGCAACACCCCGCTATTTGTCGGCTTGTCCGGCCAGCGCCATTCGAGGTGCAGCTTGTAGTTGGCGTAGCTTTCAACCGTGCGGATATAGCCATTGGGCTTGCCTTCGCATCGAATAACACCATTACGAACCGACCAGACCTTGTCAACGGTCCACTTTTTCTCGGCGTCGGCTTTGTCATTGGGAATGAAGCGAACCCAGCCGTCGAGGTCATTGCCGTTGAACAGGACGGTTTTCTTGATGGGCCTAACCGGCCAAGGCTTTTTCACTGCCGGCTCGATGTAGATGTTTCTAAATTCGATCGGGGCGCCTTCGCTCTGGAGGCAAATCTTTCCTTCTGTTACCGAGCAGTCAGTGGCCTCGTTCATGAGCTTGCCATTCACGTACGGCCGGACGGTCCCGCCGACACACCATACCTCGTAAACGTTCCACTGCCCGGGTTCTTTCTCGTTGTGCTCACCATATTTGATGACCCGTCTGCCCCTGGCCCGATGCCCACCACTCTTGTGCTCGTTGAACTCCACTCCACCGATCGCCCAGAAATCACCCTGGTTGCGATACCCACCCTGACACTCCAGGCTTTTGGGCCACACGCGGTCTTCGCCGACCATGTGGACAAGAATCCCGTTGTTCCCAGGCCGAGCCGGCCAGCGGTACTCGATGTGAAACTTGTAGTTTTTGTATGCCTTGACTGTACGGATGTAGCCGGCCGGCTTACCCACACAGGCGAGAACACCATTCGGCTTTATCGTCCAGGTTTCATCCACGTTGCCCTGACCATTTCTCAGATACCGAAACCAGCCGTCAAAGCTCTTGCCGTCGAAAAGCACGACCTTTTCCTTCGGCTCAATCGCCTCGGCGGCACTACATATTGGGAGAGATGACGATACAATGGCCAACGTTACAGCTAACAGTAATACAATGCGGTTCATTTTTTGTTCCTTTCCGGATGCTTCCTTTGTTAGTCTCAACGGGGATTTCCCATTTACCATTGGTCTTACCAATTTCCATCATTTTTGCTACGTCGTATAATACCATACTTGAGTAAAAAAAGCAACTGTCTTCGCCAAGCATCATGAGTATGCATTTTCATAAATGGCAACAACGTCGTCCAATGTTAACTCGACCGGCGTTATATCGTAAAGACTGCCCATCGTATAAAAGGAGTTTTCAGCAAAAGTTTTCAACTGGTTTCGCTTAATCCCAAAATCGGAGAGCTTTTCTTTTTCAAGGCCTACATTTTTGATGAGCTTCTTCAATCCGGTGATAAATGCCATAGGTCTATCCTTCTCCGGGAGGTCGTCAAGATTTTCTCCCATTGCCCCGGCGAGGTCAGGGAAGCGTGCCGGATTTCTTTCGGCTAAATAAGTGAAGTAGGAAACCGAAAGCATCGTAAGACCACAGCCGTGAGCAACGTTAGGATAATATGCACTAACAGCATGTTCCATAGAATGATGGGATATACAACGAGACAGTGACTCGCATATTCCCGCTTCGGTGTTGGCCCAGGCCAGTTTAGTTCTTGCTTGTATATTCGTGCCGTCTTTGACGGCGATGGGCAGGTATTCTGTAACAAGGCTGATTGCCTCCAACGCCAAACGGTCGCTCGCCGGCTGATTGAGCGTTGCAAGGTACGTTTCAACCGCGTGAAAGAACGCATCCATACCGGTGTAAGCGGTTGTTTTCGGAGGAACGCTTACCATTAACTCCGGGTCCACTATCGAGATGCTCGGAAAGGTTGAATCGTTTCCCCAGCCGATTTTTTCGTTTGTGTCGCTTTTGGTTATCACCGTCCACGGGTCGGCTTCGGTTCCTGTCCCGGCGGTTGTGGTTATGGCCACGATAGGTAGAGCACTATTAGGAGGTGTTTTTCGGCCCCCACTTCCCCGGTTTATGTAGTCCCAATACTTGCCCGGATTAACTGCCATAACCGCTATGCTCTTTGACGAGTCAATGGTGCTGCCGCCTCCAAGACCAACTACAAAATCACAGCCGTTTTCTTTGGCGACGGATGCCCCTTCTTCAACGTGCTCTGAAACAGGGTTGGGCTGAATTTTGTCGTACACAACTGTCTCAACTCCATTTTCTTTAAGGTACTTGAGGACTCTGTCAAGATAGCCATATTTCCTCATGGCTCCGGATGCACCGATTACAACAAGAGCTTTTTTTCCGGGAAGATAGGGCGTGGTTTTAAGCTCGCTCAGCTTACCGCAGCCGAAGATAATTCTTGTTGGCATGTAATAGGAAAAATCCAGGTTCATTTTTGCTCCCTTAACAATTGGTAAATGGTAACTCGTAATCCGTAAGTCTGAGCTGACGATTTACGATTTATCTCCCGATGTATCAGGATTCCGGACAGCTCAAAAAGTTCTATTGGAGCAGAGGCGGTGGTACGGCCTGCCCATCTTTTTGTGCGAGCTGCTGGGCTTGCTCGTAAGTTCCGTAGAAAGGGACATTGGCATCCAGCCAAATATATAGCCGCCGACGCTCCTCTTTCGGCAGGTGAACGTGCTTTGTGTGTATGGGGTCCTTTAGCACCTTCAGCAGAGGACTCTGGTCCGCACCAATACGTCCGGGTCTGGTAACAATCTCTGTAATTGTGCTGCCGCCCCATTCATACCATCGGACATACGGTTTGAGACTCTCATACGATTTACTAAAGGTCCCGGCAGGCTCATATGTCAACACCAATCGGCTTTTCAAATCACCGGCTTTACCATCGTGACAGCGTACACAATGCTTGTTGAGGACGGGCTGGACAAGCCTGGGAAAGCTGAAAGGACGAGTTCCGTCCGGGCCAGGCTGAATCTTAGATGGTGGTCGCTGTAGGGCCAGAAGACCTTGCTGGTTGGCCGGGACCGTACCCCGTGGTTCATGGCAGCCGAGGCAACTGCGGCGCTCACCGGGCTGCAGATAGGTGATGCTGCGCATGCTTTGAACAGCCCGGCCTGCTCCATCAACAGCCTGGAAGTACAGCGGTTTACGGGCAGGGGCGCGGAAATATGCCGAGCCGTCAGATTCTACCGGAACTGTACCAAGCATCATACGGGCACTTTCTGCGTTCGCATAGCCAATGCGTGGATTATTGGCGATATGCGGGGGTGTTTTTGGGAGCACCTGGAAGATTCGAAGCCGGCGGATTTCTCGAGAGGCCGGTAGGGGAAAGAGACTCTGCTGGACGTCTGTGAGCACAAATTCGCCTTCGTCGCCGAGATTTTTATCGAGCGTAGAGGGAATCTCCGGAGGTACCGAACGCCGGGCAAAGGGAACCGGGTACATGCAGGAGATGTCAGGGTCGCGGTAAAGCAACTCCAGGTTGCCAAAGCGGTCGAAGTAATAGAGTCCTGTATATGTGTCCTGCTTGACATCAGGCCCCATCCCCGGAAGAGGGTCAAAGCTAAAAGCAAGCAGAAAATATTTCTCCGAAAGCGGCCAGGGGCTGTGGCAATAGCTGCCCGGCCAGCCTGGAGACTCAGGAAAACATATCTCCGGCGTCAGGACCTCAATCGCCTCGAATCTATCTTGACCGGTCAGAGAGTCCAGCTTCTGGCGGTCAGGATTGAAGATGACTAACGAGCCGCCTACATTGGCGTGATGTGCACCCGCAATAAAAACGATGCGGTTCGAGCCTGGTATGCCGCGCGGCTGAAAGCAGGCGTTGATACGCTGGGTATAGTTGCCAAAAAGGACGCTCGGATTAGTACCGTCCGGATTGCTGACCCAAAGTCCGTGGAAGTGCGCTGCTGAGCGATCGACGTAGTCCCAGCGGGAATATACGATTCTCCCGTCGGCGAGCACGGAGGGATGCCATTCGTTTGTTTCGTGAAACGAGAGCGTTTGTATCGCGTGTCCACGGGCGTCCATACGATGCAGCGTATAGCTCGGCAGCGGCTCCCAGGGATTATGGCATCGGCCGAAACCTCCGCGACGGGTTGACATAAAGGCGATGTTACCGTCAGGCAGCGGACAGGGGTCGAAGTCATCATTCGGCCCATTAGTGAGCTGACGGAGATTTGCTCCGCCGGCGTCCATAGCGTAGATATGAAAACATCGCCGTTCGGGCGAGTAATATTCCGGCTTGTTCGGCGCCCGCTCAGCAAAGGCGAAGTAAATCGTTCGGGCATCGTAAGACAGCGCCAGGGTTGTATAATTTCCGCGCGGCAGCCGACCGTTGATAAGGTTGCGCACTTTCAAAGACCGGCCAGGCTCTTCGAGCACATATACTCCTCCGCCCGCGATGTCCCCATAATCGTAGAAGTACCCGAGATATTCGTGGAGCATCTGGCAGATGAAGCGGCGACGCTTCATAAAAACAATAGGCTTTGAGGCGATAAGGGGATTTTTCAGTGCAAGATTGCGCACAGTGGAACGGACCTGGTGATACAAAGCGACTCGGGCCCGCTTATCTAATGAATCCACCGCATTTACCTGACTCCGCAGATGCTCAAGGGTAACCGCCTGGGAAGTGATATCCGGCCCTGCGGGCATTTTGCGGAGGTCGTTGAGAAGCTCTTCGGCACGCTGATATGCATCACGCACAGCGGCGGGTTCGTCAAGTGTCCGGTTTTTCCTGCGCTCCTGAGCAGCCCAGTCAGCCTCGACCATTGCCCGCAGTGCTTTTGCATCGGTAGTGCTATCCTGAGCTTTTGTAAACGAGCTTTGCAGGAGCTGCACTATTAAAACTAATATGATCCAATATCTGCGTAGATTCATAATGGTCTCGGACGGCCAGGTATTGGAACGGCCCTTCCGGGTGCCGGTCCAAACTCCATTTTTTTCGGGAACAAATCAAGGTCAGAATTCAACATTTCGTCCCAGGTTATCAGCTTTCCTGTATAGGCGGATTCTCATCCCATGATTGCCGTCAATGCAGCATAAGCCCCGTTCTCCGCCTGGCTTTTTGGTTTTCCTTTTATTCTTAATCAGATAACTTGCGGCTTAAACTCATAACATTGTATTTTCGAACTCTTGCCCAAATGCATTGTGTTGAACTCGCCTGCCGGCGGCCAGGGCTCGCCCGCTTTTCTGAGGTGCCGAGCATCCTATTGGTTGTAGTAGAGCCAGACAAATTCGCGGGTCCTTTACACCATTACCTTATCGCCTACCGATTCCTGCCACTTGTGAATCAACCTAATGAGTCGGCTGATAATCTCGTCGTGCCGACCTGAATCGAAGAGATTGACCGTTTCACCCGGGTCTTTATTTAGGTCAAACAACTGACATTTGTCTGCATCACTCAGACACAACTTCCAACCATCAGGCGAGAGCACTGCCCGCGTGTGCTCATTTTCCACACGCCGCAATTCTTCTTTAGATGCCAGTTGCGTACCTCCTCTCTTGACCTTCAAAGACCCACTGTTGGGATTCCACTCAATAAAGACATGATCTTGTCCTCTGTAAGGAGTCCCCAGGACAACCCGACCTCCCTTGATAAGTGGAACCAGGCTTTGGCCGGGAAAACGCCCATCGAACCCACGGCCCAGCAAGTCCAGCAGTGTCGGCACCATGTCAATATGGCTGACCATGTTCTTGAACATACTACCTCTACCTTGCATCTGCGGTATCCGCATCAGCCAGGGCACTTTGATTGCTTCGGCGTACATCACGCTCTTTTCCACCATACGATGCGACCCCATCATATCGCCATGGTCGCTGGTATAGACAACAATTGTATTATCGGCCAGCCCCAGGTCATCCAACGTTTTTAGAATCGCACCAACACTAAGGTCAACCTGTGTAACCAGACCCCAGTAGCGGGCAATAAGGCTCCTTATGTCCTTCTCATCTTTACCGTATTTAGCCTGGCAGTACTCCCGGATAACACGATAGCGGAGAGGCTCATTCTCTTCCAGGGGGTCATTGAAGTTGGAAGGTAAATCTATCTCTTGGGGATTATGCTCATCATCCAGCGGCCCAAAAAACGGCATATGCGGTTCGAGGAAATTGATGTACAGGATAAAGGGTTCTTTACGATGCCGGCGTAAGAAATCGCAGGCCTTCATCTCCAAAAACTTCGGCTTACAATGTTCAAGACGCCGCCGCGCGGCAAAGGAACGACTGAAAACGCCTTTACCGGAGTCAGGCTTGTAGCCGTGCTCAATGAGGAAATGATGATAATCGCTTTTCCTGGTACGGTCGCGTCCGTCGCGGTAATAACGCCTGTACCCATCTTCAATGGAAACCCATTCTTCAAAGCCGTGCTGAGCAAATATCTCATCACCAAGGTGCCATTTACCCATATAGGCTGTGCGGTAGTCAGCATCATCGAGCAGTTCCGGAAGACACGGGATATCGAGCGGCAATGGTATGTTGTTTTTGATACAGCCACTTTTATGTGGCCAAAGGCCGGTCATGACAGCGGAGCGATTCGGCGTGCACACCGGCTGTGTTACATAGGCGTTCTCAAAGACAACGCTTTCCTTGGCTAACTTATTCAGGTTAGGCGTATGGATTTTATGATTGCCGTAGGCAGCCATTGTGTCTGCACGCTGTTCATCAGTCCAGATAAATAAAAGATTGGGCTTCTGTTGCTTTCTTAGATGGGTCTTTTGTGGAGCTACAGACTTCGGCGAGCTTAGTCGAGTCGAACACGTTCCAGTAACGAGTGCAGCTACCCCCATAGTTGCAGCTTTAGCAAATTCTCGTCGGCTTAGTTTTATCTTCATGGAACGACTTCTTACTCGTGTTATGGACTTGGCCATCCCTATCGGGACCGTCAATCCGCGTCTCCAGATAACAAAGGCTATCTGGAGTATTTTACATTCCGGGAGCCAAAAAACAAGTTGTTTTTCTTGTTCCTCGAAATGATTCTGTGCGCACAAATTATCACCTGCGCCTGCGTTACCGACAGGTGCAGGCAGTGATTTGAGTTTAGTGTGTGGGTCTGGGGACGTTATAGATATTTAAGCCGGTTAGGCGTTCTACTTTTGTTGGTATTATCATGCTGGAAAGACATGCAACACTGAAACAAGTGATCACGCCGATAGCACCGTATAACAGACTATTAAGATCCGTTGCTAATTTCACATACAACAACATGCCTATACTCGCAACAGCCCCAATCCAAGCGTGAGCGGCACCAACCCTTTGCGTGAAGATACCGAGCATAAACAAGCCGGCGAGGGTCCCTCCCAGCAGTCCCATTATCCCAAGAAAAAAGTCCCAGAGGTACTTGATTTCAATACTGGCCAGCAACATAGCAGTTGCCGTACCGGATATGCCCAGAGCTATAGTCAAACATCTTGCAAAAAGAAGATATTTACTTTCAGAAAGGTGCGGAATAAATCGTCGAACAAAGTCTGTCGTTACTGCGGTTGAAATCGAGTGCATGCTACTATCGAGCGAGGACATGGCGGCTGCGAATATACCAGCAATAACAAGCCCGGCTAAACCAGGTGGCATCTGCCGAGCGATGAACAAGGCAAATATCTGGTCGGTCTTTTCGAGAGGAACTAAACGGTGCGGGTTGGCTTTGTAGAAGACAAATAGTCCCGTGCCAACTAACAAGAACAGCACACCTGCGAAGATGGCCAGGAAGCCGTTGAGCCAGATGGCCTTGGCTGCCTGCCTCTCATCCGGCGTAGTTAGGTAACGCTGGATGACCGCCTGGTCAGTCGTGTACGGCACCAGGGAATTAGTGAAGATGGCCCCGAGGATAACTACGATTAGAGCATCTGAAGTCCAGTCCCAATTTAGATGCACAAGATTGAACTTTCGGTTCTCGATGGCAACAGAGACAAGTTCGCTAAAACCTCCGTCCAAATTCCCTACGATAATCCCCAATGCGACAAATGCTCCGCCTATCAGAACGACTGCCTGCAGGACGTCCGTCCAGATTACGGCTTCAATGCCGCCGAGGGCAGTATAGACTGTGCTCAAAATACCCATCATGGCAATGCATAAATAGACATTCAAACCTGTTACGGCTGATAAGGCTAAGGCTGGGAGCAGGACAACGATTCCCATTCGACCTAATTGAAATGTCACAAACGATAGGCTGCCGAACAGTCGAATGCTTACGTTAAAGCGCTTCTCCAGATACTCGTAAGCAGTTGTGATGTTGAGCCTCCGGAAGAAGGGAAGATATAAGTAAATAACGAAAGGGGCTATAGCAAATATTCCTATATTCAATATCAACAGTGTCCAATCGGTAGCATAGGCCCTTGCGGGCATGGCTAAGTAAGTAATCGCGCTTAATTGAGTGCCAAAAATACTCAAGCCCGCCGCCCACCAGGGAATTCGCCTGCCGGCCAAAAAGAAATCATCGGTTGATGTTCCCCGCTTGGCAAAGTAGAAACCCATAGCAACCAATACTGTCAGATAAGCTCCCAGGACTACGTAATTCACTAACCCGAAACTCCCTGCTATAGCAGTTATGCTCATAATTGCATTCACCTTCAGTCTTATTCATCGGTCAAGCTGTTCCCGGCGCGCCGGGACTCCATTGACCACGTTCCGGGGCCTGCCCGCAAGGAATGAGGCCACATTATCGACGACTACCTGGAGCAATCTTTGGCGTGCTGCATGGGTGGCCCAGGCAATGTGCGGAGTGATGTAGCAATTCCTGGCTTTCAAAAGCAGGGTATTCTCACCGGGAGGCTCTTCGGACAGCACATCCAGCCCGGCACCGGCAATCCTCTCATTATTCAATGCTTCGGCTAAAGCTTGCTCATCTACTAACGGCCCGCGACTCGTATTGATGAGAAAAGCAGTTTTTTTCATCAAGGCCAGGTGTCGCTCATTGACGAGATTATCGGTTTTGGGCGTCAGCGGACAATGCA
>JADFJC010000170.1 GCA_022566315.1 Planctomycetota bacterium
CATAACTTTCGGGAATGACTCCGCGCCGCTTCCTGTAAATGCCGTATTTTTTATTTTATCGCCGCCGACTTTTTCCTTTATGTCCCGCCAGGCTTCTCTTAGGGCCCCGACAGGGTCGGCAAAGTGCATTATCGGTTTTGGAGAGTATATCGTTTCTTTATCTTTAGTGAGGACCGCATAATGCACAAAGCTGCTGCCAACATCAAAACCTACAAACAGAGCCGTCTCTGAACTATTAGCTTTCCATTTAATTTGTTTGCCCATAATTTACTCCTTATACCCTTACAAAACTGACGTCCCGTGTTTTGGGCTTGCTTTGTTTAGAAATGTTGCCGCGGGTTTTTCAAGCATTACTATAAGAGTTTTTTGTTCAGTCTGCTATATTGTTCCTTAGCGAGCCAATATGTCAAAGTAATTCTGAAGAAAAACCCCAAAAATCTACTAACACTATGGTGCGTTGAGTGGTAAAAAAATTGTTAGCAAGTGTGTTAGAACCAGCACAAACTAACACCTTAACATTACCCAAAAATTACTACTGTTAGTTCAAGCCCCCACATCACATGTAATCTAACAGGTTATCCACAACGATATATGCGCGTTTTTTCTCTCTAACTACCAGTTTTGTAAGGCTTTAGGGACCTACTTTGGGATAAATGTAACAATTTAACCGGCTATATGACTACTAATACTAACTTTATCCTATTAATATATATTATTCTTAACGATAAACAGATACGCAACTGCACCTTTGAGGTTGTAGAATACTGCAAAATTCTTTGGCGGTACCTCGGAATGGTGGACCTGAACATTACGATAACTTTTAGGCGAAAGCAACAGCTTGCTATTTGTTGCGACTTTTAGTATCTTGACACGCGATGAGTTCCGAGTATTCACAATCCGGTTTTCAAGTTGGCGTGTGGATTTTATCTTTTCGGCGCTTCTATAATTTTTTAGCTACTCGTGCTTACAGTGCCATTATGTTCGGTGCATTGTTTTGCACACTGGCGGTTAAACTCTTTCATTCGTGGCGTTACAACTGGCTCAGTGAATATTTGGGCTGGGTCCTTGCTGATATTTCCTTTCTATTAGTGGTTGAAGTCATTCTAGCGCTGATTTGTTTTCGATGGCCTAAGAGATGGATTCTGCGCACGGCTACTATTATTGCTGCGGTTGTATGTACCTGGTCGGTTATGAACGCTGGCTGGCTAATCAGAACGGGAACACAGATTTTGCCCAGAGTTCTTTTATCTTTAATCCGGGCGCCATTGCACACTTTGTACATTATTGGTGTTAATCTTATAGAAATGCCGAGAACAGCGATTATTCTGCTCGGCCCCAGCGTCTTGGCTCTTACTTTTTTCTTTTTTGTCTTAGCTAATCCACAACTACCAGCTTACAACCGTAAGCGGTTTTTTAGTAGGGTCATTGTTTCCATTATTATCATTGTTATCAGCATTACAGTTCGCGGGGCAGTGTCCAGACGAAGCTCTCCACAAGTAGCTTCCTCAGGACTGCATTACAACTGTCACTTGCGGGCTATAATTAGCATTGCCGTGTCAGATTACCGCCGTTCAGTTAAACCTGAGCGGAAAATACCAACCTTCGACCAGCTTAGAATTACGCGAAAACTACAGCAGCTAAATCGCAACATAGTCGTGGTTATTCTCGAAGGCATTCAATATCAGTACACTTCGTTTGCGGGTAGGCAGAATAATTTAACGCCGTATCTCGCAGCTTTAGCCAGGCAGGGTGTTGAATTTTCAAACACACGCTCATCCATAACCCATACTACAAAGGCGCTGTTTGCGCTTTTGACCGGCCGTTTTTCTTCCGTTTCCCAGGATATTGCTGAGACAGTCCCTGTCGTGAAGCCCTATGCCGGTATAGTTACGATTCTCCGTGACAAACTTAATTATCGAACGGCGTTTTTTCAATCAGCTATGGGCAACTTTGAATCTCGACCCGGGCTGGTATATAATCTTGGCTTTGATAAATTCTGGGCCAGAGATGACCTGAATGACCCTAACAGCTTTCTCGGCTACTTAGCGTGCGATGAGTTCTCAATGTTAAAGCCTATCACCGAATGGATAAAAGCAGATGAGCGACCATTCTTCCTTACTATTCTCTGTTCGGTTACCCACGACCCTTATGAGGTTCCTGAGTGGTTTGACACACCGGCGAAGGAGCCGTTAGAGCGTTATCGACAGTCGATTCGTTATACTGATAAATTCTTAGCTGCTCTGGATGTGGAGCTTGCCAGGCTGAATCTTACAGATAAAACAATTTTTTGTGTTATAGGAGACCATGGCGAGGCGTTCGGTGAGCACGGCCAGCGTGGGCATGCGCGTATTGCCTTCGATGAGGTTCTTCACATACCCTTTTGTCTGCGTGCCCCGTTTCTGGTGGAGCCGGGAGTTAAGGTTGCCGAGCCGGTCAGCTCAGTTGATTTAACACCGACGCTGTTAGGGCTGTTAGGTTTTGAAACAGAAACAGTTGGTTTTGACGGCGTTAATGCGCTCGGCTCTATTCCCCAAGGCCGTAAGGTCTATTTTTCCGGCTGGATGCAGGAAGGACCTGCGGGTTTTGTACAAGGTGAGCGTAAGTTCATATATAATCCGGCGGACGGAACGGCCTGCGTCTATGATATTGGCACAGACCCGCTTGAATTGGTCAGGATGGAGCCGCCTGAACAGCAGGCTCAGAAGATTGTGGATGAGATTGTCGCGTGGCGGAAGAGCACAATTTTTCAGCTCGACCAGCAGAGAAGCGGAAAGAAGGTGCTCTTTGACCGCTGGCTTTGTCGTTGGACAAACCGCGTTTGTTCTGCCAGGTATCAACCGAAAAAACACAGCGGCGCTGGAGCACAAGGGTATGATTAATACCGGTTTTAGTATGGCAGTTTCGTAAGCATCAACGCTAAAAAGCAAAAACGGGTTATTGACCGGTCGCTTACGCTCCCGGCTCTGTTTTAGTGAAATTGTTCATTTTGTTCACCCAGTGTTGTTTTTTATAAACACCAGATAAACCCCCCCACCGTTTAGTGTCTTATTGTCCTATGTGTGTAAGGGTGGGCTAAGTGGGTATATTGAGTGTTGATAAAAAACAACACGCTGTTAAAATACGACACTCTCTTATTTCACAGTTGGGGCGGCATTCTCAAGCGCAACTATTTTTACTGCAAGGTGTTAGCGGAGGTTAGGGGGTGAGTTCTGCCTTAGTTTTTTGCGGTTGGCATATTCTTTGCGGATTTATTCAGTTTGTCCTCTGATAGCTATATTGGGCGGACGGCCTAAAAATATTGCAAAGGAGGATCTGTCCGCCCGATTTTAGTTTTAGATAAGTACAAAATCGGCATAGCCGGTTTTGTTAATAATTTTTTGTTTAGCGGGGTCGCTCCGGAGGAGGGTCGGCTCCGCGTTTTTTTTTGCGCAAAGGTCGGTCTCATATTTGGCGCAAATACAATCCATATAAACCTGTTAGAATACTTTTCGGCATTCCCGGTTGTTTAGCGTAATTTTGGGCTACTCAATATCCGTCCCGGGTCGTATAATCAGGGGCGTTATGGAGCGTGCGGTTTATAGAATTATCGATGCCAATTTTAATCGTTCCCGTGAAGCGATTCGTGTAATAGAGGAGTTTTGCAGATTCGCTTTGAATTCGGGGCCGCTTACCGAGCGAGCTAAGCAGATTCGGCACGAGCTTTCATCAGCCATCGGCAGGCTCAATGCCGGTCGGCTTATCTCAAGCAGAGATACCCTGGGCGATGTCGGCGTTGGCAAGACAGTCGATGAGCAGCTTGTACGCGGCGAGCTAAGGGATTGTTTTACTGCCGGCTGTAAACGTCTGACCGAGGCATTGCGGGTGCTTGCCGAGATGACCCAGACGCAAGACCGGTCCGTAGCTGAGACGATCGAAAAGTTGCGATACGCTGCTTATACACTCGAGAAAGATATTGCCCTTTTCAGTGATGCTTTTGAGAAATTCACTCGCGTTAGATTATATATAATAATAACCGGCAACCTGCCGGCGGATATTATTTCTTTAACTTGCAAGTGCGCAGCCGGCGGTGCCGATTGCATCCAACTGCGTGCGAAGGCCGTCGAGGACGACAAACTTTTCGCCATTGCTGTCGAATTTGTACGGATATGTAAGGACGCCGGCGTGCTTAGCATAATAAACGACCGGGTTGATGTGGCGGTTGCTGCAGGTGCCGACGGCGTTCATCTTGGCCAGAATGATTTGCCCATCGAGCAGGCCCGCAAGCTCCAGTTGGCTCCGCTGATTATCGGCAAAAGTACACACTCGCCCAGGCAGTTGCGTGCCGCCTGCGAGGAGCGGCCTACATACGCTGCTCTGGGGCCGGTCTTTGCCACCGAGACGAAACCGACTGCTGAGGCGGTCGGCCTGGACTATGTCAGGCAGGCAACAGGGATACTTGCCGATACCGGTATTTGTAATGTTGCTATCGGCGGTATAACGCTGGATAATGTGGAAGATGTTTTGAGAGCGGGTGCCAAAGCGATTGCGGTTTGTGCTGCGGTGACGAAAGCCGGTGACCCGGCAGCGGCCTGCGGGGCGCTGAAAGAGAAGATTACGGCATTCAAGCATGGTGACGGGTAAATGGTAGATGGTAAGAGGTCAGGTATGGCTATAATGCGCAGAGCTATTTGTCTGTTAATATTGTTGTTATGTGTGTTTTGTGCGCCTCTTTCAGCGAAAAGTAAGCTGCCTGAAAAACCACCTGGAAGGTTTTTTCCGTTACAGGCAAGAGAGCATAAGGATGCTGATTCATTCAAATATGGCCAGCCGATTGTTGGTACGACGTATTTCTATTGGTATGACATCGACACAAAGAGTCATATTATCAACCGTAACGGGACGGACGCTTTGACAACTCACCCGGCTGATATGAACGACATCAGCTACAAGCGGGCTTCCTGGCATAGAACAGAATTGAAAGATATGATTGCAGCCGGCATCGATTTCCTGATGCCGGTCTTCTGGGGCGTCCCGGGAAAGTATGACGGCTGGAGCTTTGCGGGGTTACCGCCGTTAGTAGAGGCGCATAGCGCCTTACAGAAGGATGGTTTGCGCCCGCCTGCGATTGCTTTGTTTTATGATACGTCGATACTCAAACATAACGGATTCTATAAAGGCGGGATGAACTATCACGTTGATTTGACAACGGATTTTGGAAAGGATTGGTTTTATACGCCGATACGCGATTTTTTTAGTATCATCCCCCCCTCGAAATGGGCGCGTGTTGACGGCAGGCCGATTGTTTTTCTGTACGCGGCGGCCTTTGCCAAACAACAGGACCCGGAACAGTTTGATTACGTAAGGCGCAGGTTCAGGAAGGATTTCGGCTTAGAGCCGTTCATTGTAAAATCGTCCCGGTGGCAAGGCCGGGCTGATGCGACGTATTCCTGGGGTGGCGCGGTAAGCGGACCACTGATTTACAAACAGGTCGTTTCTTTAGGCCCGGGATACGACCACAGTGCGGTGCCGGGCAGAACGCCGCTGGTGGTTGAAAGGCGCGACGGAAAGACCTATATTGAGCGATGGTTAAAGGTGCTGCAATTGAATCCGGAGCACAGGCCCTGGATGGTACACGTCGAGACGTGGAACGAATGGCACGAGGGGACGGATGTAGCGCACAGCCGAGAGTATGGCCGAAGCTATATTGTGCTGACAGGTCTTTTTGCAGATATGTGGCGGGCAAAGACGAACCTCAGAATAGGCTCGGGGTATGCAGATGCCAACAGCGTTACCTGGGGGCCGGGCCGGCCAAAGGGACTGGGTCTTCATCGAAGCAGCGGCGATGGTGTGTGGAAGATGAAGAAATTTGGAGACACCGAGGCGGTTGTTTCCGAGCCGAATCCGCACTTGAGTAAAAGCCGTTACCTTTATTTTAATGTGGACGACGCATTCGCTTACGAACTGTTCGGCCAGACAGTCTCAGTGTCCGTTACCTACCGGGACGCGGGATGCTCGTCCTTTCGGCTGGAGTACGACAATGCTAATTCCAAAATGGGTCTGTTTGAAGGTGCTTTTCGCGCGGTCGGAGACGTTTCGGTCGGCGGAACCGGCAAATGGAAAACGGCTGAATTTACGCTGCTGCAATGTCGTTTTATGAATCGATGCAACGGTACCGATTTTCGTATTGTTATTCTCGGCGGTGATTTGGCACTTGCGGTAAGGGAGGTCAAGCTCGTAAAGACGAAGTAGCCCGTCGAGGATTAG
>JADFJC010000171.1 GCA_022566315.1 Planctomycetota bacterium
GCAGGACTACCATGCACTTGACGAGCAGCTCCGCCGGCGTTATGCACCCGGTGTTAATCAGTTATTCGCCGATACGAAAAAGGACAGCGAATCCCGCCGTCTGCTTCGTCGGCAGGTCGCCGAGGACATGTATTATCTCATACAACGATTTGCCGACATGGATGCCTACACCCGCAAAGATACTTACAAAGCCCTCGAGCGAATCTTTTATGAGCAGTGCGAAGTACACGAAGACAAGGTCTGCGTAAAAGAAAAGACCGGCGGCAATGTGATGCAGAACCCGTCCGATCCGGGTGCGACTTATGACGGCCATAAAGGCCCGGGCTATCAGGTGCAGATTGCTGAAACATGCAATCCTGAAAACGAGGTACAGCTTATCACCTGTGTGATACCGCAGACTGCGGCGGAACCGGATGCCGGTTCTGTTGAAGAAGTTTTAGACGACCTGGAAGGAAACAGCCTGCTGCCTGACGAGATACTTAGGACCCGTAAGGAATTAACCTGTGCAATACTGGCGTCCATTGGGGATGGTAGAGTAGCTCTATTCAGCCCAGAAAACGTTATGTGCCCATAATGCACAAATCGGCAGAAGATGCGTTTTGCTGAAGTTATTCCCTTACGAACCCTAAATCGGCTCATCCGGTGAATGGGTAGGTGGGGTTGCATAAAAAAGGACATGGCCTTACACTTAATGGAAAAATTCCGAAAGGTAAAGTCATGTCCAACAGTGTTTTGTATCATACGTTTGGAGTCCCAGGAGTGCAATACAGAAGAACCGTTTTTTTGACGGCAAGACAATCTTCCATGGCTGCGTTCACCCGAATTATCTGAGATGTTCGCATTGTAAATCCCGCAATATCATCCAGTTCGGCCAAAAACAGAGGGTCTTCCAGACACTTCCCGTCGGCGGTCGAAAGGTCGAATTGGTTGTTCAAATTCCCCGTCTTCAGTGCAAGGATTGCGGAGCCGTCAAACAGCCTCGTCTTGGATTTGCCGATCCGAAAAAGCACTACACCAGATCGCTGGAACGATTCGTTATTGATCTGTGCCGCATCATGTCCATCCAGGATGTGGCGGAATGGACAGGGTTGAGTTGGGATACTGTCAAAGAGATTCACAAGGCACACCTGCGTCGAAAATACAAATCGTTTAACCTTAAGAAAGTTCGACACATTGCCATCGACGAAGTGTATCTCGGCAAGAAACGCAAGTACATAACCCTCGTGCTTGATCTTAGAACAGGACGGGTCATTCATATCGGCAAAGGTAAGGGCAAAGATGCTCTACAGGGCTTCTGGAGGCGTTTGAAGCGGTCCAAGGCAAAAATTGAAGCAGTGGCGACGGACATGGCCAGCGGGTATATCGCTGCGGTATTAGAGCATTTGCCCAAAGCCGATCTGGTGTTGGATCACTTCCATCTGGTCAAGTGGTTTAACGACAAGTTGTCCCTGCTGCGAAGACAGTTATATCAACAGGCCACCATGATGGAAAAGGCCGTACTCAAAGGCACCCGGTGGTTATTACTGAAGGCCCCGGAAAATCTCAAAGCACACCAGGACCACAAGAAAGACGAACGCGTTCGTTTGCAGGCGGCGCTGGAATTGAATCAGCCGCTTGCGATTGCTTACTATATGAAAGAACGTCTTCGCTTGCTGTTTCAATGTGCCGACAGAGACCGGGCAAACACCGAACTGACCGCCTGGATTCGTGAGGCTGGTTCCAGCGGGATCAGGATACTCAAAGACGCCGCCAGGAAGTTATTGATATGGAAGCCGTTCATTCTCAACTGGCACAATCACCGCATCAGTACCGGCAAACTGGAGGCAATAAACTGCAAGATTGGAACACTCCAACGTAATGCTTACGGATACAGAGATGAGGAATATCTCAAACTGAGAATCTTCAACCTGCACAACTCTACCTACGCATTAACCGGATGAACCGTTTTTTTAGGCATTTCGGGAGTGATGGATGAGTTTTTAAAAGGGCTGTGGGAATCCAAAGACTCCCACATGAACGGTCATCCGTCGCTCCCGGCTGATTATCCCTGACGGGTTGCTCCTCAGCATTGCCCGCTTCCGTTTTATCAGCCGACGTAATTGTCGCCGGTTTTCTGGTTATTGTCAAGACTCCTGTCGTCACGATGCTTTCCTTTTTAGTTTACGGGCCTCTCTGGCTGCGGCGAGTTTGGCATCGCGACCGGCAAGGATCGCTTCGGCTCGGTCTTGGAGCTTGTCTTTGGGCGTTATGTAGCCGATTGCACTGTGCAAACGCCTGGTATTGTACTGGTCCACAAAATCGGCCACGATGTCTCTGG
Source organism: Planctomycetota bacterium (assembly GCA_022566315.1). GTDB lineage: Bacteria > Planctomycetota > Phycisphaerae > Sedimentisphaerales > Anaerobacaceae > NIOZ-UU13. Next base: position 2,318 of record JADFJC010000171.1, read on the forward strand.
CGTCTTGAAGCGACAATGGAGTCCGTACCCGGATGCACGTTCCTTTGATCGTCTTGTGATAGCGTTCCAGTTTTCCATTACTCTGAGGGTAGTACGGCGAGGTCCTGACATGCGTCATCCCGCTGATACGGATGAACTCCTTAAAATCTTTCGATATAAACTGCGGGCCATTGTCGGAAATGATCCGTGGCTTGGCATCAGGAAATTTCTCCCGGCCTCGCTGCAGGATGATTTCGACATCTCTTTCAGTCATCGACTCGCGTATTTCCCAGTGAACAATGTAGCGGCTGAAGCCGTCCAATATGCTGCACAGGTAGTAGAACGTGCCACAAATGTTGATGTACGATATGTCGCAATGCCAGTGTTCATGCGGTTTTAAGGGCTGTATGAAGCCATCGCCTTTTTTCGACGGCTTACCATTCCAGCGCTTCAGCAGGCCCGCTCTGGTCAACACGCGATACACGCTGCTGGGACTTACTGCCACGATATCATCATCCATCATCATATACGTCAACCGGCGATAGCCTTCCATTAGGTGGTCGTGATAATAGTCGATAATCGCCTGCTTTTCCCAATCGACCAGCCAGAAATCACGCGGAATCCAGGCATTGTGCTCATTGACTTTGCCGTAGCGAGAGGCCCAATCGTAGTATTTGCTGCGATGTATCCCAATCCATCGAATCATTTTCGTCGCCTTGATGCCTGTTTTGTCCGACCAGCAACGGACGTAATCAATCACCTCATCACGCACATCAGGTTCAGCCCAGGAGCTTTTCAAACCTCGCCAAGACTTTTTTTTAGCTGCACGTGGGAGGCCATGATCTCGGCGATCACCTCATCTTTGCCGGCCAGCCTGGCTTTTAACTGGGCGTTTTGCCGTTCCAACTTCTTAGCGTGGCTGTCCTTGCGTCCGTCGCCAGCCTGGTCAAAGGCAGCAGCTCCGTTCTCAAAAAACACTTTCTGCCAGCGGTAAAATACGTTGGGGTTGAGTTCGAGACGGTCGCAGATGTCCGAAACCGGCTCTTTTTCGATCAGATGCAGCCGAAGAAGCCTGACTTTTTCCTGGGCAGAGTACTTTTTGCGTTTGTTTGACATGTTCACTTCCTTTCTTTGAACTACATACTAATTCAAATTCAGGAAATGTCCAATTCCGACTGAAGCATTACAATTCTGTTTTGTCATCCTGTTAATTTTATCCGTTCATAAAATACTTCATTTGGTGTCAAGAAGCCAAGCGTTTTTCTTGGTCGATTATTCAGCCGATCCATGATGTGTTGCACCTGACGATCTGTCAGGTTTCGCACCTCACTTCCCTTGGGCACATACTGACGAATCAAGCCATTGGTATTCTCATTCAATCCCCGCTGCCAGGCACTGTACGGATCAGCGAAGTACACCTTAATCCGAAGTGCCTCGGCAACCGATTCGTGGCTTGCAAACTCTTTGCCGTTATCAACAGTCAGCGTATAGATTCGCCTGGGAAGCGTCTCCATCAAAGTGATAATCGTTCGCTCCACTGCCTCGGCGGTATAACGATTTACCTTGCCGATCAGCGTCAGCTTGCTCTTGCGATCAACCAATGTTACCAACGCTCCCTGATGATTCTTGCCGACGACCGTATCGCCTTCCCAGTCACCGATGCGAATTTTCCTCTCTACAATCTTGGGACGATCTTCGATTCCTACCCGATTAGGGATAGTTCCACGCATATCCCGGCTGTTTCGGCGTTTACGTCGCTGCCTGGTTCCGGCAATCCGCAAATGCTTGTACAGCATTCCGCCCCGGGCTTTATCCTGCCAGACATGCTGATAAATGCGTTCATGGCACACTGTTGGGCCATGCCATCCGGGGTCAAGCTTCATTCGTTCGGCGATCTGCTCGGGCGAATGCTCTTGATGGAGCTTGCATTCAATGTAGTCAATTGTCTCCGGCGTCATTTTGACAGCCTTACGGGCCGTAAACCTTCGATGTAACGTCTTTTGCTGGGCCTGTTTAGGACGATAGCCCCGCAGGCCGGTATTGCGGGACAACTCGCGGCTGATAGTACTGGGATGAACACCCAGTTCGGCGGCTATCATATTCTGTTTTTTTCCTGCTTGCTTCATCGCATAAATCTCGATACGATCTTCTTCGGTGAGCTGTCCGTACTCTCTCATAAGTGTTCCTTACCTGAGGTAACCAAATTTCGGTGAGAGAGTATACCAGCTCACCAAAATTTTGGCGACTCAGTTGCACTTATGAGTTGAATCCGCTTATTTAAGAACCGGTGCTGCTAAACCATTATCATTAAGCCATGCTAAGGCCATCACAGCTAAATCTTCGAGGCCTGTAACACAGTCTCCATTTAAGTCAGTTGGATTATCCGCCGCCAGACCCTCGCCAATCGTCGCCTTACAGGCATCATCGTACACATCAATCCTTATGGAATCTGGCACAGGCGGGTTAACTCCATCGTTAACCGTAAGTGTCACCGTAACGGTGGATGGATTGTCGGTAGCTTTGGTAATCGTAACCGTTGGGTCTTCAATAGCAGGATCTGAGAATAGCACACCGGCGGCAGGGTCGGCACTCCAGGCATAGGACGTAACCGTCACACCGTCTTGAATGGTTGCCTCTAAATCTATCGCTTGACCTGACCATGTAATCATGTCGTCACCGGCGTTGACAGAATATGGTGTCAGTATCTCGGCCATCGCTCGGCCCAGAGCATCACCGACCATCATATAGGTCCAGGCATTATTATTGTAGTGATAACCCTGATTTCCCGGAGACTCGGCGACTTCTCTCCAGTAATCCCGGGATTCGACGGTTTTAACATTACCTTCAAACTCAGGGTAGTTGCCCGTCTCTCCGCTTACGGCAAGCTGAGCATTGGCAACGGTCAGTTGATTACCTGACATAGTCCAACCACCAAATCCGATGGTGGCTATCACAAAGGGCGCATTCGGCGCACCAAATTCGGCCCGCCAAGCCTTTATTAAGTTAACCATGTTTAACTCGTAGCGGTCGGCATGTCCCTTCATACCTCCATCCCTATGCCCCTGCCACCAGGCGAACCCGGCGATCTCGTAACCCTGGGCCGCCCACTGCGGGAATTTGGTGTCAAAATTATCTAATACGCCTTTAGCCTCTGCGACATATCTATCGTACGTCTTGCCGGCATACCACTCGATCGGCACCGGATCTGTGCCTATGAGCCACCTTTCGGGGGACCCCCCGTATCCGGGATAGGTATAGCCGTCATCTGAGTCGTATTGCACGCTTCCTGGCGGAAGTATATCCCACCCCAAAGCTCTATTGCCGATGGAGACTTTCAGGAGAATGACCGGTTCGTCGTGGTAGTATCCCATGATGTGACCAAACTGTAGTTCCGGTCCTATTTTGTCACTGCCGTTACCGCAACCTACAGTTAACCACTTTTTTGCCGTTGCAGAGATCCTACCCTCATACCAAACATCGTTTCGTACGGTCCATGCACCCGCAGCATCCAGCATGTGCGGGAACAGGCCATCTGTCGTAACAGTACTCAGGGACCCTGGATCGGGGTCAGTGACATAACCGACCCCCATCATATTGGATTGACCTGACAGAATGTAAACCTTGACCGGCTTAGTGCTGTCAGGCGGTGTCGTGTCCGGGTCGGGTAAATCATGGGGGCCTGGAATATCCGCAGCGGCGGGAAGGATCAGGAACACCATCGCCACGGCGGCGAGGGTCAATACGGTTTTGATTCGGTTTTGTGTAGTCATGTTATTCTCCTGTTAAATGAAGTAAGATTAAATTAACTGACATTTCCCATTTACACGGTTAAAAAACATAATTCTGTCCGTCCGACATCAATAATCTTATCAAATTCATCTTGAACTGTCAAGGTTTT
>JADFJC010000172.1 GCA_022566315.1 Planctomycetota bacterium
AACTAATGGTCAATTATAATTTCAATACCAGTCTGCATAAAACGCCAAGCAATTTCATATCTCTTATTTCGCTGCACTCTTCAAGATGTCCGCCTCAAGCCTTTAGTGACAGAAAATAACACAGAACTTGACAACAGTCAAGTTTAGAATTGAGAATTTAGAATAGTGAATTTAGAATGAGGATGGGTGTGTCTTTGGCGTGGGAGGACCCCGGGTGGAACCCGGGGCTAAGCGAGGTGGAGGCCCTGGCGGGGCCAGGGCGGTTTTTTAATTGACCCCCCAACGCCCTTTGGGGTTGGGGGGCTAAACAGTATTGAGCTTGCTTCGGTGCCTTATAGGCACGTAAGTATTTGCTTGCAATGGGGGGACGTGCTTGTACAATCGGGCGAAAATCGGCAGAATTTTTTTGGAGAAATATTGTGTCTAATAAAAACTTAAAAAAAGAGTATTGGAAAAAGAATCTGCAGTATCTTGCTGTCCTCCTGAGTATCTGGTTCACTGTTTCTTACGGTTTCGGCATTATCTTAGTCGATGTTCTGGACAAAATCAAAATCGGCGGATTCAAACTTGGCTTCTGGTTTTCCCAACAAGGTTCGATTTTAGTTTTTGTCATAATAATTTTCGTTTACGTACGCTTAATGAACAAATTAGACAAGAAATATCATGTGGAGGAGAAAGAAGAGCAAAAGAAATAATGGATATACAGGCCTGGACCTATGTTATCGTTACGCTGACTTTCATTATCTACATCGGGATTGCTATATGGGCAAGGGCATCAACCACGAGTGAATTTTACGTGGCTGGTAAAGGAGTTTCTTCTTTAGCCAATGGGATGGCCACCGCGGCGGATTGGATGTCGGCGGCGTCATTCATTTCGATGGCGGGGCTGATTTCCTTTATGGGCAGGGACGGCTCGATGTACCTGATGGGCTGGACCGGAGGATATGTGCTGCTGGCGCTGCTGTTGGCGCCTTATTTGCGAAAGTTCGGCAAATACACCGTCCCGGATTTTGTCGGGGAAAGATACTACTCACATGTGGCACGCATAGTTGCAGTATGCTGCGCTATTTTTATATCTTTTACCTATGTCGCGGGCCAAATGCGGGGAGTAGGAGTTGTATTTTCCCGCTTTCTTGAAGTTAATATTAGTACCGGTGTAATAATCGGTATGGGAATCGTGTTTTTCTATGCTGTCATGGGAGGAATGAAGGGTATCACTTACACTCAGGTCGCCCAATACTGCATCCTTATTTTCGCCTTTTTGGTGCCTGCTATTTTTATTTCAATAATGATGACAAATAATCCGATCCCTCAACTCGGTTTCGGCAGTAAGCTTGTAGGTTCTGAAGGTGTGTATCTGCTCGATAAACTCGACGGGCTTAATCAGGAGCTCGGATTTGCCGCCTACACCTCCGGGGTCAAAAGCAAGCTCGATATTTTTTGTATTACGGCAGCCTTGATGGTAGGAACAGCAGGATTGCCCCATGTTATCGTTCGCTTTTTCACGGTCCGCAGAGTGAGGGATGCGCGATATTCCGCCGGCTGGGCGTTGGTTTTTATCGCGATTCTCTACACCACCGCCCCGGCAGTTGCCGCCTTTGCCCGAACTAATCTTATCAACACTGTTAATGATAAAGAATATGTTAATATCCCATCCTGGTTCAAGAACTGGGAAAAGACCGGACTGATTGCCTGGGTCGATAAGAACAACGACGGCATAGTTCAGTATCGTTCTGGGGCTCCGTTTGAAGGCAAGCCCCAATTCAACGAGGGCATGGGACTGGGAGCGCACGGCCAGCGTCTTCTCAGCAATGACCTTACCGACTGTACCAATGAACTCTTTGTCGATAGTGACATCATGGTGCTGGCCAATCCCGAGATTGCCAGATTGCCCAACTGGGTAGTAGGATTAGTAGCAGCCGGCGGTTTAGCCGCGGCCTTATCAACGGCAGCAGGATTGCTCTTAGTCATATCAACGTCAATCGCACACGACCTGATGAAAAAAATCTTTGTCCCCCATATTACGGAAAAACAGGAACTGCTGTTCGCCAGAATTGCGGCAGGCCTTGCGGTGGTGCTTGCGGGTTATTTCGGCGTTCATCCTCCGGGATTTGTCGCCCAGGTGGTCGCGTTTGCTTTCGGTTTGGCTGCTTCGTCTTTTTTCCCTGTCATCTTTTTAGGTATCTTTTCCAAGCGAATGAACAAAGAGGGCGCGATATCAGGTATGCTCACGGGTATCATATTTACCGCCGGTTATATCATCTATTTCAAATTTATCAATCCCTCCGCCAATATCCCCCAGAAATGGTTGTTCGGAATCTCACCGGAGGGAATTGGCGCCGTGGGTATGGTCTTAAACTTTGTGGTTGCTTTGGTTGTTTCCCGTTTTACCGCCCCGCCTCCGGCCCACGTGCAGGCCCTAGTCGAGGAAATCAGAATACCTAAAGGTGCCAGCGAGGCACACGAAATTAGTGCATAACAACATTCTACACGCATCATAACAAGCGGCTGTAAAATTCGCAGCCAATTGGAAGACCGCGTTTACAGCTTCGAATTGGATTTTGCGTAGTGGCCTCCCTGCCCTTCTGATGCATTAAGTCTTAGCTTCTGAATGAGGTAAGGTAAACTATAGATAGCTATTCCAATAAAGTACATATAATATCTAAGATTATAATCAAGATTGAAAATCTTCGTTACAACAGCGGGCCAAAACAATATAAGTGATGCGGCAAGAAACAGAGGAATCTCATACCATTTATTCTTTATTATGAACCATCCCTGGACGGCATTTGTAAAGGCAAACACTCCGAATATAGCCATTATAAATATGAGCAGTGCCTGAGGCCAACTATTGATTCCGTAAAGGATAAGCTCGGCATTAAAGACAAACATAAACGGAATAACGGCGGTCCTTAAATCATATATGAAACCCTGTATCCCCGTTGCTATGGGGTCGGATTTCGCAATAGCCGCCGCAGCATAGGCAGCGAGTCCTACGGGCGGGGTATCATCGGCAAGAATTCCAAAATAGAAACAGAACAAGTGAGCAGCTATTGGAGGGATAAGGATAATACCGACACCGTTTACGGGACTTAGCTCTCTGATTACAGGGACTGTGATTGTTGCCATAACAATATATGTTGCCGTTGTCGGCAGTCCCATTCCAAGTATCAGACTTGCAATTGCCGTTATTAATAACACAGGGAATATATAACCGAAAGAAAGTTTTGTTACAATCTCAATAACCATGCAGCTTGGCCCCATGAAAACGATGCCAACAATAATACCTGCAGTAGCAGTTGCTAATGCGACTGTGAGCATATTCCTCGAACCTGCAATTAGTCCCTCAACTATGGTGCTGACGCTTTTAATCACGGCTTTTATAACGGCTGTGCCATTTTTTAGCGCTTTGATGATTTCCCGTACAAAGACAATCACAATCAGGACAAATATTGCATTAAAAGCCGCCAGGTTTGGGGTATGACGCATAATTATCAATTCATATATCAAAACAGTCAGGGGGATAAGGTAATAAAATCCACTTTTCAGCACGGTCAGAAATTTGGGGATGTCCGATTTTGGCAGGCCTTTCATCCCGAGTTTTGAGGCTTCGAGATGAGCGATATAAAACAGGCCAAAATAAGATACAAAGGCAGGAATGGCGGCAGCCTTAACAACATCAAGGTAATCAATGCCTAAATATTCTGCGATAATAAATGCCGCTGCTCCCATTATGGGAGGCATCAACTGGCCGTTAGTGCTTGCGGCAACCTCGGTTGCCGCTGCAATCTTTCCGGGATAACCGCACTTCTTCATCAAGGGAATCGTAAAGGTCCCCGTTGTAACAACATTGGCAATACTTGAGCCTGAGAAAAGACCTGTTAATCCGCTTGAGACAACGGCTGCCTTTGCTGCGCCGCCCTTAAATCGACCAAGTAAAGAGAGTGCAAGGTCATTGAAAAAATGTCCGGCCCCGACTTTATCGAGCATTGACCCGAATAGTACAAACAGAAAAACCGTGTTGGCGGAAACATGAAGGGGAATACCATAAATCCCTTCCGTGGATAGAGCAATCTGGCTGAGATACCTTCTCAGTGTCACGCCCCGAAAGGCAAATATCAACGGCATATAAGGGGCTAAGAAGGCATAGAGTGTGAACAGAATGGCAACAATGGCAAGAGCAGATCCAATCGCACGCCTTGTTGCTTCCAACAGAAGTACGATTAGTATAACACTTATAACAATATCCCGTCGAATGGGCAGGCCTGCCCGCATCGATATACCCGTCCAGTCAAAAACAAAATATAGCACAGAAAGACACGCCAGGCCCGCCAGGATGTAGTCGATAATCGGAATATGGCTTATTGCGTCGGAGAAATCTGTTTTCCACTTTTGTTTGGCCCGGCACCGGCGGGTCAGGAATACGAGTGTTATCGCAAAAGCCAGATGAACCGCCCTTACCGTTGTGCTGTCTAATATTATGAAACGAGGTAATGCAAGTTGAAACAAGGCCCATGCTACCGAGACAGCAGCAATGATGAATCTACCTGCCGAGACGTGCTGTCTCTGGCAAGGCTGGTCGGTTTTTCTGTTGTTTGTTAAAAGCATCTAATCGATTATGAGTTTCGGATCTATGTGTTTATCAAGGCCAGCCTCTTTATAGTATTTTAAAGCACCTTTGTGAATTGGAGTGGAAAGCCCCTTCAACATGCCTTTTTTTGTCAGTACCTTGTAAGCCGGATGAAGGGACTTAAAGTCTTCAAAATTCTCAAAAACCTCTTTTGTAATAGCATAAACAATATCCTCATCCGTCTTCTTCGACGTAACAAAGGTCGCCTTTACGCCGATTGTCGCAACATCTTCGGTATTTAATGCGTAGGGATAAAATGAATGAGCTATTGTCGATTTTGCGTAGTAAGAATACTTTTTAAGCATCTTATCTATGCCCGGCCCTCTGATGGGTACAATAAACACCTTAATTCTGCCGGATGTTGCTTCTTTAATGTTACTATTGGGATGTCCCACTGTATAGAAGAAGGCGTCAATTCTTTCATCCTGCAATAAGCCGGGGGCCTCTACGGCTTTAACATATTCGACAGAGAGGTCATCCCCTTCAGTAAGTCCTATCGCTTTTAGTACGTCCCTTGAGTTCTGCAAATATCCGGAGCCGGGGTTTCCAAGATTTACTCTTTTGCCTTTTAAATCTTCAATTTCCCTGATGCCGCTTTTCTCTGATGCGATTAAGGTGATTGATTCGGGGTGGACTGAAAATAGTGACCGCAGACCTGTCTGTTTTCCATATTTGGACCATTCAGCTAATCCGTTATACGCCTGATATTGCCTGTCCGATTGAACAACACCAAACACTAAGTCTCCGTTTAACACTGCATTAACATTGAATACGGAGCCGCTTGTCGATTCAACGGTCGCTTTAATATTGTACTCATCGAATTTCTTATTAACCATTCGGCTTATAGCGACACCTGTAGGATAATAGATTCCCGTTACGCCTCCTGTACCTATTGTTACGAAACTGACCTTCCTGTCTTTACATCCTCCCAGAAGAATGCTGATACCGACAAGAACAAGTGCATAAGAACGCTCTTTCTTCATTTGCTTTTCTCGTATGACCACTTCGTTCGGATTTATGTACGTTATCATAAAAAAGAATTAAAACCAATCACAAAAAGTAAGGACTGGTAAAGAAATTAGGCCTTGACCGCCGGCAGGCGAGCCTTGACTGCCGTCAGGCAAGTTTCGTTTTGGCTCCAGCGAGGACAAGGCTGGCAAGGAAGCAAAACGCAGGCCTACTGGTTGGTAGTCCGAGTTTTGCTGAGGCCGCCAGCCGAACTTGCCTGCCGGCAGGGACAGTCAAGAATGGAAGATAATTTATTCAAAGCCAGGTAACTCCGTAAATCTAATTTTACTTTTGCAAATCTGCCGCCCTAAAAAACAAGCGGGGCCTATGCCGATTGATTCGGCATAGGCCCCGAATACGATGTCCGCCTATGGCGGACTTAGTCTGCGCCAAGCCAACACTATTGTGCCCGCTACCTGAACGGCCACATACATCTTTGGCCCCATCTGCCAGGTTGGGTTGCGCCGCAACTTTACTGATAGCTTATATGCAGCAGCGGTGCCTCACTCGCACTCCCGTTGAAAGACTCGGCTTCTCGAGTTCCCTGGGA
>JADFJC010000173.1 GCA_022566315.1 Planctomycetota bacterium
AAGTGCATTTATTCTTCTTAATCATACAAATATCTCCCGCTCTACTTTCATAGAAGAAAATATTCACCAACCATTATACATTATATGTCAACGGGTGTGAAATAAAATCTCTGGCGATCTGTAAGTATCTTTGTATACTAATCTTATGAGTCCCTGTTCGGGTATTTTTTTTATTCTTCTAAAGGGAGATAATGCGCTTGTCAAGGGAAGATAGGACCGCTGTAGGATCACCAAGTTTACAATATAGCTTCTTTGAAAAGTTCATAAATGGGATAGTTTTGCCTAATCAATATACTCAAAGATGACCATTTGTTCAAAATTGCTGTGTAGAATCGAGGATATATGATTCGTAGATGGACTTCTCCTGCATCCAGATGACAGAAACAGGATGGTAAAAACTACGCAACGGCCTTTAGGCGATAGCCCGTTATCCGTGTTTCCCGGAAAAGATGTTGTTCTATGTGACACGGCACTGTCTTTGAATCACGTTTCGGTTTCTTCGTCTTCTTGTCGTAATAAACATCATCAGGACGAATACCATCCAAGGTCATGTGCGGCCGCCAACTGTTATACCAATTCTCAAATTCTTCACACAACATGGTCAAGTGATCAAATCCTCTAATAATCGGAACTTGTTCTAACCATTCGTATTTAAGGGTTTTGATGACTCTTTCCGTAACAGAGATGGAACCATGTTTTCCTATAGCTCCAAAGCGTGGCTTCACATTCCATTGGCCCAATAGCTCTGCAAAAACGCCCCCGGTGAAGACATAGGCCTGATCTGAGATAATATGTTTTGGTGCTCCATGTTCTTGAATGGCACTTTCCAATGCGTTATTGATCCATCCCGCATTGGGACCTTCCAGTGGAGTCACGGACATGACTTTACGGGAAAAATGATCAATCACAACAAAGACATGAATAGGCCAGAGTCCCCAACACAAAACCATTGTGGTGTCGACAGACCAAACGTGATTAGGGTACCAGGCAGGAATGGAACGGCATTCTGTTTTCTCTTCACTTTTCTTAGACGTAGCTGATGATACAGGAGCCTTTCGAGGTATCGGCCTATTGAGAATATTGCGAACCGTAGAGGCTGAGATAAAGATGTTCAGCAGTGCCAGTTGGTTTGCAATCCGAATCCGCCCCCAGTTGATGTTTGATTTTGTTATTTCCCATATCAGAGATGCTATCTCCATGGGTGTTTTATTGGCTGGAATACTGGTTTGCTGCTGATCTTCGATCTTATGAAGCCACCGGTAGAGAGTAGATCTGGCGATGCCAAAATACTCAGTCACCCTGCGCCTTGGTATCTGGAACGCTTCCATTTGCCAAAGGATAAACAGCCTTTCTCGAAGTGTATGTCGAGGCTTTTTCTGTTTCTTTTTGATGCGTTTCTGAAGGATTGACACCTGCATTTTTAGCTGGTCAACCACGTCCCTGAGAAAGAGGATTTCCTTGTCTTTTTCATTGATGTCCATGGTGGCAAGACGACTCAAACTGCGTTTCCGAGCCCTTCCTGAGAATCGGGCAGCAATTAAGGCTGCTTTGATGATCAGCGATACAGCAAAGTTGATGATGTCGAGGTTCTTGTTCATGATGTCTGTTTTAATGTTCCTTCAAGGTATATAGAAAGCCAATTTGAGACAGAAATTATAGCCGAAAGTGGGTAAAATGGCGAGCGAGGAGCCCAAGGATGTAAACGTCTATTTTGTAAAAGGTTAGACTAAATGTCACGTGGTACTATTGGCCCTTGACAAGCTCTTATAGTCTCAATCGCTGAAGGTTAGTTTTGTAGTAAGCGTATCGCCGAATGGCTTATTGTTCTTCGTCGGCTTTGCCGGGTGGGCTGTTTGCTTTTTGCCCGGTTTTACGGGTTGACGTTTTTCATTGCGGGCTGGTTTTTCGCTTTGCTTGTGTTCTTTTTTCATGCTCATTGATATTCGCTTTCTGGCGATGTCTATCTCTAATACACATACTTTTACCTTCTGCTGCACTTTGACAATGTCGGCAGGGTCTTTTACAAAATGGTCTGAAAGTTGGCTGATATGCACAAGCCCATCCTGATGAACCCCAACATCGACGAACGCACCGAACGCAGTGATATTCGTTACAATCCCCGGCAATTCCATTCCAACTTCCAAATCACCTATCGCATTGATTCCTTCGGCGAAACTGAACAACTCGAACTGCTTTCGCGGGTCTCGCCCTGGCTTGCTAAGCTCAGCTTTAATATCCATCAGCGTCGGCAGACCAACCGTATCGGTAACATAGTCTTCCAATTTTATCTTTTCACACAATGCGGAATTACTGATCAAATCTGCTACCGAACAATCCAGGTCCTTAGCCATAGATTTTACTATTGAATAGCTTTCGGGATGTACCGCACTTGCATCGAGCGGGTTTTTTGCGTTGCGAATCCTGAGAAAACCTGCGCACTGTTCAAATGTCTTAGCGCCTAGCCCAGAAACTTTCTTCACATTTGCTCTGGAGGCGAATGGGCCGTTTTCGTCCCTGTGCAAGACTATCCTTTCAGCCAACTTAGGGCCTACTCCGGAAACATAGGTTAAGAGTTGCTTACTTGCCGTATTGACCTCAACGCCAACAGCATTCACACAGCTACCGACCGTATCATCGAGACTGCGTTTAAGAAGTGCCTGGTCGACATCGTGTTGATACTGGCCGACGCCAATGGATTTAGGGTCGATCTTTACAAGTTCGGCCAGAGGGTCCATTAGTCGTCTTCCAATTGATACCGCTCCCCTGACCGTAATGTCATAGTCGGGAAATTCCTCTCTGGCAACCTGCGAAGCCGAATAAACACTTGCTCCGCTTTCGTTTACCATTACGATGTGTATATCTTCGGCCAGGCCAATCCCGCGGATGAATGCCTCGGTTTCTCTGCTGGCGGTTCCATTACCTATCGCAATCGCTTCGATATTGTACTTCTGGCACCAAGCCATAATCTTGGTGCCTTCACGTTTGGTGGTCGCTTCGGAACCCAGTGGATATATCACATCATTATATAGCAGCTTACCCTGCCTGTCCAGACACACTACCTTGCACCCAGTCCGAAAAGCCGGATCGATAGCCAATATGCTTTTTTCACCCAACGGTGAGCCTAACAGCAATTGCCGGAGATTTTCCACAAAGACTTTTATAGCTTCATCGTCTGCCTTCTTTTTGCTTTCAAGTCGAATCTCAGTTTCCATTGAAAGCATTATCAGCCTCTTATAGCTATCTCTGATCGCAAGCTTGACTTGGTCGCCAGCGGCATTTTGGCTTTTGATAAACAACGAATCAAGGATTGATATCGCCTGATCCTCATCTACCGTTACCCGTAATAGCAGGAACTTTTCCTTTGCTCCTCGACGCATAGCGAGTACCCGATGTGATGGTGCCGAAGCGACCAGTTCAGCCCAGTCGTAGTAGTCCTTATACTTTATCGCCTCATCTTTCTTGCCCGGTATCACCTTACAAGTGTATTGGCCTTTTTTCTGATAGAGCGATCTTATATTCGCTCTTGCCTGGGAGTCTTCACTTACCCACTCGGCGATTATGTCGCGTGCCCCGGCAAGTGCGGTTTCAACGGAGCCCACCTCTTTCTCAGCATTCACGAATTTCCCCGCTTCTTTTACCACGTCGATATTTCCCTGCTCGAACAGCATTTTTGCCAACGGCTCAAGCCCCTTTTCCTTTGCCATGGTAGCCCGTGTCCGTCTTTTCGGTCTGAAGGGCAGATAAATATCCTCCAACACAGCCATCGTCTCCGCTGCCATTACTTTGTCTTTGAGCTCAGCGGTGAGATTACCCTGTTTTTCAAGCGACTCAAGTATTGTATCGCGTCTTTTATCCAGTTCAGCAAGCTGTTCGAGCCGGTCGCGAATATTGGTTATCGCAACCTCATCAAGGCTTCCTGTTGCTTCTTTACGGTATCTGGCAATAAACGGAACGGTGGCGTTTTCACTCAATAGCAAAGCGACTGCCCCGACCTGTCCTGCGGTTATATTCAATTCGCCGGCTATTTTAAGTATATGTTTTTCTTCCATGCTGTATTACACCCTCAATTTTATGCGATACTTCTTCAATTTTTTCGATAACTCTTTGGCTCTGCCTTCTGTGTATTTGTCCAGTTCAGCCCAGAAATTCTTGCTATGATTTTTGACCTTTGTATGAACTAACTCGTGCAGGAGAACATAGTCCTGCAACTCTTCTGGCAAAAAAGCAATATTCACATTCAGGTTGATATTATTCTTGCCTGAACAACTGCCCCATCTTGTCTTCTGACAACGGAAACCTGCTCTGTTGTAGGACAAATTGTGTTTTTTAGAAAAGTAGTCAAGCTGATGAAATAAGTTTATCTGTGCTTCTTTGAGATCAATATCTAAATCAGGCATGTCTCGACATTGGGCATGTTGATCTATTTTTTGCAGTTGCTTTTGAATCCAGGAGATTTTTGATTTTAGAAATTGCTTAGCTTCACTTAAGCTACCACCTCTTGGGATAGTCACAGTGATAGTTTTGTCAGGACGGACAGTTATCCGCTGATACTTTGCCCTTGAGGATCGGGTGAAAGTAACAAAACCTAAGTTCGAAATAGCAAGGGTAGTTATGGACATATAGCTATTCTTTTCTTGATTGGTTCATCCACCCCGCCATCACTATCAACAGCATCGTGTAAGGTTTGGTTTTCATTTTTTTCCATCACCTAATAGTCTACAATAGTATATTAATATTATAGTTTGTATTGGTCCAATTTTGAATTTGATAAGAATACTTGAAACCGCTTACTCTTCCTCCACTGTCTCTTCCAGTCCATACCATACCGCGTCTGACCCTCTGCTGAGATCAAAGCGAGTCACCGTTCGAGTCGCATTCGAATGTACGGGGTCTCGTAAGATAGCAACCTCATATATAGGGCTTGCTGAATAACCCACTTTCAGCATTTTATTATTTCCGGCCGTGGTATTCTGATACCACTCTTTCGCATCAAATGCAAGTTGCAGGCACACATGACGCACTCTTGATGGATAGTCAAGAGCTTCTGCCATATGTGCAATAAAAAATATAGGCTGCTGGAGAGTATCTTCTCCAGATTCATCACCATAAACGCGACCATAATCACAACTTCCGAAGTGCCGGCGAGTTTGGCCATTATACGGGCCAGGCTGAATCTGCGTTTGCCTTGGCCGAACTTGCCCTCAATCGCAATCCTGTCAATTTCATCCTGACGAAACTGTTGTTTTTGCTGCTTTAGTTGTTCTGCGTTTTCGGCTGTCACTTTCTTCGGCCTGCCAAGCGGTGAGCCTGATAATCTTATGCCATGGGCTTTGCAATATCGACGATTTTCACGATTACGATATATTTGATCAGCATGGACCGATTCGGGATAGAAACCAAAACGCTTACGATATTTTTCGATCTGCCCGATCAGATCGCCTGATTCGTTATAGTTGTCCCAGTCGATCCTATCTACAAAACTAAAGCCATCGACAAGACTTACTGACACCTTTGCCCCGAACTCAACATTGCTTTTTGCTTTACCTCGAACTATCGGGCGGATATGCGGCTGAGAAATACTTACAATTCGCTCTGTTATCTTGTGCGTACGATTTTCGTACATCCATAATTGCTGGCGGTAAAGTTCTTTTATCACGAACAGCTCGCGATACTGTCTTTTGCTTAAATGCACGAGTAGACCCTCAAGAGCCATTATATCAATGTTTTGTAGATCACGCTTGAGGTAACATAATTGCTTGCCAATCGCCTTGCGGACTTTCTTATAACCGGGCCTTTTCTGTTTGGCAACCGCAAGATAATCCTTTCTGGCTTTCTGACGATATGTGCGTGGCTTGGTAGTTTGGCCAACCAAAGGAGTGTGCATTGTGTCGATTATCGTTTCAGTTTTTTCTCTGGCTTCATTAAGCAGATTCAAGTCTGTCGGATACGCAATATCTGCAGGCGTACACGTTGCATCAACGATCAGCTTACCTTTATTCAAAGGCTTCTGGTCATCGTTGTCAGCAGACGATTTATCTTGCAGTTCATCGTCAGTCTCTAAAACGTTACGAACTATTGACTCGTTGATCTGTGCAAGTGTGTTTTTGTTAAAACGTTTTCTAAAGTGTGTCATCAGCGAATGGTCGAATGGAACTTCATCTTTGTATTC
>JADFJC010000066.1 GCA_022566315.1 Planctomycetota bacterium
TCTGGTCGCTGAGACATGTGAATAACCTGCTTAGGGGCAAGCTGTGTGCAACGGTTGTAACCTACCTGAGTCCCGATGCGGCGGATAATGTCAATCAATCATTGGCCATAGAGTTAGAGGAAATGGAACGTATGGAGCTTATTGGGCGACGTGAGTTTATCGGCGCGATAGCAGGGGGAATGGCGGCAGGTGGTGCATACCACGAGAAGATACAGACTCCGATTGTGGGTCGTCACGATGTGATCGTGTGCGGCAGCACTGGCGGCCAAAGGCAAAATCCCCCCACGCCGGCTCAATGTCAAACAGTTACAGAAATTGCTCTTGAGCCAGAACGCTGAATTGCGCATATAATGCCTGCCGAATTCGAGTACACATTCAACAGCATCCAGCATAGGAGTGTGTCCGAGTATTCATCTATAAAATGCGTAAGTCTTTTCTGCTAAGTGAGTTAATGATTTTGAGTGATTTTGAACGCAAAACAGTTAAATGTTTCTTTTGCAAGCACTTATGAATTTCAAAAGTTATTACTCAGACATACTGTTAGTGATATTCATCACCGTCATCTTCGGTTCTGAAGGCGTTTTTGCGCGTGAAATACATGTCTCAAAAATGGGCGGCGATTCAGCTTACGGCAGTCACGCTCGTCCATATCTTAGCATCAACAAAGCGGCATCCATCGCCCAGCCCGGAGATACCGTTACCGTTCACGCCGGAACGTATCGCGAATGGGTCAAACCCATCCGTGGTGGCACCGATGATAGCAAACGCATCACCTACCGAGCAGCGCCCGGCGTGGAAGTCTTCATCAAAGGTTCCGAGCGTATCACCTCCTGGATACGCGAAGCCAACGACGTTTGGAAAGTTGAACTACCAAACTCATTCTTCGGCGAATACAATCCTTATGCGCTGAAGGTTTCCGGGGGCTGGTTGAATTACGGCAAGTGGCATTATCGCGGGGACGTCTATCTCAATGGTGAGGCCTTCTACGAAAGAAAGACAGCACAGGAGCTGGCAGAGGCCGAGCACACCTGGCATTGCCAGGTGGATGAGGAGGTGACAACCATCTGGGCGAACTTCGGCAAGACAAATCCCAACACGGAACTGACCGAGATCAACGTTCGCGAAAGCCTCTTCATGCCCGAAATCACCGGCCTTAAATACATTACTGTCGATGGCTTTCATTTCATGCACGCGGCTGCAAACTGGGCACCGCCGGTCTTAGACCTGCAAACGGGCGCTGTCGGCCCACGGATGGGCAAGTACTGGATTATCGAGAATTGCACGGTCACCAACGCTCGGTGCGTTGGCATTATCCTGGGACATGCGCCCGGCGTTGATTATAGCGACATCGACGCCTATGGAGACCACATCATCCGCAACAACATCATCCGGCGGTGCGGGCAAGCGGGCATTGCCGGCCAGAAAGGTGCTACCCGCTCATTGATCTGCGGCAATCTGATTGAAGAGACCAATTACCGCAGGGAGTTCGGCGGCTGGGAAACTGCCGCGATCAAGTTTCATAATAGCGTGGATACCGTCATTAGCGGCAATCTGATCCGTGGGGTCTATCGACAGGAGCAGGGTGCTTTTGGGATATGGATTGACTTTGGCAACCAAGGCATCCGGATTACCCGCAATGTCATCTACAACACCGAAGCCGCCACCGTTTTCCTGGAGATGAACCACGGTCCCACTCTTGTCGATAACAACGTTCTCATCGGACAGCCGACCAGGAGTAATTCCGAGGCTACGGTGTTCGCACACAATCTGTTTGTCGATTGCGGCTACGAGTACAGGCCCGACATTAGACGCCGTTCCCAATATTACAGGCCGCATACGACAGTAGGGGCCGGACGAAAATCTGGAACTGCCCAAGATGACAAATGGTTCAACAACATCTTCATCCGACAGGGACTCGACAAGGTGAAAACAGCTTCCGGCTACGCATCTGATTACAACATCTTTATGCAGGGGGCCAAGAAGAGTTCCTTTGACGATAAGAACAGCGTGGTCGACCCTTATGTCACGGAATTGACCATCAAAGATCATCCTTTCGGAACCACGATCACGTTTTCCATGAATGACGCACCGTTTCGTGTGAAAGGACCACGGGTCAATGCTGAGCTGGTCGGTGTTTTTCCGACCGTCGGGCAAACCATTGAGGACCGTTACGGCAACTCTATTGAGGTGAATACCGACATCAATGGGAAGGAGTATGCACTACCAATTGCCGGCCCACTTGCAGACCTCAAGCAGGGGCTCAACACGATCGTCTGGCCAGTCAAGCAGCATTAGCGACACAGGAAAAACAGAGGACAGAGAACAGAGGACAGAGGACAGAAGACAGAAAACAGAGGACAGAGAACAGAGGACAGAGGACAGAGGACAGAAAACAGAGGACAGAACTGACTTCTGATTTCTGACTTCTGATTTTAGGACATGCCATGCAGAATTAAGAAGTGCGACATCCGGCATCAGTCTTTATTTCAGATTCCAGACAGGCCAGGCTCCCTTGTGCCCCGAAATCCCGAGAAGCTTCAATCATCTATAGGAAACAGGACTGAGTCTATTTTTGTCCAACATCGTGATGCATGTATAGCAACATTTCTGTCAACACTCCTTCGAGATCCCCGGCTGGGGAGCTGGATAAATGCCTTCGGGACCGGCATGGATTGGGGCGGGGGTGTCAAAGGTCATGTTGTCAATGTCTTCGACGAATTGGAAGTCGGAGTTCAACGCCTGGTCCCAAGTGATGTACTGGCCAGTATGGGTCGCCATGCGTCCCATCAGCGCGACTACAGCTGCCTCACCCGCCCGCCTGGCCTCGTTGTGTGGCTTATCCTGCCTGATAGCGTCCAGAAGCACCTGCCATTCGACGCGGTAGGGGTTCGGATCGGACTGGCCAAACTCCCAGAGAAGGTTTGCAGGGACCATGTTGTGGCTCTTATAGATTTTCGGCTTTGGTTGGCCCAGGGTGGCCATGATCACAGCCGAGCCCTTAGAGCCGTGGGCATAGTCGGAGTAGGTGTTCCAGCAGCCGTTCATGTGGCGCGAGAAGGTGAACAGCTTCGTGCCGTCTGCAAAGGTGTATTCCACCGTGTAGTGGTCGAACTGGTTACCCGCCTGCTCGTAGCAGCGGCCACCCATTCCCTGGGCCGAGACTGGCCATGCCCCTTTTGTCCAGCAGGCCACGTCGATGTTGTGGCAGTGCCAGTCGATGAAGAACCCTGACGACACCCAGGTGAAGCTATTTGGATGTTGCAGTTGGAATACCAGCTCACTAACGTTCCGGGGCCTGCGTGGGCAGTGGACCGGCCCATGCACACGGTAAATCCGCAGTGTGTGCACATCCCCGATGGCCCCGTTGTGAATCCGCCGGATTAATTCTTGCCGTGCCTCTGAGTGTCGCCACATGAAGCCGACGCCGACCTTTAAATTCTTTTTCTCGGATACCTCGGTGGCTTTGAGCCAACGGCGGACGGCGGGTGCGTCAACTGCAAAAGATTTCTCTGCAAAGACGTTCACACCTTTTTTGACGGCGTACTCGAATTGGAGCGGGCGGAAGACCGCGTGTGTAGTCAACAGCACGACGTCGCCCGGCCCCAGGCAGTCGATTGCCTTCTTATAGGCATCGAAGCCGACAAACTGCCTTTCAGGGGGCACATTGACCTTATCCGCAAAATCCTTTGTCAGGTTGCTTAAACTACTTTTGAGGCGCTGTTCAAACAGGTCGGCCATAGCGTAGAGTCTCACCGGGCCGCCAGTAGTCAAGAAGGCATCGGCGACAGCGCCCGTGCCGCGGCCTCCGCAGCCCACCAATGCCAGCCTTATCGTATTGTCCTGGGCGGCATGAATCCGAGACAGGGCGACGCCGGTAAGGACCGAACCGGCAACTAACGTTCCACTCTGCGATAAGAACTGCCGTCGAGAAGGTTTGTTTGGTTCTATCCAGAATGAACTCAACGTGTGACGCTTGGTTTGTCGTTTCATAATTACTCCTCTGTTAAAAGACAAAGTTTACAAAAAACAATGCGACCCAGCGAAAGCATGAATCAACACTTGTCAAATCAATCATTTATATTATCCTCTGGGTCTTTCGGATGCAACAGGTATTATCCGGGTGATGGTGCGACAGAAGACAAAAAGACCTTGTTATAGAAAAAACGACAAAATGTTTGATTAGAAGGGCCTTGTCCATTAGACTATTCTGATTACTCGTTTGAGTGTTACCGCCATTATAATAAATCATTCTGGAGATAGCCTATGTCAACGATCACCAAGAAAGATCTTGTTGACCGAATTACTGAAAGTACTCAGGCTAAGCGTGTGTTGGTTAAAGCTACAGTTCAGAATTTCCTCGACGAGGTCATCTCCGAGCTTGCCAAGGGAAACCGCTTAGAGTTTCGCGACTTCGGTGTTTTTGAGACCAAGACACGTGCAGCCAGAACAGCACAGAATCCAAAGACTATGGAACGAATCCACGTCTCAGCCAAACAGAAAGTGAAGTTCAAAATGGGTCGGCTGATGAAGGAGAAATTGGCAGCCGAAGTCATCACCACTCGGTGATGCGTATTAACCCCTCCATGCAAAAAGGAGAGACACATGCAAGTCAAGTTCAACTGGAGAACTGTTTTCGCCGTGGCTGTCATCAATCTTCAATTGACTACCGGAGTGGGATTTTGCTCTGTTGGAACTGAGGCTCTCCGTGCTCGAACATACATGGATCTTGATTTTGACTGGCGATTCAGTAACGGAGATTTCCCCACGGCTTACAGTTTCCGGTTTGATGATTCGTCATGGCGCATGGTGAACGTACCTCATGACTGGAGTATTGAAGGACCGTTTGGTCCTCAGTATGCCAGTGGCACCGGATATTCACCAGGAGGAATCGGCTGGTACCGCAAGCATTTCAGGCTGGACTCATCGCTAAAGGGCAAACACGTAACCGTAGAGTTTGATGGTGTCTATTGTAACTCAGAAGTCTGGATCAACGGCCAGTTCGTGGGCCGGCGTCCATACGGATATTCAAGTTTTCAATACAACCTAACACCTCATGTGCGGTTTGGCAACGAAGGCAACTTGTTGGCGGTTCGTGTCGACCATTCCAAGGTTGCTGACTCGCGATGGTACACCGGCTCAGGCATCTATCGGCATGTACGCCTGTGTATCACTGAGAAGCTTCACATCGCTCATTGGGGCACGTTCGTAACCACACCCGAGGTTATGGATGAACAAGCAACGGTCAAGGTCCAGACGGAGATCGAAAATACTTATGAGCGAGACAAGACTTTTACCCTCAAGCTGGATATCCTGGCAACGGACGGTCGTGTGGTTGCCAGTCGCACACACTCTGGCACGATCCAGAGTAAGGCCAAGGAAACAGTTGTTTCGAACCTGACTGTCGAGAATCCTCAGAGATGGTCGATTAAGAGCCCCACATTGTATCAGTTGAAGAGCGTGATTCAGGTGAACTCGCAAGCGGTAGACGAGTCTGTCACGACATTTGGGATTCGTACACTCACATTCGATCCTGATAATGGTTTCTTTCTAAACGATCAATCAGTCAAGCTCAAGGGGCTATGTATTCACCATGATGCGGGCTGTCTGGGGGCGGCGGTTCCCGACAAGGTGCTTGAACGCCGCCTGCGCCTGTTGAAGGAACTCGGGTGCAACGCCATTCGGACCAGTCACAATCCGCCCGCGCCGGAGCTCCTGGACATTTGTGACAGCATAGGCCTTCTTGTCCAGGACGAGGCTTTTGACGAGTTCACGCCACCAAAGAACAAGTGGGTCGACGGACGGAATGTGGGGATACCTGCACGGTTTGGTTATGGCGAGTATTTTGACGTATGGGCAGTTCGGGATATGCAGGACCTGGTGCGGCGGGACCGGAATCACCCGTGTGTGATCATGTGGAGTATTGGCAATGAGGTCGACTTCGCAAACGATCCCTTCTCACATCCGGTACTTGGGTGGGGCTATCGCCCCTACTATCCCCCGGCCGAGAATCTTGTCACATACGGAACCCGACTGGTAAAGGCCGTTAAGGAGGCTGACTCCACACGGCCTGTCACAGCGGGCTTGGCCAATATGCGCATGTCGAACGCCGTTGGTTTTCCTGAGGTGCTGGACGTCGTCGGCTACAACTATCAGGAGAGTCGCTACGAGGCCGATCATAGAACCTATCCGAAACGCTTCATTTATGGCAGTGAGAACGGAGATGGTTACGACGCCTGGTTGGCGGTGCGCGATAACAAGTACGTGGCCGGTCAGTTCCTCTGGACCGGGATCGACTATCTCGGTGAGGCGGGGCGGTGGCCAAATCGAGTGTTTGGGGGTGGCTTGTTCGATCTGGCCATGTTCAAGAAACCCATTGGCTGGTGGCGGCAGAGCCTGTGGAGCGATGAGCCGATGGTCTACGTCTGTGTAAGCCCAGACCAAGAGCATTGGAACTGGTCGTCAGGTTCCACGCTTGAACTGTTGTGCGCCACCAATTGCACCGAGGTACTTCTCAAGCTCAATGGTCGCGAGCTGGAAACGATGAAACGCTCCGAGGCGAAAGAAGGATGGCTCCGTCTGGAAGTCTCATATGAGCCGGGAATCCTTCAGGCCATCGGAAGTGATGGGCATAAGATACTTTGTGAATTCACTCTCAGGACGGCGCAAGCACCGAAACGGATCAAGCTGGTATCCGACACAGTATATCTGAAGGCCGATGGCAAAGATATCTGCCATATTGAATTCTACATTGTTGACGAGAATGACATCCGCGTGCCAGATGCGTCCAATGAAGTGACGTTCATTGTAGCCGGACCGGGCCAAGTTATTGGTATCGACAACGGCCGACGAGATGGTGCCGTTGACTACAAAGATCTTAGACACGAGGCCTTTATGGGGCGAGGGCTTGCCATTGTGCAATCCGAAAGGACCGCTGGAACGCTCACTATCAAGGCCATATCACCGGGCCTGGAGCCGGCAACTATCACTCTCAGCGTACACTAAACTTATCCAAAGAAAGCTGCCCAGGCCCAGATTAGGAGAGTACTGTAAGCATACGCCAGCCTTCCCGCACCTCCGCCGGCCCAGTCTCCCTACTTCGGGATCAAAGCGTCGCGGACAGGCTCAAATGGCCCCCTTTTAGCGAGTTCACAGCTACAACCGTCATACAACTCAACAACCTGTTATCTCCAAATTCTGCAAAATTCCCATTCCATAAGCCCGTGGCAACAGAGATTTTAGTATTTGACATTGAGCTCTTCATAGGTGACCGATTTCTGTCCCCTTCCCAACTCAGACTCAATCTTCTCAACCTCATCAAGGTAATCATGCGGCACAGGGACAATCACTTTGTAGGCATAGACGAAGACGAAATTTTCGGGAGGAACAGACAAGTTCAGGCAAGTTCTTCAATGACAAGGAGGAGATTTTTTGGATGGACAGGCGGTCGGGGGAACGGTGTTCCATTTGGGTAGAAGCAGCAAGGTCGCGCCAAGGGTCACGCAGCCCAGAATGATGAAGACTACGTTCCAGCCCCATCTGTCTTTAATCCAAACCGCGCCAAATGTGCTCATGACTGCAGAGGTAAGGGAGCCAATCGCATTGACCAGGCCCGAAGCGGTGGACGCGCCCTTCTTAGTTCCGAAATCAAGGGGAGCCGTAGCACTGATCAATGCCTCCGGGCCATAGAGCAGAAAACCAAGGGCACACAATAGCAGCCCAAGCACCAGCGAGCTCTTGGTCGAACTGACGATGGTATCGAAGGAAAACAGAATCATCGCAACCAGAAAAAGACAAACAGCGCTGTAGGGCATCCGCCGACTATGGAACAGCTTATCCGAGGCGTAACCAGCGACGAGAATACCCAGAGTACCCGCAATCTCGAAAAGAACGCTGATGGCACCCGACATGGCCATACCGGTGCCTAGTGTTTCGTTAATGTACACAGGTCCCCAGAGAAGGATAAGATAGCGCGTCGGCTTTATGAAGGAATATAGCAGAGACAGGAAGAGAACATTCCGATTCTTAAGGACTCTGAGAATGATCCCCCAGGAGCCTTCGACTTCGTCTTCCGGTCTCGCACCTTCCTCGAGAACCGCCTGGGCTTCACCATGATACTCCTCAATTGGCGGAAGCCCCACGTCGGCGGGGCGATTTTTTTGCAAGAAAAGAAATGCAAGCCAGATAACAAAAAGTGCCGCAGCCGGCCCGAAAAAAGCAAACCGCCAGTCCCGCAAGAGGTAGAAGAGGGAGCCTTCGCCAGAAGAGTCAGTTATACTCTGAATGAAAGGAACGAGATATTCGCCGCAGATACCTGCGAAAGGCGAGGCGATGGCTCCGCCTATCGCATAGTTCGTCGACCACCATCCCATGATCACGCCGCGTTCCTTTTGTGAGAACCAGTTGGCGATGTTTTTCGCCAGCGGTGCCCATCCGGTCGATTGACACAGCCCCTGAATAAACATCAACACACCAAAGACAAGGACTAAGTTGGAAACCCCTATCGCAAAACCTATGATAATGGAGCACAACATTCCTACCAGGACCACCAGGCGGGTGCCGAGGCGGTCACCAAGCACTCCCCAGATGAAATTCCCGATGGCATAGGCGAAAAGATAGGCGGCATCAATATAGCCCATCTGTACGTTGGTCATCTGGATGCTCGGATCGTCCTGAATACCGATTTTGGCGACTGCAAAGGATTTCCTGGTGAGGTAGAAGCCGGCATAAGCCAACCAGGTCACGCTAAACACACGCCAGCGCCAGTACCTGTACTTTGGAATCTTCTCCTGAATTTTTCGCATGAGTTCCATGAAAGTTTCCTACAACGACCAGCACTCGATTCGCCAGTGACGTGCTTTTGCCTCTTCGATCAACATATCTGCGGGATTGACTACGACCGGTGTCCCAACACTCGCCAGCATTTCCAAGTCGTTGATGCTATCGGCGAAGAATGCGGCGTGCTTAAGGTCGGTTTGCAGTAACCGGCAGTATTCGCGTGCTTTCAAGAGTTTGCCTTCCTTCAGAAGAAAAGGCTTAACGATCCCGCCGGTGAAGCGTCCGTTAACGATCTCAGGCTCTGTTGCAAGGAGAGTCGTGATGCCGACCGCGTCCACCAAGGGCTGACTCAAAAACCGGTTCGTGCCTGTGACCAGTACAGTGGGCACACCCTTGGCCGAAAATTCTTCAATCACGCGATGAGCTTCAGGGTATATGAACTGGCGAATCCGCTCATCGAAGTGACGTTGTGTGAGGACGCACATTTCCTTGGGCGTGCGGCCAGCGAACTCACGTAGCTGGAATTCCACGAATTCCTCGACGGGGCTTCTCCCCTGACAGTAAAGGTCCCAGTAGTATTCTGCCTTGGCGCTGTCTTCGGCAGGTGCCATCCCCTTGTCAATGAGAAACATCTTCCATGATACATCACAGTCAATGGCCAATATCGTGTGATCCATATCAAAAAATACAACGTCGAGTTCCTTCATTTCTCGTATCTCTGTTTAAATTTGCCGAATACAATCCGGGTTCATGCAAGGTGCTTCAAAACGGACCTTGCGACTTTCCTGCCATTGAGGTAGCACCATTGCGCACCATGAAATCCACCACGAATATTGCCAGCGGCGAACCAGCCGGGTGAGGAGAGACGGTTTCCTGAGTTGATCTCGAGCAAACGCGAGGGCAAGCGCACTTCCAGCCCGCCAAGCAAGGCAAGCTCAGTGTTGGGGAGGAGATCCCCGCAGACGACGATGCTGTCACAGGTCAGGACTTTTTTCTCGGAAATTTTGACTCCCTCAACCACCCCAAGACCTTTAACCTGCACCTCCTGAATCGATCCGTGCCATTTAGGCCGGGACCAGAACTTGAAATAGAGTCTTTGGAAAACATTACACTCCGGCCGTCGGCGTCTGTCCAGCATGATAGATTGCCCCGCTCCCGAAACACTAAGCTTGGCGGCAGCAGAGTAGGCAAGCGAGTCAGACCCGACAATGATCGCTCTGCTCATCGGCAGTATATCATTGGCGTCGATGAAATCGAACAGGTGCTTCGTGAAAAAGACGCGTGCAGGCCGCGATCCGGTCAACCATCCCCTTTCGGCGACGGATCTTTCACGACTACCACAGGCCAGAACAACGGCGTCAGCGCTCAGGTCCATCTTGCCTTTGGCGCGACTCACCACGGTGAGTCGCCGTTCGGCAGCGTGTATCTCAACAACCAGACTGTCGAGCCAGACCTCCACGTCGGTTTTTGCCAGGCGAGCTTCGAGACCGGCGACGAATTGCTCACCAACCAGCGCGCGCCCGTGGAGCCAGGAAACGAACGTGGGCACTGCTCCCGGTTTCTTCTTGCAGAGCGCTGGTATGCCACCTACATTGCTCACCCGATCAATCAATACGACCGGGCGGACCCCTTTCCTGGCCAAAGCGACAGCCGCTCCGATGCCGGCGGGACCCGCGCCGACAATAATGACGCGAGCATGTTTTCTGCCGCTCAAGTTCAGGTTAGTGCGCTTATCCATAAATCGCCTCATGTGCTGGGGCAACCAACTCGCTTCCCGGGCCTTTTTGTGTGATGTTGTCGAGCGGAATATCACAATGCTCTGAGACGATTTTCGCCACGCGAATCCTGCATTCGAATCCCTGGCATCGCCCCATACCGACTCGTGTGCGGCGCTTCAGCGCGTCCAAAGTTCGCGGTTTTAGCATCGAGTCGAGCGCATCAATGATTTCACCCCGTGATATTTGCTCGCAGAAACAAACCATATCAGCATAATCTGGATTCTTCTTCACTAACTCGGCATCATCAATGGGCTTTCGCCACCAGCCTGGCCAACAACTATCGGGCCGGCTGTCAACCGCGTCGGGGTCACGGTCGAGCGACAGGTCACACTGTTCGCCCAACCCCTCTGTCACGTATTCTGCTAAGGTGATCGAGGAGGTGAAGCCGGTAGAGCGAATTCCCGCAATGGTCAGAATACCTGGATAGCCATCGTTGTATCGAATCAAGTAGCTGCCCTGCTTGCAGTTGCAACGCTCGCCCGCATAGGTACCGATCACCGGCTGCTTCAGCAAGCACGGGCACAGCCCCGACGCATTCGATAACATCCACCGAAGTCCTTCCGCCGTAGTGCTTGTGGCTTCGGGGCTGCCGAGCGGTAAATCCTCGGCGGTTGGACCGGCCAGCAAGTTCCCGAAAATGGTCGGGATGACCAGGACACCTTTGGTTTCCGCTGTCGGCAGGGGCACCAGAATCCGTCGAACGATACTGTGACAGGATTTGTCGAAAATTAGAAACTGGCCACGTCGTGGATTGATGTCAAAGGGAGCACCGTGGTACAAGTCGGCCAGATCGCGCCCACCCAAGCCCGCAGCGTTCACTATAAGGCGCGTCGCGATCCGATGCCCGCTCTCAGTCACCAGATTCTTCACTGTGCTTTTACATTTCTGGAGCCCGACGATGTGCACGCCCAGAAGGATGTCCACACCATTAGCCATGGCCACTTCAGCGTAGGCGACTGGGGTGGTAAATGGGTCGGCGATAGACTCGCGGGGAATAAGAAGCCCGCCTCGAACTTTGGATGACGCATTTGGTTCGAGACGTTTGGCTTCCGCCGCATCCACGAGCCGGACATCGTCCACACCATTAGCCAGCGCTTCCTCATGAATCTTTTCCAGCTTACCTTCTTGTTCGTCGTCTATGGCGAGAAGCAAGGCCCCCGACTGTTCAAAGGGAATCTTGAGTTTGTGGGCCAGCTCAGGCCATTTCCGCGAGGCCTGGGTCACTAACTGCGACTCGAGTGAGCCGGGAGTCGCGTCAAATCCGGTAGCGATGATTGCACTGTTGCCCTTGCTTGTGCCCTCACCCACATCATATCTTTTATCCACCAGAAGGACCCGCAACTGATACTGCGAAAGGTTGTAAGCGATGGCGCACCCAACCACACCAGCGCCCACGATCGTTACATCGTACGGTTCGGTTCCCAGTTGATCGAGAGCGTAGAGAATCAGCGACTCTTCGATTTTAGCGTTCGGCCAGTCATAAAGGATTTTGCCTTGCATGGGCATCGTGTGTTGGCTCACGAGCAAATTGGACAAACGGCATTCTTTGCTAATACAGCCCCATCCAAGCATGGGTGCGTTTTTCCCAGTGCATCAAGTGCTGAGTGAAGGCACTAAAACAAACTTGGTATAGCCGTCGCATTGTCAAGTTCTTGCCGTCCGGTTCCATTCGGGTTTACTTGATACCTTCGTTCTTCATCCGGCATTATGATTGTCACTGTCTCTCTTGTCAAGCGGCCAATAATATATTCTTTCATTCTTCGCTTCTCTTCCTACGTACCTTCTTTCGCAACAAAATAACGTTGATTGTCTAAGGCTTTTGAGATGAGCCATAAAGCAGTGTGTTAATGGCTACCGGTCAGGCTTTGTCAGTGTGGTCTCGGCTCTGATTGCCATTCTGATTAGGAAACAGCTGCACCAACAAAAAGAAAAGGGCATCAGTGGAATACCGTAAGTGGACGTAAGGTCAGATTTGCAATCCGTAGCAGAACCTGAGTCTCGCGATGTTCTTTTGTGCGTTTTCGTACTTGACTTTTCCATAGTTGTAATAGTCAAATTCGATGCCAGATATGTTCAGCTGTATCAGACTCCACAGAAACCAGTAGATATCCGGGAACGGCTTGAGTATATCGGTTTTGCGGATATGCTCATCCATATTGCTATCTTCCCAATAGATCCTGAGAATCTTCTCTTCGATTTCCACCGGCACAAGTATTTCCTGGAACATATCACTGATGTCATAGTAAGGAGTGCTCATAGCGGCGTACTCCCAATCAATCAGATAAACCTGCTCCGGGTATCTTTCCGGGTCTTCAGCCTTGATAAAGTTGTCTGCCAGAAGATCGTTATGGCATGGCACGTAGTCGCTGTGTGGCATTTCTGCCATCGCCCAAATCCGCTGCAAAACATCAATCGTTCCTCGAATATCAAACTCCGGATAATCCGGGCCGACATCTCTAAACACATGGTAAAGCTGCACTACACCCTCAAAAGGATCAAACAGCTTTGGAAGCCGTGTTTGGGCTTTATGGATGAGCTTGATGGGTCGCAGGAGCGTTTCGAGCAGCTCGACCTTGAGGAAGTCAGCATTTTTGAACACGCTGCCGGCAATATATTCCACGATGGTTACATTCTTCTCAGGTAGGTATTTGACCAGTTTTGCGGCTATGCCTGCCGAGGCCATACGTCGTATGTTCTCTGCCTCCACATCACGATCGATGAACAGATCCGTCTTTTGCCCGTGAAGACGAACAACGTAGTCACCTCCGTCCGAAAGTCGAACCCTGTAAAGTTTGTTGGTGATACCTCCGGTTAAGAGGTCAATCTTTAGTTCCTGCCCCTGCCACTGCGGCATTAGCTCGATGCAGTATTCATACGTGAGACCTTGAATCATTTCGTTGCTTTCACAAATTGAGAATTAGCCACGAATTAACACGAATGGGCACGAAGAAAAAAAATTAGAGTAAATTCGTGGAAATTCGTGGCTAACCCGGCTGCCTCCAGGAATCAAGGGCGTTTATTTCTTCGTGGACAAATATCTGTCGTCTCTGGAGCTCTCTGAAGATGTCGGCTGGATTGAATGCCTGTTCGGGTGCCAGAACGCCTGCTTTTTCGACCTTGCCCTCCGCGATGATTTGAGCGCCAATACTCATAGGGATGCCAACGTTTCTGGTATAGGCCCGCAGTTTTTCCCAGCCCTTGACGGTTCCATCCGAGGCCGGATGTGTGTGAGTGAGTATATGCTGGAGTTTCTTTCCGTCCTTTGTGCCGATTACTTCGACATGTAGAGCATAGCCCCAGAGTTCGGTCTCCTGGCCGACAAGAGAGTTTATGAGGTAACTTCCGATGGCATCCATGACACCAACCTCCACGCCGTTGACTTTGGCCGTGGGATTACTCAACATGCCCCAATCATAGAGAACACGAATCAGTTGCATATTCTTCGGGGGCCACGTGCCGCGTACCTCGATCAATTTGATGCCCATATTGGGGAGAGACCTGGGTAGGGTTACAGTCTCGGCGTGGGGGATAATCCACTGTGTGTGCGTGCCGTAGGGTTGCGGCAGCTTGATGTCTCGGGGTCGAGCGAAAGGTGGAACGTGGATGAACTCGCCATTTTCATATACGACACGGTCGGGGAGGTCGGGGTCGTATTCGATTCGCGTGGTCTCGGTAATCGACGGAGAAAATGCAATTGAGCGGAAAGCGCCATGACTAATGCGAATTATCTCGGCAGTGTCCAACTGATTGACGGCGCGCAGTACCATCATGTTTGTAGTGCCAGGCGTCATTCCCATACCCGCAACGCAGGTTTTTCCGTGCTCCTTGAACTGCCGGTCAAAGGCCCATTCAGCGCCGCATCCGTTGAGATTGATGCCATGCACGCCGGCATCGGCAATACAACTGGTCGAACGGTCGTTGAGCGAAATAGGAGTTCCATCCATAACAATGTCGTATTCGCGCATAAGTTTGACGGCAGCATCACGGTCGTGGAGAAAATCGACTCTCTGGAAATCAACACGCGGGTCATTAAGCCACTCGACAACTTCACACCCTTCCTTTTCATTGCAATCGGCAACGGTGATTTTGTCAAAATCAGAAAATTCAACCAGATCGTTAACAGATTCACGGCTGATTTTCCCAGCCGCCCCAAGGCATAGTATTCGCATAATCTTTTCCCTTCAACGTTTCCATAGAATTAACAGATTTTACTTACCTGAAGCATAGCTGTCAAGGGTCCCATCCGGTATGCAATACAAGGCAGAAGTTAGTACAAATCCGGTAGCCGGTAGTGACATCTTTGTTCCCAACTTTTTGTCAATGCTTATCAGGCTTTAAACGCGCAAACATTAGTCTTTGACAAACAAGCACCTCGGCGGCAAAACCTGCTGCGCATAACATAACAAATAGTTGTTTTTCTTAAAGAAATTCAGTATCATAGTGATATCCGACAGCTTGGCTATGTAACCAAGCGTTCTAACGAAGAATAAAGTAGTCATATTAAGCCGAGAATATATGATTAGAAGCATATACTGGCTGCTCACGTCCATGAGCATCATGACCCTCCTGACAGCCAATACGTCTTGGGGTGGTGATTGGCCAACATATAACCATGACAAAGCAAGAAGCGGTGTAACTTCGGAACAATTGCCTCTAACGCTCTCCGAATGCTGGCGGTTCCAGGCCACCCACCCACCTCAACCTGCCTGGCCGCCACCAGCCGCCCAGGACTTCTGGCACAATCACGACCAACTGAGACCAACCGTGATTTACGACCGTGCCTTTCATTCCGTGGCTGTCCGTGATGCTGTCTATTTTGCTTCCTCCGCCGACTTTAGCGTTTACGCTCTGGACGCCAAAACCGGGAAAGTGCGATGGGTGTTCTTCACTGCCGGGCCTGTCCGACTGGCTCCTACTGTAGTTGAAAACAGACTTTACGTTGGCTCTGACGATGGCTGCGTATATTGCCTTTCAACTGACAACGGCTCATTGATTTGGAAATTTGACGTTGCTACTGAAAATAGCATGGTGCCGGGCAATGGACGAATGATATCGTTGTTGCCCGTTCGGACCGGATTGGTAGTCGATGCAGGTAAGGTGTTTTTCGCAGCGGGCCTGTTTCCGATTCAGGGTACGTTTTTATTTGCTCTGAACGCTGAAAACGGGTCGGTTCTGTGGCAGCAAAAACTTGATGTCTCACCACAAGGTTATTTACTCGCTTCGACTCAAAATCTGTACGTACCGACCGGACGGACAGGCCCAGTGTCCTTTTCGCGCGAAAGCGGTACATTCCAGGGTGAATTCGGCAGCGCTGGCGGAGCTTATACACTTTTGACAGAAGACACTCTTGTGACAGGGCCCGGCCGTGGCCCCAAACAACTCAATGCTGCCGATGTCACAACGAAGGAGGCGATAGCAACATTTAGTGGGCTGCGTATGGTCGTTAAAGGTCATATGGCATATATGCAATCGGAGAAAGAGCTTACCGCTCTTGATCGAAAGAGATACCTTGCACTGTCGAAACAAAGAACAACTCTCAACCGCCGGCACGAGCAGATTCGCAAACAGCTCAAGAAAATTGCTAAGAACAGCCCTCTGGCAAACAAGTTCGAGGACGACTTGCGGAATATCCAACTTTCTCTGGGACAAAACAGAGAATCACTGGAACAATGCTTCATCTGGAAGCACGCCTGTGATCATCCATACTCACTCATTATGGCCGGGAATACGCTGTTTGTCGGCGGAAAAGATGAAGTCGTGGCGCTGAGTGCTGCCGACGGCCGCGAGTCCTGGAGCGCATCTGTTAACGGTACTGCCTACGGATTAAGCGTCGCAAATGGCCGCTTATTCGTCAGCACCGACGAAGGAACGATTCACTGCTTCACCAATCGCTCGAACATATCTTCCGGGGAACCAGAACTCGTCCATTTAGAAACTGGAATCGATCCTTATTCTCAGGACGACTTGACGGATATGTACTCTTTGGCCGCTCAACAAATCGTTGAAGAGGCAAATATACATCAGGGGTATTGCCTGGTGCTCGGCTGTGAGGAAGGTCGTCTTGCGTACGAAATTGCCAAACGCACGAAATTACAGATTATCGCAGTAGAACAAGATGCTCAGAAAGTAATCACAGCTCGCAAAAAACTCCACATAGCCGGGTATTACGGCTCCAGGATTACTGTACATCACGGCAAGCTGGACGAGCTTCCATATCCAGCCTACTTCGCTAACCTAATTGTCTCCGAACGCACACTAATCTCCGGTGAACTACCCCCATCCGCAGCCGAGATGTTCCGCGTGCTTAGGCCATGTGGTGGCACGGCAATTATCGGCCAATTCAAAGAAACCTACAAGAAAAGGAATAAACTCAAACAATCCAACCTTGAACATTGGCTCAATGACGCGACGATTCCAGGCTGGAGAATCAACAGACACAATGGATTATGGGCAGTCATCAGGCGCGGGCCCCTCCCGGGCAGCGGAGACTGGACCCAGCTTTATGCAGACGCCGCCCATAGCACCTGTAGCGGCGACCAACTCCGCGGCCCAATGGCCCTGCAGTGGTTCGGCAAACCTGGGCCTCGGTCTATGATTGACCGCCACCATCGGCCGATGTCATCACTGGTGAAGGACGGACGCATTTTTGTTCCCACTCTTGAGGGTATCATCGCTGTTGATGCGTATAACGGTACAGAACTGTGGCAGCTTGATGTGCCCAACTCAAAACGTATCGGCGCGCTCAAGGACAGCGGCCACATGCTGGCCACCGACGAATACGTTTATATTGCTGTCGAGGACCAGTGTTGGGCTGTCGATGTTATTACCGGTGTACACAAACTAACTCTCAAAGCCCCTCAATTGGACGATCGCTACAAACATGACTGGGGTTACCTGAACCATCTTGGCAATTGCCTCTTCGGTACCGGTCAGAAAGCCAGGGCCTCATTTTACAAACAGAATTTTCAGGGCAAACCTGGTAACGCAAGCAAAATACTGGAAGGTGACTTCAGAGAAGTTATCGTAAGTGATTATCTCTTTGCCGTAGACAGGCACACCGGTGCGATCCGCTGGACCTACGGAGACGGAACGATCATGAACAGTGCCATTACTGTGGGTGATGGCCGAATCTATTTCGCACAATGCCGCAATCCGGAAATAATGAAAGACAATGACGGTCGGCTTCGAATCGATAAGTTCTGTGACAAGAACCTGTTCATTGTAGCGCTCGATGCGGAAACCGGTGTGAAAATATGGCAACGTCCCTTCCAGTTCCCATACGAACATATCATGTTTCTCAATTATGCCGAAAACACACTACTTTTCACCGGCACATACAACAAGGACAATCACGTCAACTACGGCCTGTTCGCTTTCACCGCTGATAAGGGAGAAGAAAAATGGCAGACTGATTACGTGGGCTTGAATGCCGCCGGGACCGAACCATTCGGTACAGGCGGCGAACACGGCGAACAATGGCAGCACCCGGTAATCAATGGACAGACTCTCTATTCGCGACCTTACGCCTTTGACCTCCATACCGGCGTGAAGAAGCAATACTACGTCTATCGTGGCGGCAATGGCTGCGGTGGACTGACTGGTTCGGCCTATTACCTTTACGGTCGAGGTTCAAACCCACGCATGTATCCGGTCGAAGTCGATAGCACCAGAGGAATCCAGTTGACTCAAGTTACTCGGCCTGGCTGCTGGCTTAACATAATCCCTGCAGGCGGTTTGATTCTTGTGCCGGAATCCAGTTCCGGGTGTACTTGCGGGTACTCACTCCAAAGCTCTTTGGCTTTTGCCCCACAAGATTATTACAGTTCACCAATAATATTGACCCCACAACGGAATTTTGACAGTTCAATACAAGTTGAACTGGCCGACCGCAATGGTATTGGGCGGATACACTACACACTCGACGGAACCGAACCAACCACACTTTCACCTGTATATACTGAACCTATTGCACTTACCCGCAGCACCACCATCAAGGCCAGAACTTTTTGGAAGGAACGGGACAAAATGAGTGACGTCCGCCATGCAATCTTCACCAAGCGATAACTTCATAAGGTGCTGATAAAGCCTTGCTGATAGCCTATAACTGTGCTACAACCTGCGCTTGTCAAGCGCAGTAAGCCCCTCACGCTCCTGTTAACGGTCGGACATCCCATTGTAGGGCAAGAAAAAGTCCAATTTATCACGGTTGGATGAAGTAAAACGTACGAAACAGTATGGCAACAACCACAAACATATTGAAGGATGAAAAGGCTCTATGCTCTGCCCTGGCGATAAGCTTTGATATAATTCTTGCAGAAACGGTCTTTTCCCGACAATGCCTCCGATACATTGACTGCGTCCATCAGTTCCCTGTCGAGAGGATCGAGTATGGCTGAATCCAGTCCTGCTGCTACGGCCATCGCCAGAAAATAGCGGTTCAGCTTAGCTCGCTGTGGCAGGCCGAAGGAAATGTTACTGAGACCACAGGTGGTCTTGACCTCTGGAAACTGCTGCTTGACTCGCCGGATCACTTCTATGGCTATCAGTCCGAAATCGTTCTGTACACTGATCGGCTGAATCAAGGGGTCGAGGAATATCCGATTTTGTTCCACTCCTGCTGCACAGAGAGCTTCAATTAATCTTTGTGCCACTCCGAAACGTTCCTCGACAGTCTTGCTGATTCCATCGTCATCCAAGGCTAATGCCAGCACAGAAGCTTCATATTTCAGCACGAGGGGCACTACTTCTCTGAACTTTGCGTTTTCTGCGGTGATAGAATTGATGATTGGCCTGGTGTTATCGGCAATCGCCTTGAGGCCCGCTTCGAGAGCGGCAGGATTTGCACTGTCAAGGGCCAGAGGCAAATCAACAGCCTGGTTAATTATTTGCACCAGCCATTCCATCAGCCGGACTTCCTCCTCTGGAAACGCGCCTGTATTGACATCAAGGTAATCTGCTCCAGCCTGGGCCTGGTCCCGGGCCAGCTTTTGCAGATAAGAGGCGTCTTTTTTGGCGATAGCCTCCTTGATAGATTTTCGCGTGGAATTAATCTTCTCGCCGATGACTATCATGTTTCTTCTCACTTGAAGTTGATGCCGTAGCCGTTGAGCTCCTTGATTACTTCATCATATAGCCCGCACAGTTCGTCGTCCGGTTTCATCGTTTCCAGATCGTAGCACTCATACAGGTCTCTGCCCTTCGGTGGGTGCTTAATGCCGGACAAATATTTCTCCATCAACTTCTTGATGATTGAGTTGGCTTCCTTACGCGTGATACCAATGTTGCCGTGCCCAAACGCGCAGGTAAATTCACTGTCAATCGGGAGTGCTTGATTTGTTCCCACCGCCTTATTCGGGTGAACATCTTCGATGCCGATTCCAGATGCCTGGATGGCCAGCAGATAGGCGGCGGCTTCATAAAAATACTGCTTGGTAGCCGGTCCTGCCGAGGCATACCCCAGCGCGTAGTACGGCGCGCCGATATTGCGGGCAAAGGCCTGGCTGCTGGTGCTGATAAGGAAAATCATTCCAGGGGTTGTGGAGCACACCGGCATCATTTGAATAGGGTATGTCAGGTGGTAAGTCGCTCTTATTACGAGAATACCATGAAAGGCATAGGCGAGTGTAAGAACCGTTGCGCCCTCCGGTCCTCCGGCGTATCCTCCGAGAATCGGCCCAGCCTCCTGGCCAATGTTTGCACCCCAACTGCTAAAATATGCCACCTGGTTGAGCGAATCGTAAGTTATTTTCAGTTCAGCCTGTGGCGCCACTATCCATCCATCGGATTTTCGAGCACCGAAATCTGGATTGCTTGCGGCGATAGTCGCAACCCCCGAAGTGCAGGACGGATGCAGGTCTATAATTGCCATTCCCGGCCGACCCGCCCGGCGCAATCCGTCGCGGGCGATGCGCATCATATTGATGCCTGCAAGTACTTCCATCGGAGAACCTGAGGAGCCACTCAAATTGCCGACAGTGGTTAAGGAGGGGATACTAAGGGTTTTGGCCCTGGTAATGCGAGCGTATGCTTCGACCATTTTCAGCGCCACATCTTCGCTCGTGTTCGTACCGGAGCCCACATGGCAGTGTGGAAGTTGATTGTCATCAGGCATTCGACCGTGCCATTCGACTCGGTCTGGTCCTTCGCCGAAATATACCACCTTCGGACATTCGTAAACAGCTTCTTCAATCTCTTCTTTCGTGAAGCGGATTACTCGCTCTGTGTCCGTGCAATACGTTCCTACTTCGCTGTAGAGTTCCAAGGCCGCCTGGTAAACGCGGTCGGCAAGATCGTCGTCACACGGACAAGGATTATCCGGGT
This sequence comes from Planctomycetota bacterium, assembly GCA_022566315.1. Classification (GTDB taxonomy): domain Bacteria; phylum Planctomycetota; class Phycisphaerae; order Sedimentisphaerales; family Anaerobacaceae; genus NIOZ-UU13. The sequence continues at coordinate 20,874 of JADFJC010000066.1, forward strand.
CAAATTCGATTTTGTACTTTTTCACTACTTTTCGGACAGCCGGTATGAAGAGCTTCATATCATACTCTTTGGCGGACATCATCGGGCCTGTGGTAGCCCGTTCCAGTACTTCCAGAAAACTGATCATCTGTTGTTATGCTCCTTTCTTTTCCGATACCAATTGCTTCGCTATTTCCACTGCATCAGAGGCCAGTTCGCCGTATCCATCGGCTCCTATCTTGTCCGCCCACTCCTGAGTTACCACCCCGCCGCCAACCATAAAGATATACTCATCGCGCAGCCCCTTGTGGTCGAGTAAATCGACAATGTCCTTTTGGTAGGGCACGGTTGTGGACATAATAGCTGAAGCGGCGATGATGTCGGCCTGCACTTCCTGGGCCTTGCTAAGAAATTTGGCGGCAGGCGCATCACAGCCGATGTCATGCACATCAAAACCAGCGATAGTAAGCAGATTAGCCAGGATGTTCTTGCCTATCTCGTGGATGTCGGTCTGTACCGTGCCAATTACCACAGTTCCTCGCTTTTTCATACTGGCGCCGCTTTCAATCAACTTTGGTTTGAGAATCTTCATTGCCTCTTCCCAGGCTTCAGCGGCCATCAGTAATTCCGGCAGATATACCTGTCCTTCGCTAAACTGGTTACCGACTTTCGTCATTCCTTCCATCATACCCTTTTCGACCATCGCCAGTGGATCAACTTCATCGATGTTCCTCTGCACTAAAGAGACAAGCGTCTCACCATCGCCCTCGAAGACAGCCTGGCTCAGTTTTTCAAAAAGCTCTTTCTCGTTCATACCGGGATTTCTCCTAACAACGATTGATACTGCTGATTCAGTGCCCGGCTGCTGCATACTTGTGCGTTGCTGCACACAATCCAAAGCTTGCCGGACAACCTTTATTCACGCAACCTGGCTTAACCGATTGTCCCATTACTGTCAAGGTTATATTTAGAACGTGGATAAGTCATCAGAGATTTTTCGTCTCATAAGGCTCCAGCCGATATGGACAGTTCTCTTGACTACATTTCCTGCAATTGCCGATTTTAACCGAGCCAAAATCTCCGCCGGCGCTTAGAAGACAGACAAACGAAATGGACTTTTCCGGTATCATCAAGCAACTGTTCGTCAAGGTAATCCCAAGCGTGTCGGGAAAGTGGCTGAATATCTCCTTTTGGGCCTCCATTTTCCACCCGCAATAGCCTGGGGCATATCGACGGCTGATTTTCCAGCCGCTACCGGCGCAATCCCGGCGAATCTTTTCTTCCAGAAAATCGGCGACCTGCTCTGCAGCTATTGTTCCTATCGCATCGATGATCAACCCCGTTGCTCCCTGGCCGGCATTCACTAATTCTTTTGCTCTGCTCTCAACCGTCCCACCTATCGTCGCCAGTGCCAAAACAATACCCTCGGCTTGCCAAAACAGCTCAAATCCCTTCTGTGGTGCTCCTTCCAGTCTCAAATATGCACCTTTGGGCTGTATCAACTGGCAGTTCTCGGCTATTTGGACTCTTACTTTCTCCCGCACTCTGGAGGAAGTGCGAGCTCCTTTCGGATATCCTAACTGCAACAGAACATCCTCTATACTAACGCGTACAGGGACAGTATCAAGAACCAGGAAGTTTTCTTTCATCCAATCATTCCGATTATTTATAACTTACCGCCAGCCTTACATGAGGCATTCTTCAGCCGGCTCGTAACACCATATATGACTTGCAGATGCGCCCGGAGAAAGTACAGGCAAGGTAAACGCGTCCCTTATTTAAAAGCCAACTTCTTCAGCGTAAGTAACTTAATAGTAAGTGCTAAATACCAGGATTTCAAGGAATTACTCCGTTTCCCACTCTACTCGCATCACCCAGGATATATGTAGGTTACACTCATCCAATGTATTCAATTCCGGATTTGGTGAGAAGAAAACAGAAAGGCAGCTCAAAACCCGGCTTGAAATAGCGTTGAAATTCGCACCCATTTTTAAGCTTGATTTCGCACTCCCTGCCCCATATGATGGCAGAGGACAGAAGACAGAGGACAGAAGACAGAAGACAGAGGACAGAAGACAGAGGACAGAAGACAGAGGACAGAAGACAG
>JADFJC010000174.1 GCA_022566315.1 Planctomycetota bacterium
GAAAATATGGCAGAGGTAAGACGACGGTTAGTCGCCGAGGGAATTATGACACCGCTGGCCACCAATGTGGCCGTCACTTCGTTCGGGGATATACCTCGGTCCATCGAATTAGACGCTGTGCAGATTATTCTGTGTGACCATCATTATTGGGGCGGCATGCGGCAGGTACAGCATTTGGCGAATCTTTGTAAGGTCTTTGGCATCGGATTATCGATGCATTCGAACAGTCATTTGGGAGTGTCCTTGATGGGAATGGCGCACGTGGCCGCCGCGACACCTCATTTGACTTATGCTTGTGACACCCATTATCCCTGGCAGTCGGAGAAAGACGAAGTGGTCGTCGGAGGCCGCGTACCGATTGTCAATGGATGTGTCAAAATTCCCGATAAGCCAGGATTAGGGGTAGAACTGGACTACGACCAACTGGCAAGAGGACGAGAGCGTTACCAGAAGTGTTCGTATCGTAAAAGGGATGACGAAGCCCAAATGCGGAAGCACATAGATCCACATTGGAAACGGATACTACCACGATGGTAATCAAGGCTTTGGTTAAGACACACAATAACAAGGGCAAATAGATGAGAAGAATCGGCCAGCGGACATTGAAAATGTTTACAAATTTCATGTTTTCGGTAATCCCTTGGCGTTAGAGAACTTATGGAATGAACATTTTTTCGAATTGGCAGATAACGAGCTTTCTGATTGTATCACCGTGACTGGTTCTGTTATAATCATGGTAGTCAAGCATACCAGTGAGACTCATTATCTCTCTTTGGAAGAGATGGGAAAAGGTCATGCGAAAAAAAAATGGCTTCACACTAATAGAGCTTTTGGTAGTGATTGCTATCATAGCTTTATTGATGGCGATATTGATGCCAACCCTCCAGAGAGCCAGAGAGCAGGGCCAGCGGGCGGTTTGTCTGAGCAATCTAAAGCAACTAAGCTTGGCATGGATTCTGTATGCGGACGACAACGACGATAAACTGGTCAGCAGCGAGGCAGGCGGTCAGTGGAGGAACCAGTTTGGTGAGCCATGGGTGGGCGTGACCTGGGCGTCTGGATGGAGCCAGGGTGGACAATTACCTGAGAATGACCAGGTAAAGGGGATTAAAGCTGGCGCATTATGGTCCTACGTCAGAGAGGTGCAACTCTACAAATGCCCTACGGGCTATCGGGGGGAACTGATGACATACGCCATGATGATAGCCAGCAACGGCAGGTCAGTAGAAGGCAGTCCTGTTTTCAAAAAACGGATGCTCGTTCCACAGCCGGCTCAGAGGCTCATCTTCATCGACGAAGGTCTATCGAGCCCTGACGCCTACTCCACGAGGTACAGCGAGCCCAGGTGGTGGGACCAGCCGGTCACAAGACACGGTGACGGGACCAATTTTGCTTATGCGGATGGACGCGCCGAATACCACAAGTGGAGGGGTATTGAAACGATCAAGCAGGGACGTGATAACGTACGGACTTGGGTGGGGCTCTTTACTCCTGTGACGGAGGAAGGCAAGGAGGATGTGCAATGGGTGCAGAGGGGCATTTGGGGAAGCCTCGGATATCAGGCATTCTGAACGATTGTTACGGAGGTGTAGTATGCCAACTCAAGACAGACCCTTAACTGGAGCTAATAGCCAATGTAATGTCACCTTTTTACATAATCCAGCAGGTTCTCGCAAGGCCATTGCGTACTTGCAGGGTCGGTACATCCGAGATAGTCATTGGCAAACATAGTGAGGTCAGGCAGATTGACAACACCATTTTTATTCAAGCCGGCTGATAAATGGGCACGGCCGAACATATGAATGCTTCCGGTATCAGTGCTGACAAAGAGGCGTCCGCCGGCCGCAGCCAGACCCCGCACGCGACCCTTAACAACCCGGCTCCATAGCTTGTCCCCATTAGCAATACTGTAAGCAGCAACTTTGTTGGTTCCGCCGGCGAAGAGGACATCGCCGGCCAAAACCAGGGCATGCGGACAATCGCAGGGAACCGACCATCTCGCACTTCCATTGCTTCGGCGAATAGCCGAAAGTGAAGTTTCACTTAGGAGATAGGCCGTAGTTCCCGAAACGATAAGGCGGCGACCATTCGGGTGTGTAGCGATACGGTCTCTTGAATCATTGTCGTGTTCTGCGAGTTCGTAATCTGAGGCATGGAACTTTGCGCGGCCGCGAACAAAACGAGAATCCGAAGTCAAGAGGGCATAGCAACCGCTCTGACCCCGACTGCCAATATTACCTGAACCTGAGCCGTTTACACGATTGAAAGCATAAGGGCGAGATCTGCCCTGGAGCAGGTAAAGTTTAGTTGGCGAAGCCATGATAGCGCCCATGGGCGTAACGCCGCCCGAAACACTGTAAAGGCCTGTACCGCTGTCCGAGCCGGTTCGAGCATCAAGACTGCACAGATAGGAAGTCTGCCAGTTCACAAGCGATGCCGCGAAATAGACTTTTCCGTCCAGCACAGCCGTGCCGGTTCTTACAGGCCACATCGATATCAGGCTGCCATTGTTGCCTATAAGCCTGGTATCCCCGGAGGGACTGTACTTCCAAATAGAAGAGCCGTCCAGGGCGTTGATACAATAGACATAGCCGTCATCGGAGCCGAAGTATAATTTGCCGTCCTCGTAACTGGGTGGATAACGAACCGGGCCATTAGTAGTGAAGGACCACTTTTGCCGGCCGGTACGGGCGTTAAGGCAATGGACGGAATCGGTTACTGAAGACCCAAAGTAGAGCAGGTCACCAACCACCGTAACGAAAAACACAAAATCGAAGTCCCGCTGCGGTGTGAGTTCAAAGACACTGGTGCTCTTTGACCGATATGCATCCCACGGAGCGCCTCCATCCCAGGCGACCTGGGGCGGCATAGGTGAAACATAAACCCAACCCTCATCCAGCTCATCCAGACAAAGGGATTCAGCAGTCACTCCACTTCTTGCATTGTCGTGCATATAGGTAGGCCAGTCCTCAGCAACAGCCGAGCCAAAGGTGCAGAGAACTACAAAAGCAACCATAAGCCACCCAGCAACGCTGGGTTCCGTACAAAACCCGCCGTTGGCGGGGGCACAGGAGGTATTACTTGATGCCAATAATGCTCCGATTTTCTTTATCTTATATCTCATTACTGTTCCTTTATTGAGTTCCTTCGCTTGGGTGTTGGTACCGGCTTATTGCGGACAAAGCCAACGGAAGTATTAAGCCAGCCATTGCAACTGCATCCACCGCTGCCTTCGGTCGAAAGAACCATTCCGCCGCCGGGGATGGTGCTAAGCCAACAACTGGGACGAATGCCAGACCAGGTAGTAACCACTTCTGAATTGATATCCCACATGGCGATATTGCCGCCCGAGCCCCGGTAAATAAAGGCCCCGGCGGTACCGGCATAGGTGGCACAACCTGCGTGACGACCCATTTGTGTAGTTATGAGCTTGCCCGTGTCAAGGTCATAACCATTTGGCTCAAGGTATATGGCATTGCCGGCAATCACGGGATGTTGCATATGACCACCATGATTATCTTTAACCCAGGGATGATTCCGGGACCATAAAGAATTCCCATTCGTGGCATGGTACGCATATATATTGTAACGTGTATCTGAAGAAGTAATAAACAACTTTTCGTTTTTATACTGCATGTAGAAGACCACAATGCCGTCGGCGGTGTCAATGGCTTTCTCCCAGAGCTTCGCCCCGGTATTCTGATTCAGGGCAACTATGTATTGGTCAGTCCACAACTCAGAAATTCCGATTCGCCCAGAAGGATATTTCTTAACCGTAGTATTGCGGCTCTCAACAAAGTAAACCCGGCCTCCACCGATGGTAATCGTCGAGTTGATAATAACACCTCGTTCGCGACGGTCATCCGTCCAGACTCGGCTGCCGGTGATTTTGTCATTGGCAAAAACATACTTGCTGCAAACCTTATAGGTAACATTGCCTGAGGTAGCGTCATACCACCCCATGCCTGAACCGCCCCAGATACTCGTGTAATGGGCCCCATCGAGTTGGGCGCTGCCATACAGTTTATCACCTGAAATGCCTACATAACCCCACTCAAAGCCGTCGTCGTTCAGTTTATACGTCTTTCTTCGAGTACCCGTATCTCCATCAAGAAACCAGCAGTCATCATCGACCGCTACGTATAATCCATCCGCATCGGCACAGACATAACCGTTGTCCCTCGCCGTATTGACCCGCAATAATTTGGGGACCTCCAGAGACCAGTATATAGCTCCATTGTAGGAATCCATCGCCAGAACTCGGTCCATACCCTGGTGATACAGTCGGCCGTTGGCCATTACCGGAGCCGGCATACGTGGATTACGGTCCGCTCCGAAATCGGCGCCGGGCGAGCCTATCCATTGTATCATCAGATGACTGGTCTGCGTGGCCCCTTCGAGCGTATCGCCGGCGTTGGCGGCATTATCTGCATTGCCGTACTGACGGGGCCATTCCGCTGCACCGGGTAGCGGGTCGCGAACAACTTTGGACCAGAGCCCATTGCTGTCATTGGTGGTAGTATAGGTCAGGTCTCCGGCGTTCAGCCAGGCTCCAAGTTCGGCCTTAGTAAGCTCGTTTGGACAACCAGTTGGCTGACCAAAATAGACAACACCACCGCTGGGTCGCAGGAACCGGAACATCTCGGCCGCAGAGCCAACACACGCACCTTCAGAAAGAATGTGGTCGGAGACTATCAGATTAAAAAAATACTTGGTAAATTGCAGATTTTCCAGCGAGGTAACCTCTCGCGCCTTTATTCGGGCCCCGTAAACCCCTGCCTTCATCAGTTTGTTGATCGCCGTGCTGATACTGGCCGAATTCGTATCCACACCCACGATGACAAGGTCACTGCGTTTGGCCAGTTCAAACGCCAATCGCCCTTCACCGAAGCCATAGACTAAGCAGAAGCCTTTTTTGATGCCGGTTTGATTGAGTATGTGCTCGGCGGCCGTCTCGTACAATGGGCTAAGTGAATCGACGGGGTAAGGCGAAGCTGCATTCGAACAGTCCAGGCGCGTATAATTGATGGCATTATCAAATGTGTAATTCTCGGTAAAGACTTTTGTTGCGCCACTGCTATAGCCAACACGGTAATAATACCTTGTCCTATATTGCAGGTTGCTCAAGGTTATCTCGTGAGTGGTGGCAGTCGAATAATCTTCCACCCGCAAGCCAAGCCGTTTGGTTGTGCCATACTCCACAATAGAGTCGTGCGCATCAGGCGTGTCCCAGCGAACCACCGCCGTAAACGGTCCGGTAAACTGTACATAGGGCCCAACATCCGTAACATCAGAGGCGTAATGCTCTGTTAAATCAGACTGAACAGCCATAACCGTAACGGAAACCAATAGTAAAATTATAACCAGGCCGGAGCGTGCACGCCGTCCCTGCGACACGTCGCGAAAGGCACCTGCGCCTACAGAGACCACTATCGAGTCTAAGCACTTGAAACTTTTGTACATAACAGTTTTCCCTCAGTTCTCAACTTTATTACGCCTGTCCCTACCGAAAATTCGGTCTTTCTTTGTTTATAAGCACTTATGATAAGATGGTCAAGATTTATTTCAACCACATTTTAGTGAGGATAAATGAAATCTATGTTCATCTTGAAAGTTATTTGTGTTTTTGTCAGAAACCTTTTCGCAAAATCAGCCAAGTCTATCTGTAGAATCTCGAATGCCTTTCAGAGCAGTTCTATAGAAAATCCTGAGTTGCTCTAACCTTCCATCGGTTTATATGGAGTTCGTTCGCTATTGCCCTAAAACAACCGGGGCCTATACCGATTGATTCGGTATAGGCCCCGAACCGATGTCCGCCTATGGCGGACTTAGTCTGCACCAAGCCAACACTATTGTGCCGGCTACCCGAACGGCCACTTACTTCTTTGGCCCCATCTTCCAGGTTGGGTTGCGCCGCAACTTTACTGATAGCTTATGTGCAGCACCACCGCCCCTGGCCCAGCCTCGGCAGTTCGAATACCTACGGAGGGATTGGTTGGGTCGTCGCTAAAGATCAACACTATGGTGCCGCCGGCCCAGCCATCCTGGTTGACTATCTCCTGGATGATAGAGGCGATGCTCGGGGTCGTCTGGTCAGGACCCTGGTCACCCACGGTAGTCCAATTCGGCACACTCCACTGCACCTGTGCCGTC
>JADFJC010000067.1 GCA_022566315.1 Planctomycetota bacterium
AAAGCGGGGGGTGACTAATCCCAGGTAACAATAATAAATTGCTGATTTTATATTGCTGTCGCTTGTTGCGACTACAGCTATCTGCCCGGCTGCGAGAGCCGAGCAGTACATTTGTTGTTCACCAGCATTCATTTTTCAACAACTAATCCGCGGCCCGCCTAACCTAACCTGAGAGTTAGCAACCTTGAAATTTTGCGCACAAAGGAGAAATAAAAATGAAACGAATAATGTTTACTTTAATGGTTTTTGCTTTGATTGCCACACCGTGTCTGGCTGGGCCTACGTTCCAGTTTAGTCTATCTGAGGCGTTAAGTTTCCAAATACTTACACCACCTACGACAGCTATTACTAGTTCTCCAGGCAGCGCTTATGGTGTTCTTGCGATAAGCACTGGTAGCAGTTATAGTGATCTTACAACACCTTTAACGGGCGATGTTGGATACGCAGTGTCTAATGTCTCCACAGGCGACTACATCGCTTTAGGAACTACAGTTGATTTACAGTCCAAATCATCTATCGGTTTGACAGTCCATAATGACAATCAGCAGAATTGGTCATATGCGCTCTGGGCTAACGATGGCACCACTAATACTACAATATCTGATTGGACTGCAATTGCCCCCTGGGGAGGAAATGCCTACTTAACCTTGAATATTTCAACGCTAACTCCCACCGGAACCGATACGGTTGCTCTTCTGATTAGAAATGATTCCGGTCAGATTGATAAATTCCATGCTTCGGTGACTATCCCCCCCCCCGGTACTATCATATTAGGCAGCGTTGGTGTAGGAATTGTCGGCTGGCTGAGAAAAAACAGGACTTTTTAAAACAACTTAGAATACACATCCTTTGAAAGAACAAAATTATGAGACTATGAGAAAGTTAATTACAATTTGTGCTTTTGCAGCGTTGATGCTGGCCGTCAACAACCCAGCTTATGCAAGTATAACAGTTGCGGATATGGTTGATTCCAGCGATGGCCAAGCAAATACGTACTTCCTATCTCCAGGTAGTTCTTTAGGTAAAATCGCACCCCACCCTGATGCAATCTATTACCGTTGGTGGGATGAAGACTGGGGCTGGACACACACCTTTAGCCCGCCTGGACCGGCACCAGCCTCGATAATTTCCGCTACATTAACGATTAAGGCGTGGGACGTGGACTTTTCTTCTGAAATAGATATTATCCTTGGCGGTGGCTCCAGCGGTATGAACATAGGAAGCCTTCAGGGCGGGGATGACCAATGGTCTACAACCACCTTGAACCTCACCTCTGATTTATTTGCCGACTTGATGGATGGGGATATTGATATATGGGTGGGTATTGATTCAACGAACCCTTATGACATGGACATGTGGGCAATAACCTTAGAATCATCCATCCTTACAGTTACTTATGAACCGATACCCGTTCCCGGTGCTATCGTATTAGGCGGTATTGGTCTCTGCCTTGTCGGCTGGTTGCAAAAAAGAACGCTGTGAAAAGAAGCGAACGACGCTAAAAAATCAATCACACCATCCCTGTTCAAGCCAATATGGGTATCGCCCGAAGCGTAACAAACCTCAACCCATACCACTTTAGGACTAAACCAAAAGTATCATTCCAACTACTTGCTTCGTCTCTTCTACGAGAATTCTGTAGTTTTCACGATTATCTCGGTGGTGAAAGGTGATATAGCTACAGAAAGACCATATTCTCAAAAATAAAAATTTTTTGCAAAATCCTCCGTTTCTCCCATTTTTTTCTGGACATACGATTTGAAACTTGATAAAATAATGCGATATAAGGCCATCCCTCAATGGAGGATGACTAAGCTTTAGATTCGTTATTAGTATAATGGTGCGCCATTTTACTTGTTCGAGAGTAAGGCAGCCTGCAAGGAGGCGAAGGAGTGAGGAGTGATATCAGGAAAAAATAATAAATTGCTGGTTATATTGCTGTCGCTCGTTGTGGCCACGGCTATAAGCGCAGCACCAACAATGAGCGATTGTAATAAGCACTTCGTTGCTGCTGCTGTCTCACCAGCTTCAGATGCGCACGTCACCTATGTACCTGAAACAAGCCAAATTACCGTACCTTCCAATTCCCACCTGGCAGCTATCGGTAAAGAAATTCTAAAGCCACCCGCTGACTTTACAGACTCGCCACCTCTTGGCGCAAAGAGTTTGCCACCCGTACCTGCTGCGCTTTTCATGGTCCTAACGGGATTCCTTTGCGTTTCATTGGTTAAAGACCGCAAGGTCTGGCTGGCAGTCCTTGTCGGCCTGTTGTGGGCAGGACAAGCCGGATTTCATGCCATCCCACAATTAGCAGCACATATCAGCAAAAAAAATATTCAACGAAAATCTTGTTTTAATGCTGCTACCTTACATCTACATCAGCCCGAAGAATCTTGCCGTCTGCACAGTGATATTGAAGGCACGCAATACGTCGGCCTGCTCCGCCATTTAGCCGGAATACCGGACCACATAATGTCACTATCATTATCATCATTATCGGCGTCCCTTTCATCATTGTCAGCGCAAAGAGCCTTTAGCCCTGAATTAGCCGAAGCCCTGAACTTGTGCCCGAGGCGCGTAGCCGAATGGGTCGAAGGGGCAAGTCCGAGCCGAAGCAATCTTATTGCATCGCTTAAGCGCGTAGTTTCTGAGCGAACCCTTTGTCATCCTGAGCGTAGCGAAGGATCTCAATTCGCAATAACGCATTTTTCATCCTTACTGAACCCTGCAACTATCTGCCCGGCTCCGAGAGCCGAGCAGTATATTTGTTTTTCACCAGCATTCGTTTTCCAACAACTACCCCGAGGACCGCCTAACTCGGCCTGAAACTTAGCAACCTCCCTTATTCGGAGAGCTTAGTGCGCGCAAAGCCCTTTGAGTTGGAGGTTGATGGGATTCTTATTAATTAAGTTTTCCGTTTTTACAGAAAAGTATTAAAGGAGTAGCAGTAAAACAAATTGTGAAAATGCAAATATGCAAACAAAAGTAAAATTAAGATAAACCTTAAAAAATACGTTTTACCTCTGAGAGGAGGAGGTTAACAGATGAAAAAGAAATTAATAATAATTTGTACGGCAGTGTTATTTCTCGCTGGCAATGCCAATGCACTTCCTACCTTCACCATCTACACTGACCGGTCAGCATGGGAGTCTGCCGTTAATGGCGTCTACTGGGAAGAAGATTTCGCAGACACCACGCTGCATCCCCATATTGTAAGCATTACTAAAAGCACTTCAAGTTCCGCCGGGATATCGGGTGGAGTATGGAATGACAGTATTGACGATGCAGAGGGCCTAAGTACCATCACCTTTGCTTGGTCCATAAATGCATTTGGCGGCAATTGGGACCTGACACCGACTGGCCGAGGTACGGGTATCGCTGTGCATATTGACGGAACATCGATGTACGTGGGCGACATTCCGAATACCTATACTGGTGAATTCTGGGGCTTCGTTTCAGACACCTATTTCACCAGTATAGTCCTTGACGAAGGTCACCTGCAGGGTCCGTATGACATACGCGAAACGTACACACTGGACAACATGGTCTGGGCCCCTGCTCCGGGTGCTATTTTGTTGGGCGGTATTGGTCTAGGCCTCGTCGGCTGGCTCAGAAGAAGAAAAACACTGTGAAAAGAAGCAAACAACACTAAAAGCAATAAGGGCGAAGACATACTACTTCGCCCTTATTTTTTATTGTGCTCCCGGTACCAGTGAATTAGAGATTTGAAAGTTTAAATTAACCAATTAACTGCCAGTGCGGCCCGCAATCTCGGCTGAATTCGCTGGACTTATCCGATGATTAACTCCGGCTTTCAGAGAAGTGACGGCTCCCGCCAGCTTCCGATACCATCCCACCAAACACCTATGTAGTCAACAACAGACTTGTTACTCTCTCTGGCTAAGGCCATTGCCATATCGCGAAGCTCCCGCATACAGCTCAGTCCCCCAATTTGCCATGCATTGACGCCCATATCTACGGCCTGGCGCTCTACCTGCTTGAAGTCAATCTCATCAGCAGTCAGCATTCCCGCTAATTTTTCAGCCTTTGGTTTTAACACTTCCCGCCAGCGACGCCGCTCCAGCTCTTCTTTAACCAATACATCTCTTAGCAAATTCTCACGGTCCTTTTGTCTTCTTTGGCGAAGCGCTTTAGCCCGGACCAGCCGTTCGGAACGGTGCCTTCGGCTTGCAGGCGGCAACAGCATCTCCAGCAGTCCTGTCAAAGGGTCAACAATCACCCAGACCAAAAACGTCGTCCCCAATGTTCCTAATGCAACCCCTAATAGGAATTGGCCGATTGTACTGACGCCTATCATTCCAAGGCAGCCCGCCAGCCCGCCCAAAAGAGGTGTTATCACATAAAATGCCCTATAGTAACTCACGCTGGTGAGTGGGTGTTCTATTTGCACCTTTTGGCTGCTGCTAATCCCTCTGAAAATTGCGAATAAATACAGACTAATCAACACCAGAGCTACTAACGCACCGTGCCCGGACAGTGAAAATACAACCCACCAATTAACGCCGGCCTGCCGTAACGTTAATACTAAAATATACCCAATGCAAATGATGAACCAGACCGTGCCGGCAAGATGAATTAACCTCAATGTCCTATGCCTGGACATAATGATATGACCCCTCACAACCCTGACTACTTTATCAACCTGTACTATATATACAGCTCAGCAGCCGGAAAACTTATCAATACCCGCCGCCGCCGTACGCACGGGTGGTTCCCCAGGGCTGCTGCATAATATAGGCCCCGGAAAAGGCCCGGGCAATCGGCCGAAGCAGCTCTTCTATCTTCAAAGCCACAACACCCAATATCGTCGGCGGCACAAAAATTATATCGCCTTCCTGCAACAGAACGTCTTTACTCGTATCGCCATGAACAACCATACGTTCAAAGTTCACTTCAAAGATTCTCGGCTTAACGTTTTTATCTCTCGACGGCCTTATTACCTGGATGCGTTCTTTCCAGGCCATAGGGTTGAGTCGCGCAAGAGCAATAGCGGTCAATGCCGTATCACGGCCGGTATAGATTTTCGGCCCTGGAGAAAGGACCTGACCCAATACGTAATACACTTTGCTTTGGTATGCAGCAATACGAATATCGATAGGCTTATCACCTTCTAATTTGTAAAGCTCCAAAACCTTCCCTCGCAGGATATTTGCAAGTTGGGCAGGAGTTTTGCCCGCTGCTTCTATCTCACCCAAATCCTCAAAACTTATCTTGCCATCCGGGCGAATCCGCTGCCGTTGCCCGTCTATCTCAGGCACCTCGGAGCAATGCACTTCTATCTCATCCGGCGGCTGTAAAACATAACTTTCGGCTGTAACATCGACCTTATCCGGCCTTAGAAATACTTCTATGTCTGCCGGATTAGACGAAAAACAACCTGTCACGCTAATCGTAATTAGCGACAAAATCGCCATTGATATTACTCGCGAACATTGCACTGTTATTCTCCTTTTTTCCTTCGTATTATCGGATTATCCGCTTATATACTTGTGCATCTGAAAGCAAGTTAATATCGGCATATATTATACTCAATATCATCTTTTTTATCAAATATTTTCTCAAATTTCTCTGATGTGTATCCCTGTGAAGATATGAAATATTTTACGCACTAAGCGAACAAAAGCACGATTGGTTGTTTTTTGCCAATTTTTCCGGCAAACTAATTGACAGCACATATTGGAAGTTGTTATCCTATCATTGCTTGTAATTGTCGGCGGCGTAGCTCAGTTGGTTAGAGCATGGGATTCATAAGCCCAGGGTCGTTGGTTCGAATCCAACCGCCGCTATTTGAGCGTATCTCGTTAAGCGTGATGAGTATTGCCTCGCCCTTGCTAAAACGAGATACGAGATACGAACGACGAGATGCGATTATTGCCCCCATCGTCTAGTGGCTTAGGATATCAGGTTCTCATCCTGGAGACAGGGGTTCGACTCCCCTTGGGGGTAGTTTTTAATTTACGATTTATTATTGACTCCGCCCAAAGACGGCGGATCTACGATATTTTCTATTTTGCTCTGTAGAAAAGACCATATGTCATTTCGACCGAAGCCCACGTTCTTGCTTCTGCAAGAAAGCACGGGGGCTAAGTGGAGAAATCGATTAAAAAACAGTCGTAGAGTGGGCTTTAGCCCACCATTCGTAGCCAATGCGGATATAATGTACAGTGGAAAATCTCAAAGACGATCAGCGTTATATGAAAATGGCCATTGAGCAAGCCGGGATTGCCGAAGAAAACGGCGATGTCCCTATCGGGGCGGTTATCGTTTATCAAAACCAGATAATCGCAAAGGCATATAATCAAAGGCAGCAGCTCAACGACCCGACAGCCCACGCTGAAATAATCGCTTTGACGCAGGCGGCGGCATTTATGGAAAGCTGGCGATTGAACGGCTGTACGATATACGTTACGTTGGAACCCTGTCCTATGTGTGCAGGGGCACTGGTGTTGGGTAGATTGGACAGGTTAGTCTATGGATGTGATGATCCAAAGACAGGCGCGTGCAAAAGTCTGTACAACATTGTACAAGATGAAAGACTCAATCACCGGCTCGAAGTTACATCCGGTGTCTTAGCAGAAGAATGTGGCAAACTGCTGCAAGACTTCTTTCAACGTCGCCGAATCGAAAACACTCAACAGTGATTAGATTGACAACTCCGCAATGCGAAGCTCCAGCCGTTTTATTTCACTTTCCCTTCGGCTAATTATAATTGCAAATCCTTCTTGTTGCCGCTATATTAGTCAGGAAAATCAGAAGTCCTTAAAAATAATAAATAGAAAATAGCCAATAGTAAATGGCGCCGGAGAGGTGTCGGAGTGGCTTATCGAGCAGCCTTGGAAAGGCTGTGTAGGGCTTGTCCCTACCGCGGGTTCGAATCCCGCCTTCTCCGTTAATTTCAGTTAGGCCGGAAAGGAGTTGTAGTATGGTATGCAGAGCAATAGTAAACAGGTTACTAATGACGGTTCTTGTGTTCGCCGCATTAATGTTCGCCGGCTGTACTGAGTCAGCGAAAACAAAGGATGACGGTTCTGCCTTTGCCGGACGTAAGAACCGAATACGCCTTGAGCACGTTGCAATCAATGTCGAAGACCCGACGGCTATGGCCAAGTGGTATTGTGAGAATTTGGGGATGAAGATTGTCAGGAAAGGCCCACCTCCGGCCAACATGCGTTTTATCTCCGACGCCGGCGGCAACATGATGCTGGAGCTTTACAATAATCCGCCGGATGAAGTGCCGGATTATCGCTCAATGAATCCACTGTCGCTTCATATTGCCTTTATGGTCGATGACGTCAAAGCAATTACCATGAAATTGATTGCCGCCGGTGCGACGATTGCAGTGGACGTGAACATTACGCCGGCAGGCGATGAATTAATTATATTGCGAGACCCCTGGGGTGTTCCAATACAGTTTCTTAATCGGGCCGGGCCGATGCTGCCGCACAAATAGATTCCATCGAATTGCAAAGGATAGTTATTGATGGCGGATACAGAAGCCGGCGAAAAAAGAATCATACGCACCGGACCTTATCCGGAGCTTACCCTGACCGCAGTGCTGGTAGGCTACGGTCTGGGGATACTCATTGCCCTGAGCATCGGCTACGCCAGTTTGATACTCGGCTTTTCCATCGAAGGCTCGGAGCTGGCTGCTATTTTGGGATTCGGGATTCTGCGCGGCATAATGGGCCGAAGCAGTATCGTCGAGAACAACATCAACCAGACCATCGCCAGTTCGGTCAACGGCGCCTCAGCCGGTATGATGTTCACTGTCCCGGCTTTATTTATCTTAGGCCGAACCGACTTTAACGCCGTCTTGATGGTCTTTGCGTGCATTGCCGGCGGAATTTTGGGCATCGCCTTTATTATTCCGCTCCGCAAACAGATGATTGATTTCGAACGGCTGACCTACCCCGGCGGCGTGGCCGTCGCAACAATCCTAAAATCACCCGGCGCCGGCGTCCACAAAGCCCTGCTGCTGCTCTCAGGTATAGCGGTAAGCGGCATCATATATTTCGTAAGCCAGTATATGGGCCAAATCAAGGGACTGAGCGGATTCGAGTATTGGAACCTCGGCAAGCTGATTGGAATGCCGGAATATATGAATGGCGTCTGGTACATCTCTCTGATGACTATCGGTATCGGCTTTATATCAGGCAGGGGAGGTTTTTACTTCGTCATCGGAGGTTTCGTCTGCTACTGGATTTTAGCC
The DNA here is from genome assembly GCA_022566315.1 of Planctomycetota bacterium. Classification (GTDB taxonomy): domain Bacteria; phylum Planctomycetota; class Phycisphaerae; order Sedimentisphaerales; family Anaerobacaceae; genus NIOZ-UU13. The sequence continues at coordinate 8,231 of JADFJC010000067.1, forward strand.
CCGATTCTGGCGGCGTATGACCTGCTGCCGGCACCAGAAACACTTGCAACACTTGAACAGACAATGCCCGATTATATGAGATTGAGCTTATTCAGGCCGGTAGGTATCGGCATGCTCATCGGCGGCGCTTTGGCCGGCATTGTCCTGGCGCTGCCGCTCATCGTCAGTGCCGTTCGCAGCATGCACAATGCAGCCAAAATGAAAACTGCCCTGTCGAAGGACGAGATGCCGATTCGCCTGCTTTATATCGGCATTGCCGGCGCGACGATTCTGCTTTTCGTCATTTCCATTACCTCTGTAAAGGAGATGGGCATCATTCGAGGAGGGCTGATGGCACTTTTGGGCACCGCCTGGATATGGGTCGCAGGTGTTATTTTATCTGAATGCATCGGCAGAACAAACTGGTCGCCGCTGAGCGGAATGACCCTTATCGCAGTAACTATCCTGATTGTCATAAGCAAAGGCCTTGGCGATACCGCATCGATAGTCTCGTCGATTATGGTTGGAGCGGCTGCGTGCGTCGCAATGGCACAGGCCACCGACCTGATGCTCGACCTGAAGACCGGCTATCTCGTAGGCGCCTCGCCCCGAAAACAACAGATCGGCCAGTTCTTAGCCACCTGGCTGGGGCCTATCGTGATAATGGCACTGATATTCGTTCTTCACAAGGCTTATGGCCTGGGCAGTGACCGTCTGCCCGCACCCCAGGCTCAGGCCCTTGCCAGCACAATTCAGGGTATATTGGGCGGAGATGTCCCCCTGCATAAGTACATCGCCGGTGCCGGTCTCGGCGCCCTGCTCAGCGCCAGTGGCATAGGTGGGCTGGGTATTCTTGTCGGCCTCGGCTTCTATCTGCCATTTGCCATCGTCCTGACCTACAGCATCGGAACGCTGCTGCGGCTTTTCGTGGACTGGAAAAAGGGCCCGCAATTCAGCGAAGAGGTTGGAATACCTGTCGCCGCAGGCCTTATCGTGGGAGAAGCATTAGTCGGAGTTGGCTTTGCTTTGTATTTTGTTATCGCCGGCTCAATAAGCAAATAGGAACTAATGATGAAAAAACTTGGATTTCTAATAATAACTGTTGGTTTCTTAGTCGGCTCGTTGGCAGCCGTCGTAGATGAACAAAATGTACAATGGAGCTATTTTGTAACTGCGCTGCTTGCCGGTGCCGTGGGTATTGTGCTGGTTCACCTTGGAGAACGGCAGGAAAACCGAGCGGAAGGAAAGCTGACTTCAAACATCCATTCTATTGAGACCAGTCTGGGCCGAATTGTTGAAAATATGACCCGGCTCAATACAGAAAAACACTCCATCAACACCTACGACGTCCGCCATCGCATCGACGAACTATTTGTCGAGGACCTGAATATATTTGTCCAGACCCGCCAGAGCATTGTCCACACTTACGGCCTCGGCGCGTATGCCGATGTGATGAGCTGCTTTGCCGCCGGTGAACGGTATCTCAACCGCGTCTGGTCGGCCTCAGCCGATGGATATATCGATGAGGTCAATGCCTATATAGACAAGGCCCGGGAACAATTCGCCGATAGTCTTGAGAAAATTCGTCAGTTGAAGGCGAACTCTGATTCGTAAACTTTAGCTTTTCCGCAATCAAAAGCAGTCTTGCTCTGAATCGTGACGTATTGCGCCGGCACAACGAAATTTTCAGCCACAAGATTGAAACAAAAGGCATTGCAAACCAGAAAAAAGGCGGCCCGTTTGAAATTGGGTTTGTTTGGGTTTGCATTGGCTTTGTTTTTTCATAGCCCTTAGCCGCATTTTTCTTCATAATCCTTTGTAAATACACACTTTGCATCAATTTTACCCTCTGGCAAATTGGGTTTGTTTTGCATAAAAAGTAGTCAAAACTTCGTAGTTTTTCCGCTATTTCGGATTGATATGACAAAAAATCCCTGTTTTCCGGCGTTTTGTAAAACGATGGCCATTAGGAACCCCCTGATGTCTGTTATCTATGAACAACGAACTATGAACCATCCATAGTTAGATACATATTATACCATAAAACAGATTAGATTTCGAGTGAAATCCTGAAAAATCTCCGAGACTCGAAGTTCGTATTGCGTATCGCGTATCGCGTATATCGTAGAGTTTAGCGTAAAGTGTGGAGCGTATAGCGGATAGCGTATCTCGAAGCACTAAATCCGAAGCTCTCAATAAATAAGCTTGTCCCTTCAACTACGTTCAGGGCAGGCTCTGAGCGCTGTCGAATGGATCCAAACCTCAAATGACAAAGCAGGCTCGTACGAGCAGGCCTCATAACGTCTGAGCGGCCGAGGCAGAAAATGCTCCTGCCCCCTTTTCCTCCTCAGGAAATTACCCATATTATACGCCATAGCAAATCCCGGCGCGCTGGGAGAGCCGAACCTGGTTATCGACAAAATCAGTTGACTTTTTCGCTGATGGGCTTTACTTTATGAGAGTATTGGTTGGCTTTAGTAGCCCAGCCGGAAAAAACAGAACTGGAATATCGTGTTATAGCGGTAAATAAATACGGTGAAGGTAAGTTGAGTAACACCGTAATGATGGTGTTATAAGTAAAAGGAGCAAAGCAATATTGCAAGAGCTTTCCAAAAATCCAAGCTGGTTGCTTAGGAAAGCGGTTCAAGCCTTCTATAAAGAGCGCTACAAAACGGCCAAACGGCTTGCGTGCATTGAAAACCTTCGAAATCCAAATGACTACTTTACTCTCTGCTGGTATGCAAATGCTCTATACTTCTCAGGAGCACATAATGATCAGAAGGCTGCTTCTCTCTACATGCGCGCAATCGAAATCAATCCATCCCACCCGCTTGCCCACGGCGGTCTTGGTAGAATCCATTATACAAACGCATTACGGATAATAAGAGAATATAGAATAGTCCCTGGCGATCCCGATATCATGTTTGCTGATGAGTTATCCCCTACAGACGACAGACAAGAAACTTGTATTCGCGTCAAGGGTTTTGCTGACTACGAATGTGGCAATAGAGAAATAGCAATCGAAGAACTAAAGCGCGCTACAGATTTGGTAGATGATGCAGATGATAAGGTGGAGCTGCTATGTATGGCTGCGGAATTACTTGCTGAAATGAATAACAAAACCGGAATAAAAGCGTTCAAGGAAATCCTGGAGATTGACCTTAACTATGTCCCAGCACACTTTCACCTTGCAGGTTGTTATGCTGCTACCGGCCAACATGAACTTGCACTACAAGAATATGAATTCGTAAAAGATAACGCACCGAAGATGGCCACAGATTTGTCGACACTCTTGGCGAATTATAATGTTGACGTTCCATGAAATTCAACAATGTTGAATTTGCGGATTATTTGTTTTAATTTTCGATGTTGTAAGCTTACATCATGATATTGCAGCTTTACATTGAGGCGTTGCAGGCTTACATCGTGGTATTGTAAGCTTATTATGGCATTGCAGGCTTACAATATGACATTGTAAGGTTACATTGAGCCGTTGTAAGTTTACATCGTGGCATTACAAACGGGCCAAAAGACGTATAAGTTGTTTATTTTAAGGGAGTGAGGCAAAAAACGGCAAAAAAGGCGCAAAATGAAGCTGGTCGTAATTTATTACAGGAAGAAAAATGACCAAGGATGATCTAATACAAACGATACTCTCCGACAGCAATTATCGCTTGTCTTTGTTCTCGAAAGAAGAAATTAAAGCCCTGCGGGGAACTTTATAAATAGAAGGAGAAACATGATATGCCTGAACAGAAACAAAATCATTTTCTACAAATCCACCTCGAAGGTGATGCTATCGGGGCCGGACGTATATCCGTCAGCCATCTTTTACGGCTTCTTTCGCAATTCAACAAGGCGCTTCAGCGTAGCGGCAGGGTCTTATTCGGCGAGGCCGACAGCGTTCGCAAGGGACCACAACCAAAGAGCATCAAAGAAGAGATTGCATTGGATTTAACACTCCTGACCCACGGAAGTCCGGCGACGATTCTTGGGTTTGAAAGAAGGCAGACCGTACAGTCCTTGCCGGAAATGGATCTGGGTGTGGAGATACTGGAAAAGGCGCTTGAGGGCTTGGAGCAGGTTCAGCAAATCGGAACAGCGATGCCTGCCGGTTTTGACGCGGGTGTACTGTTGGCTTGGCGTGACACCGGCATACTCTTCAATCAAGGCGTCAATAAAATCATATTCACGCTCAACCACCGGCGGACGCCGCTTGTTGCAAACTATACAAAGGAAGGCTATCAACGACTCCAGGAACGCATTCAAGGGCCACAGGTTAACATACGCACTATTGAGGGTCGGCTTCTGATGGCCGACTTCAAGGAACATGGTACGCGGTGTCGTGTTCACCCCTCGGTTGGAGATCCCGTAATTTGTCTTTTCGACGAAGAACAAAAGGAAGAAGTCCTGGAGGACATGCTTCAGTATGTCAAGATTATCGGCGAAGCAAAGGAGGATCCCACGACAGGTAAAATCACAACCATCAGAATACACGATATCGAGCGATTGGAAAATCGCCAAGAGGATAACGCCGACCTTCTCCCGCGAGGGACGCCGCTTCCCACAGATTTTTGGCAATCGCCGACGATTGAGGAGTTGGCCGCGTCCCAGGGGGTCAATCCAATGGCCGATGTGCGTGCACTGTTCGGGACGTGGCCCGGTGAAGACGATGACGGATTCGAGGATTCAATCCATCAACTCAGGGAACAGAGCATTACGAGAGGGAATCCGTCATGACCTCGCCGAAGATCATCATTGATACAAACATCGTTTCCTACACCATGCGTGGCGGCCCTCTTGCCGAGATGTATAGCCAGCATCTCCAAGGGAAACTGGTTTCCATCTCTTTTATCACGGTTGGCGAATTATACTTCGGCGTGGAAAAAGCAAGATGGGGAGAGAAAAAACGGAAGCAACTGGAGACCACGCTGAGAAACTTCGTCGTGATTCCCTATGATCACGATATCGCCAGGTGTTATGGTCGCATTGTTGCCGGGCGTGAACGCAAGGGGCACCCAATTTCTTGCGCGGATGCCTGGATTGCCGCCTGCGCCGTCCGCCACGGCGTTCCTTTGCTTACGCATAACGCAAAAGACTTTGACGTAATAGCAGACCTCCATGTCATTACAGAACAGGAAGAAGCCAAATCATAAGGATAAACCCCATGTGCGGGGAGAAAAAGGAATTTAATTTTCTAAGACGTTTTGCGACGGTTTTAACTTTATCCACCCATTGACCCGGCTGTTTGTCACCAAGGTCTCTGTGTTTATTTTTTCCGCCGTTAGGCGTCCTCCGTAAGGAGTCCTTAGGACTGCGGACTGCCACTGACGTAAGGCATACTCCGTTCTCGACGTGTCCTTCGACAAGACCGATATTTTTTTATGGAGGCCTTACTCGTCTGGTCGTGGCGGGAGTGGTAGATTTATTCCTCCTGCCTGCCACGTGCGGTGCAATACAGCCAATATACAACGCCAAGTAACAGAGCTATTCCAAGTACGGCACCTACGGGCGGCTTGAATGGCAAACTGATACCGAATACGCTCAATAGCTTCACAACAACATCATCTATATACCAATAAGGCAGCTCGACATCGATACCCTTGAGCAATATAATCGGTACCGCCAAAAGGATTCCCATCAATGCCTCCCCTGTAATTAAGCCCGAAGCAAACAGCAGCCCATTTCGACCGGATTCTTCGACCTGCTCCTTGGCGGTATTCTTCTTCGTGTGATATCTCTTGACAGCATATTGGATAAGCCCACCCGCAAATATCGGCACAGACAACTTAAACGGCAGATAAAAACCAATCGCGACCGCAAGAACCGGCGTCCGAAATGAACTGCCCCTTTTTTGCAGATAAACATCCAGCGCTATCACACCAACCGCGACCGCCATCCCAATACAGATATAATTCCAGGGCAGCACACCCTTAAAAACACCACTTGCAACCGAAGCCATTAAATTCGCCTGTGGTGCGGCCAGGGCTTTGGGCCCGGCACCGGCCTGACCTTCAAAACCGTATGCCTTCTGCAGCAATATCATTACCGGCGCCAGAACCAGAGCCGCCGAGACCGTCCCGACAAGCTGCATTACCTGCTGCTTCCACGGTGTTGCCCCTACAATGTAACCTGCCTTGAGGTCCTGCATATTATCGCCCGCTATCGCCGCCGCACAGCAGACCACACTGCCGATGATGATGGCGGCGGCAGGGCCGTTCGGCGCATCTTTGCCCATCAACCACAATAAAAGCAGTGATGAAACCAGCACAGTTGCTATCGTTACGCCGGATATAGGATTATTGGATGAGCCGACAAGCCCCGCCATATAGCCGGCCACCGCCGAGAACACAAACCCCGTTACCAACATTATCACTGCCATCATAATCGATACGGTTATCTGCTGGACGAATACCTGGTACAGCAGGAATAAAGGCACAACCGAGCCGATTATAAGAACCAGTATCCACTTCATCGGCATGTCTTTTTCCGTCCTGGGTATTTCCGCCCCCCCACCGGACAAATCACGATACGCCTTGAGGCCGCTGGTTATCCCGCTCAACAGGGACTTGCGCAAATGAAAGATGGTCCACAAGCCGCCTATCAGCATTCCCCCGACACCGATATATCGCGTCTTCTCCGACCATATCGTATGTGCATACTTCCCTGCCTCTACGGGCCGGCCAAGCTTGTCTTTGACTGCCGCGTTATAGCTTTCCACTTCGGAGATCTCCTGCGCCGATGCATTCTCAGCAGGAGTTTTGTATTCCTCAGTAAAGGCATTCCAGGCGTTGGGGTCATTGGCCTCACTCTTGAGTTCATATACAGGCCATTCGTTTTGTCCGGCCACGACCGGGATAGCAGCGCACCAGTTAGCCGCGCCGCCGATGAAAATCAGAACTGCGATATTCAACCCCACAATATATCCCACCGAAAGCAGCGCCGGGCTTAGGTTCGAGCCGAAATACACAATTGAACTCCCTATCCCTTTGGCGCCTTCGACTATCTCAAGCCACAGCCCCAATCCACCAGCCCCAATCTTGAACAGTCCGCTCGCAATCGCAGCCTTGGCGATAAGCAAAACACCCTTGCCGCCTTTCTGTCCCGTCTCAAGGATCTCTGCCGTCGCTATGCCTTCCGGAAACTTCAACTTGCCTTCGACAATCAGTGACCGCCGCAAAGGTATCGTGAACAGCACGCCCAAGATTCCGCCGAACCCCGCGATTATTGCCACCCACTTGAAGCTGAAACTTTCCCACGTACCTAATATCACCAGTGCCGGCAGTGTAAATATCACACCCGCAGCTAATGACTCACCCGCCGAGGCCGCGGTCTGGACGATATTGTTTTCCAGAATGTTGCTGCGCCGAAACAGTCTCAATACACCCATAGAGACCACTGCAGCCGGTATCGACGCCGAGACCGTCATCCCCGCGAACAGACCCAGATATGCGTTTGCTGCCGCCAGCACTACTGAAAGCACTATGCCCAAAACAACCGCCTTAACTGTAATTTCCGCCAACGACTTTCCTTCTGAATTCATAGAAAATCCCTCTTACTATCCTTTCGTTACAGAGGCAATTGCCTGTATCTCGTCAATCGCATATCGTATCTCGTATTGCGTATCTAAAAGCGCACCCATTGTCATTTCGAGCGGAGCAAAGCGGAGTCGAGAAATCTATTCAAACATCTTTTTACTTTTCATCTGCCCTGCTATTTGACAAACTGTTCCACAAAATATTTCGCCGTCAATTCCTCCCCCGTCGCCCGCTTAATCATTTCGTTCCAATGATAAACCGCCCCGGCTTCAAAGATATTTTCACTCAGAAACTCACCGAGCTTACGCCGGCCAATATAGCTGAGGTTTTCATCTGATTCAAGCTTTAGAATCTTGTGAATTATATGATGATGTAACTGAGATGCCAGCAATTCACCTAACATATAGTTATGGTAATAACAGGGCGCAATGGCAAAATGAATTTTAGCGGCCCAATCCGGCTTATTACGGCCCCGGGGTCTTTTCACAAGCTGGTATTTCTCAACCATCTGCCACCAAAGCCGGTTCAGGTCCTGCTCAGGATTTGCATAAAGCTGCTTTTCAAAATGGTACATCACCATGTCCCAGCGGGCAAAAATGAGTTGTTTGAGTTGTGCATACCTGCCGCTTACTTTCTCGATTTCGGCTCGCTGCTGGTCTGAAAGTCCTAACATTTGCTGCATCCAGGCGGGGTTACGGCTTAATCGACCGAAGAACATAGCAATAGCTTCCGTCGTGAAAATATGCGCAGGTTCTCTGAGCAAATACGGCACTTGCCGGTCATGGTATTTACTATAAACAGCGTGGCCTAATTCGTGCAATGTTACCTCCATCCAGTTCTCGTTATTTTTAATGTTACACAGAATCCGCACATCACCTTGACGGTCAATATCCGTACAAAAAGCGTGTGGATTTTTGCCTTCGCGCTCATACAGGTCGCTGTTGGCAAGAATGGATTCCACAGGCAGTCCAATACCGGCGTAGAATTCTGCTGCCAATTCCTTGATGTCTTTATCTTCGTAATATGCATCCAGATCCAGGTCATATACCATTGGTGTTTCCTGGAAGAACGGGTCGTGATAATGCCAGGGCATAAGCTCCGTAACGGCCACGTCGTATTTGGCAGCTAATATACCGTCCAGGTCAGCTTTTAATTTAGCAAAAGGCTCGTTGGTCAATTCGTAGAGTTCCTCGAAAAGCCGGTCCAGCTCTTTTACATCCTGCTCGGCAGTGGCTAAAGAAAGAGTATGATAATTGTCGAAGCCAAGCTTTCGGGCCGCCTGGTTTCGCAGCTTGACCAATCGGATGATATCATCTGCAACGACGGTGCCGACCTGCTTGCTGGCTAACCATGCCTGCCTTCTCTTACGGGAATTTGTCTGGGTTTTTAGAATTTCCTTAATTTCATTGAGGGTAACCTTTTTTCCTCTAATGGTGCCGCGAAAAGTACTGAAGTTCTTTTCAATTTCCGTGCCCAATTCAATTATTTTCTTTAACAGCTCCGGCTCTATCTGGGTCTCAAGATAAGTGTTGTACAGTACATCCAATTGTCGAGCCAATATGGCGTTCCTGACCTGGCCGGACTCTTTCATGTCCTTAAGAAAAACAAACTCACCAGGGTCGTTGTAAACCTGGCGGACTTTGAGTGTTAATTCGCTGACTTTATCATAATCCTCCGGCTTACCGCTAATTGCAGCATCCCACGAAGCAAGACTCGCCTCCTTCTCCATAGGTTTGATTTTTTCCACGTGCGCTGTAATGAAGCCTTCCAGATCTGCCTCCTTAGCGTTAGATGCACAACCAGATACAATAATGCTCATTGTCAACATAATGACCAGAGTTGATAAAGTTTTCATAGCTTTATACTCCTGTTAAATTTCGTATTGCCATTTTGTTATCAAGAATTTTTTTTCTCTGAAGGATATTATCACCTCTAACTACCGAAATCAAGCAGCTTCTGAAATTGCAGATGGGCAGCTCTGTTATTTTTCACATTCGGCCATTTCTTCTTTGAACCCCGGCGCTAACAAATGTACTATATAGCGTTAAAACCTGCGGTGAAACCGCAGGCTAAATATTTAGCCCCACGTTTCACGTGGGGTTCCCTGGCACATATAAGAAAGAAAGTTAGAGAGTTCATCATGGCCGAGAACAAGTACCTCACCGCACCGCTTCCATCGAAAAAAATGCCCGCAGGCATACCCTACATCCTCACCAACGAAGCCGCCGAGCGCTTCGCCTTCTACGGCATGCGGTGTATCCTCGTCTTTTTCATGACCCACTTCCTGCTAAACGCCGCCGGCGAGTTTGCCCCTATGACCAGGGAGCAGAGCAAAATCTGGTTTCACCTGTTCGTCTCAGCCGTCTATTTCACCCCGCTCCTCGGCGCACTGGTCTCCGACATCTGGCTCGGTAAATACAAAACTATCCTCTTTTTTTCGATAGTTTACTGCTTCGGATTCTTTGCGCTGGCATTCAATCAAACACGCCTTGGGCTTGCCACCGGACTGATACTCATCGCAATCGGCTCAGGAATGATAAAGCCCTGCGTTTCGGCCAACGTCGGCGACCAGTTTGGGAAAAGCAACAAGCACCTTATGGCAAAAATATATAGCTGGTTCTACTTCGCCATCAACCTGGGCGCCTTTCTTTCGAATTTCTTTGTACCCATATTGATGGACCGCTACGGCCCAAAAGTCGCGTTCGGAGTACCAGGATGCTTTATGGCACTGGCCACTTTCGTATTCTGGCTCGGAAGAAAGAAATTTGTTCACATTCCACGCAGCGGCATCAAATTTGTCAAGGAGTGCTTCAGTGGTGAAGGTATCAGGGCCATCGGAAAGCTGTGCATTATCTTTGTCTTCGTGGCGCCGTTCTGGGCACTGTTCGACCAAATGGACTCATCCTGGATGCTACAGGCCGAGAAAATGAACCGCAACTGGCTGGGCCATCAGTGGCTGCCTACCCAGATTGTCGCTCTCAACCCACTGATGATACTGATTTTTATTCCTGTTTTTTCTTACGCTATATATCCGGCAATAAACAAGATATTCCCATTGACGGCACTGCGCAAAATAGGATTGGGCCTGCTTCTGGCAGCTTCACCTTTCGCCGTCTCAGCCCTGATTGAAAGAGGAATTGTCGCCGGCGGAACACCCAGCATCGGATGGATGGTACTTGCGTATGCACTGCTTACCTCTGCAGAAATAATGGTCTCAATCACCTGTCTGGAGTTCTCATATACTCAGGCACCAAAGAAAATGAAGTCTTTCATTATGGCAGTCTTTCTCCTGTCGATTTCACTCGGAAATGCCTTCACCGCCGCTGTCAACGCCTTTATCCAAAATGAAGACGGCTCCAGCAAGCTCGCCGGTCCCAACTACTACTGGTTCTTCACAATCATGATGCTGGTAACAGCAGTTATTTTCGTTTTTGTCGCCAGGGGCTACAAAGAAAAAAGCTACATCCAGGATGAAACACCGGCAGAATCTTCAGCTTGACCGCATCGCAAAAAATATTTAGCCCCCAGGCCTGCCCTGGGGGGGGCGTGCAGTTATATTTGAGTTGTTTCGCGAACGCTCTCATAACTCCTTGAGCAGCAGCTCACGGACAACAATTTTCATCGGCCCGAACTGGTCTCCCGGATGGATCTGAAAGCCAAACTTGCCTGAATCAGTGGTGTCATCGTGCACGTCAGCAACCTTATGGCCGTTAAGCCATATCTGAATATGGTCACCCTCAGCACGAACCTTCATCGTATTCCAGCCCTCGCGGTCCACTATGCTTTTGTCCGTATTCATCGCGAGGAACATCTTACCGGGACAATATAATGTCCCCGAGTAGCACACCGGATTCTTGTATTCGAGGATGTCGGCCTGGTACGCCTTCTGGGGTGACTGGTAGCGGAACCAGAGGCCGCTGTTACAAGGCCACTCAGCCCGGTAGGTAAGGGTCACCAGAAAATCCTTGTATGTACCTGTCGTAAACAGGTCGCCCGGAGCGTTATTCTCACCCTGCGTCCCCACAAGGTTGCCGTTTTCGACGAACCATCTGGCATTACCGCTCGTCTCCCAGCCGCTCAGGTCCTTGCCATTGAACAGCTTCACAAAGCCAGCCCCGCTCTTCTCCGCGCCCGGCCCCAGTTCCCCACAGCCGACCAACCATATCAATACTCCGATACATACAATAGTCAATAATCTGCGCACCATAATCTTCTCCTTTTACCTTAATCTGTTTTATTGTTATATTAATACAAAGTGAAATTGAATTCGGTCCCAGGCCGAACCGGGTCCCTGTTTTTTACCCCTTTCCTGTTTATATAAATGTAAACATTTTCTGGAGTTACCATCATCACATCGTGTACTCCATCACCCGTCACATCACCGATGAGCATACTCCTCTCTCCCTTACTCTTGCCCGCTAATCCACCCCCGGGCACGGCAAAAACGCCAATACACTTGCCATGATGGTCATAGATACACCCATTGTGGGCAACTAAGATTTCATCCACGCCGTCACCTGTCCAGTCCAGCAGGCAGTGATGTCGGCTGTAGTCGGTTACAATCCGCCCAAGAAAATTACCCTTCTCATCCAGCACCCAAAGAGGACTCTTGCCAAGGGGCTGATGGTCAATATCAACAACCAATTGCTGCCCAGCCACGCCGGGAAAGACTCTGCCAACATCCACCGACTCAAAATGATGCCCGGCAACTTCCCACAGGACCCTGCCGGTTCCGTCCACCATAGCCACATTATTCGCCCCACAGCACGTCAGCACCAGCCTGAAATCTTCCGGCTTCTCACCTCGCCGCACAATCCTACTGCAGTCAAGATGCCCGCGCGCCTGGTCAACCTTCTTCGACTTATATACCCAGCGCACCGAACCATCGGCGTTCAGCATCGCATAACCCGCCATAATCTCATCACGCCCGTCCCCGTCGATATCTATAGGCCGCGGCTGATGAGCGGTGCGATAGCCACCAGGGTCCTTAACAGTCCAGAGAAGATTGCCTGCGTAGTCGTAGGCCCAAATCTGATGGTATCGATTCTTGACTAATACGTCACTCGGCCAACGGCCACCGCTCAAATTGCAAAACACCAGGCAATCCGTAGCGTCATCGGCAATAGCAATCCGCCTGCGTTCCCGACCGGTCGCCCCGTCCAGTTCAACTAAGAAACCTTTCGTACAAAGCACAACTTCGTTCCTGCCGTCACCGTCCCAGTCGTGAATCTGACAGGCCACATCGTGGTGCCATATCTTGCGCCCGATAGCGGGATTACCCCACCGCCACAAGACTGACCCGTCCAGTTTCTGGGCCACCACCGTACTGGTGTAATGAACGTCGTTTTTATTCACGTTCTCAGCACTGACGATTTCGACCTGGCCATCACCGTCCAGGTCACCCGCCACAACCCACTGCCCACCGTATTCGGCATCCAGGGGCACAACCTTCCAGGGTTCAATAAGAGGCACTTCCGCCGCCGGTTCGCCAACGTCTTTGACGTCATAATAGACCGGGCCCTCCCGCTTCGCACAAAGCACCGTGCAAAAGCCAAAAACAACCAACAAACACAAAATCGTCAGCCGTGCAGGTTCCTGAGTTCTACTCATCATATTCCAAATCTCCTCGGCTCACAGCTAATCCTGCCAGATGTCCACTGTTCGCCGGCAGGATATGCATCCCAACATAATCACAAACACTAAAAAACAGGACACAACTCTCTTGGTCATAATCTCTCCTTTCACAAAGATAAATTGGTATTATTAACCAGTTTCTTTTGCGAGCAGGGTCTGCTCTTTATTAATCCAGCGGCTCAATATATATATTGCGAAATTCAATCGGACCACCTTCGCTCTGCAGGCATATCCACCCGGAAGTATCCGTAGCATTTGTCCCCACGTTCTGTAGAACACCATTGACATAACAGCGAATAACGTCTTGGTCACAATAGATATCATAGCTGTTCCATTGTCCCGGCGGTTTTTCACTGCTCTGCTGTTTCTTGGCTACCCCAACGAATTGCTTGTTAACATCCTGTCTGTCCCGGCCGTCAACAGTAACACCGGTGCCGTTGATAAGAACAAAATCACCGGCCCTGCCCGCCTTTAACTGGCACTCGATGCATCGGGGCCATACTTTATCCTGCCCGCTGGAATGCAGCAGCACACCGCTGTTGGCTGGTTCGCCCGCCCAGCGCCATTCCAGATGCAGCTTGTAGTTTTTATATTCGGCTTTGGTCCGCATATAACCGTTGGGCTTTCCTTCACAACGCACAACGCCATTTCTTACCGACCAAATTTTGTTCACATCAATTTCTTTATCCGGGATGAACAACTTCCAGCCGGTAAAATCTTTGCCGTTGAAGAGCATTATCTTTTTGCTCGGCTCAGTCGGCCCGAACATGCCCTGACAGCCCATCAATGCCGACAAAATTATTACCAGAACATTCAATACCAACAATCTTTCTGCAACTCGCTTCATGGTCTTGCCTCCAATAATCCTTTTTTCAACCGAATTTTCCCCTTTGATATACTTAGCCACACAGCCAAGCCTCGATATATGACAAAAAATACCAAATTCCCGCAACAAACGCAACCGTAACAAGTAGCATTTTATCAAACGCATATTCCTCACGTTTCCTCCTCACCAACCATTTGTACAAAGCCCTTCAGCAGAGTTGGTTTTACTTTGTGTAAGACACATCCTTGACAGTTGCCTTTTCAGGACAGATTTGGTATCTTAAAGAAAACCAGGGGCTGCTCAAATATATCGAGCTAATTAAGCCTCTCTAAAAAGAAAGTCCGCAGCTATGATGCAGATTTCCTGCATTTTCGCTTTCTACGGAGACCTGTTAGATGAGACGCAATTTGCGTAATACCATCCTGGCAATCCTTATTGGCTTTGCAGTTGGG